>NZ_CP085256.1:2803223-3114692 GCF_044790185.1 Oceanobacillus kapialis
GCGCTAATAGACATAGTAAATGATACTCCTTTGCCGAAAGCTTTATAGGTCTGCCATTAGCGGTTACGACTGCCTGCTCTAAATTAATGACAAGTCCCGGGTACCGGATAACCGCATCCATCGGTTGCTGAGAGAGCTTGTTATGCTGCTCCTCCAGCTTGCGATTTCTCCGTAAATGCGCTCTTATTCTGGCCACTACTACAGGAATACTCGTATTCTTTGCAATATAATCATCTGCACCGATTCCAAGGCCTAGTATATTATCTCCATCCTCATTCTTGGCGCTGAAAAACAATACGGGAACATCGGTTTTTTTCCGCAGCAACTGACATAATTCAAATCCATCTAAATGCGGCATCATTACATCTAAGACAATTAAATCTGGTGGCTCGTTTTCCACTATTTCCAAGGCATGAATCCCTTCTGCGGCAAATAATACGCTGTAGCCCTGCTGCTTTAAGTAGGTACCAAGAATTTCAGACATATCCCTATCATCATCCACGATCAATATTTTCTCACTAGCCATAAAAAAGCACTCCTTTTCCTCATGAAAATAAAGTGAAACTTCATTTGGTGGGGGGTTCCCTTCCTCCAAATGTTAGTTGAACGAATCGAATCAGTTGATGCTCCGATCTTACTGCTAGTTAAGATGGGATAAATTCAAAAGTATGGAGCATTGATATTTAAGCCAATGTAAGCGAACGAAAGTTTTTATGCGTTCGAGTGAGGCGCATGAACAGTACATGGACACTCAGAAACCATCTTGGGTGCCTTTTCTTATAAACCTTTTTAGTAGATTAGACGGAACCTAAAAGCACTAGTATCTATTATATTACCATACTTTTCTAAAAATTTTTGTTAAAAAAAGTCATTTAGTAATGAGCTGTTTGACTAAAAGGATGCTATCTAAAAAACCCTCCTATATAAGGAGGGCTTTTTACGATTCACGAGCCTGGGTCTGCCTTTTTCTAAATATGAACCCAAGAAGCGGAGGTACACCGATTACGATGACTAAAATACGTACGAGCTGCAGTGAGCTCACTAAAGCAGGATCCCCGCCAAGACTGTAGGCTGTTAATACCATTTCGAACAAGCCACCTGGTGCGATGCTAAGGATTGCTGTTATATAATCGAGAGACGTAAAGTTTGTTAGTATAACTCCGAGTAAAAGCGAAAAGGCAATGATGATAATTGATGTCCCAAAATACACAAAGGAGAGCTTGCCCCCTGCTTTTAGATCCCGAAATAGAATGTTTTTCCCAAGACTTACCCCAACCGCTACTTGGGCTGCGTTCATAACAACCGGCGGGATAGCCGGCAACTCGACAAACATAATGTTGATCAGTGCCGTTACCCCAATCGCTCCTATAATAATCCCAGCTGGAATTTTCTTATTTAAATATAATCCGGCGATGGCTGGAAGGACAAACCATAAATAGCTAACAGGAGCACCGAGGATTACCTCCCCCGTAGACTGTGCACTCGCGTCCCCACTCACCTTTCCAAAAAGCAAGGCCATTACAGAGGGAACCATAAATAGTACCGTCACAAGGCGGATCGTTTGGAAAATAACAACAAGAGGGGTGCGTGCTTGAAAGGCTTCACTGGCAATTGTCATTTCCGACAAGCCTCCAGGGATGCACCCAAAAATACTTGTCATTTTATCCACCTTTACCCATGGCAGTTTCGTCACCCCGATACTAAGAAAAATACAAGCAAAAATCAGAATGAAGGTAAGCAAAAGGTATGGAATAAAATAAGGTAAGACGGTCTGAAAGGTTTCCATTGTAAAATAAAGTCCAAAATAAATACCTAGTATAATAAAACCTGTGTTTTTTAACGGAATTGGAATATAGGCTTCCTGCTTGAAAAACCCTTGCACGAGGAACGTAAACGTTAGCGCCCCAAGGACCCATGGTAACGGCATATGTAAAACATAAAAAATATAGCCGCCAATTGCGGCCGTTACAAACGTGATGAGTAATCGTTGCAGTTTCTTTTCATGCATACTAAAACTCCTTGCTGTTGTTTCTCTTGTAAACTAGCATACCATGCTCAGGCTTTTTTTGTATGAAAAGATGTATTGAATTATGCTGTTTGGCGGTAACGTAGTGGTGGCGTATTTTTGCAATGCGACCGAGCTTGGGGAAGGCCTGTGTCTATTATTTAGAAGTAGTATTGGCAATTTTGGTTGATTGACTGCAGGTGTGGTTGATTGCGTGGCAGCGCTGGTTGATTGCTCTGCGCATTGGTCGATGGCAATGCTGCATTGGTTGATTGCTCTGCTGCACTGGTTGATTGCACAGCTCCCTTGGTTGATTGCACAGCTCCCTTGGTTGATTGCTCTGCACCTTTGGTTGATTGCACAGCGCCATTGGTCGATTGCTCTGCACCTTTGGTCGATTGCACTTCTGCATTGGTTGATTGCTCTGCACCTTTGGTCGATTGCTCTGCACCTTTGGTTGATTGCTCTGCACCTTTGGTTGATTGCGTGGCAGTCTTGGTTGATTGCTCTGCACCCTTGGTCGATTGCTCTGCACCTTTGGTCGATTGCACAGCAGTTGGGGTTGATTGCTCTGCAGCACTGGTTGATTGCACAGCGCCCTTGGTTGATTGCTCTGCACCTTTGGTTGATTGCTCTGCTGCATTGGTCGATTGCTCTGCGGCATTGGTCGATTGCACTGCGGCATTGGTTGATTGCGCAGCAGTTATGGTCGATTGCACTGCGGATTGGTTGATCGTGCAGCAGTGGTGGTTGATAGGACTGCAGCAGTGGTTGATTGCACAGCGCCCTTGTTCACCTCCCCACCCTCTCCCAAACAAACGCAAAAAAACAGCCAAGACAATCGTCTCAGCTGTTTTTCCATACCTACCTTAGTTCCATTTTCGTACTGGCTTATAGCCTGCATTTTGTAGAAAATCATGTACAGTTTCATCTGACAGGCCATTAATCGTAATACTACTTTGCAGTGCCTGGATGTACATTTTGCATGTATATTCTAAGGTTTCCAGTGCCATTCTTGCTTCTTTAAGGCTTGTATCATACACAATGATTCCGTGGTTTTCCAGTAGCATCACATTTCCTTGCTTGGCTCTTTCTTTTACAGCATCTGCCAGATCCACACTTCCTGGATGCTTATATGGAACACGAACTACCTTTTCCAAATAATACATTGCCTCTACAAAATAGTTGGAAGGTATCTCAATATCTGTATTTGCAATCAACGTGCTATAAAAAGGTGACGCATGCAAAATGGCATTAATTTCCGGGCGTTCTTTGTAAATATTTTGATGCATAATATGTTCTTTAGATGGCTTCTTCCCTTCAACCAACCCTTTATCAGAGCAGAGGGAGAAATCACTAATGTCCATTTCTCCGAGATACGTGCCGCTTGCGGATACGTAAAATTGATCTTCATCGACACGGGCGCTGATATTTCCAGCTGTTCCCCATGCAAGATTATTATTCATCATAAATACGCCTGTTTTCTGCAGTTCTTTTACTAACTCTAATCTATCCATTCCTTTTCAGCTCCTTAATCAAGTAGATTTAATAGTCCGAGTGATACAGATGGAATAAATGCGATAATAAGCAATGTAATCAACACTGCAACATAAAATGGTATCATTCCTCTTGTCACTTGATCCAATCGTAGGTTTGCGATTTTACCAGCGACAAACAGGTTCAATCCTAGTGGTGGTGTTACCATACCAATTGCTAGCGTTACAATCATGACAATTCCAAAGTGTACCGGATCGATACCCATTTCTAAGGCAACCGGTGCCAAAATTGGTGCAAGAATGATAATGGAAGCGTTGGTTTCCATGAACATCCCTACTAACAACAATAGTACCATAATAACTAGTAGGAACACTGTTCCATTAGTAGAAATGGATGTGAACATTTCCGCAACCTGCTGTGGAATGTTTTCGATTGTCAATATCCAACTGAATAGACCAGCACTGGCAATAATAAACATGATGGTTGAGGTTGTTACCGTCGCCTGCGTTAGGATTTGGTTAATGTTTTTAAAGTTAATTGTTTTATAGAATACAATACTAATGAGAAAAGCGTATGCTACAGCTACACCAGCAGCTTCTGTTGCCGTGAAAATACCACTGTAAATTCCACCTAAGATGATAACCGGCATGATCAAGGCAGGGATTGCTTCTAAGAATGCTTTGCCCAATTCCTTGCTTGATTTCTTCGGCTCTTTTAAATAATTCCGTTTTTTAGACACAATAATGACGACAATTAATAGTCCTATTCCGATGACAATACCTGGTGTGACCCCGGCAATAAATAAATCACCAATCGATGTACCGGCTGCCACCCCGTATAAAATTAACGGAATACTAGGTGGGATAATAATGCCTAGCGTACCTGAAACAGCTTGCACACTTCCAGCAAAATTCTTGTGATAGCCTCTTTCAACCATTGCCGGAATTAAAATGGCACCTAGTGCAGCAGTTGCGGCAACACTTGACCCAGAAATGGCTGCGAAAAACATGGTTGTGACAACTGTTACAATCGCCAATCCACCAGAAACATGTCCTGTTAAAGCATTGGCTAAATTAATTAATCGCTGCGAAATTCCGCCGTATTCCATAATAACTCCAGCCAGCATGAATAGCGGGATGGCTAGCAATGGAAACGAATCAAGGGATACAAATGCCCGTTGTGCGAGTACCATTAATGGGATATCTCCTGCAACAAGCAGGGCAATACTTGATGATAAACCTAGTGAGATCGCAACAGGAACCCCTAGAAGAAATAAGATAATTAGGGATACAAATAATGCAAGTATCATTGCGCCCCACCTCTCTCTATCGTTTTACTTTTACTATCTTCCATTAAGACAGCAATGGTGTTCAACAGTAATAAAAGCGCTCCGAGCGGAATGGCCGCATAAGCCCAGCTCATGGAAAATTGCAATGTTGGTGTTGCCTGTCCTACTACCGTTAACGTCAAAGCTGCTCCAAAGTATAATAAAATCGCTGCAAAAATAAGACTAATCCACAAAATAACTGTATTTAAAACTTTCTTTTTCTTAGCGCTTACAACTTCCATTAAAAAGTCGATTGCAATATGCTCTTTATTTCGCATCGCAAGTGCAGATCCTAAAAACACGATGTAAATCATTAAATACCTTGATATTTCCTCAGACCAACTCAGTGGATAATCAATGATAAAGCGTGTAACCACCTGAAGGACTACTAAAACTGCTAAAACGATAAACATTGCAGAAACGATATATTTTACTACTTGATTTAGCTTATCTATAAAATGCACATAGCCCTGCATTTAGTTCCCCCCTAAACTACTCATTTCAATAATTTGCTCGTAAAGCTCTCTGCCGTACTTATCCGCTAAACGCTCATGTACAGGTAGTACTGCTTCACGGAACGGTTCTTTATCTACTTCAATAATTTCTACTCCAGCATCTTCCATTACCTGAAGCGCTTTCTTATCTTGCTCAGCAACAAGCTCATTTTGATAGTTTCTTGCCTCTAAGGCTGCTTCTTCAACTGCTTTCTGTTCTTCTTCAGTTAGCTTTTCATAAGTGAGATCACTCATTATCAGCTGTACATACCCGTAAACATGATCTGTTTTCACTAAATAATCTTGTACTTCATGAATCTTAGCACTCGTAATAAAGGATGCCGGATTTTCCTGTGCATCGATTACACCAGTTTGCAAGGAAGAATACACCTCACTGAAGTTCATTGGAGTTGGATTAGCTCCCATTGCATCCCAACCTTCAACAGATGCTTCAATATTTGGTACACGAATTTTAATTCCTTGTAGATCTTCTATCGAATCAACGCGTTTGTTTGTGGTTAATTCCCGTGGTGCCCGAGTAAAGAATTCTAAACCGCGAATTCCAGTTTCCTCTAGCATGTCACGTTGTAATTCTGCTCCTGCTTCCCCGTATAGGAAGGACTCCAAATGCTCTTGATCATCAAATAAATAAGGTAGCTCTAGTATGGAGTAAGGTTGATAGAAGTTTGACATTACCCCTGCCACCAATGCAAAGTCAACAGATCCTATTTGTGTTCCTTCAATTAAATCGCGGTCAGAACCGAGTGTAGAGCTTGGATAAATTTCCACTTTAACAGAACCATTTGTCTTTTCTTCGACTAATTCTGCAAATTTCACAGAGCCTTTATGCCACGTATGTGATTCACTTTGTATATGTCCAAGTCTTAATGTTTTTACATCCTCTCCCCCTTCTGAAGAGCTTGCTGTATTTGAGCAAGCTCCCAGAAGGGCTAAGGTAGCTACTAACATAATCAGACCAATTAATTTCTCCCTTTTCACCCTTGATTCCTCCTCTATGAGTCAAATCTTACAAGTACTTTTACGGAATTATCTTTCTTTTTATTTACGATATCAAAGCCGTGTGCAGCTTCATCATAGTGCAGCACATGGGAAATAATTTTATCTACTGGAATTTCCGCCTTCTCGATAATTTCCAATGCTTCCTCTGTATCAGGTCGGTTATATGTCATACAGCCAACAATTTCTTTTTCATTTTGCTGTAATTGTTCAATATCCACTTCCTGCTGTCCATGGAACATGGCGACGGTTACAACACGACCACCTTTTTTCAATAACGTTAACGCTTGATTAATAATCCCTGGAACCCCTGCAGTGATGAACACTTTATCAAATGATCCGCCCATCAGCTTTTTCGTATCGTCAATCCATGTCGGGTTATCCATGATATTAACGGTTTCTGTTACCCCAAGTTCTTTCGCTACATCAAGGGAATAATCCAGTACATCGGTAATAACCGTTTCTGTTACGCCTCTTGCTTTTACGGCAGCTAGCGTTAGTAGTCCAATCGGGCCAGCACCAATAATCGCTACACGATCATCTGGCTTGATATCCCCTTTAAATGCAGCATGGACGCCTACAGCAAGTGGTTCTACCAGTACACCTTGGTTATAGCTCACACTGTCCGGCAATTTAATGACAAGATCTTCTGGTGAAACGAAGTATTCTGCCATTGTACCTAGCCAATCCCCCATACCTGGAGCAAGTCTTTCATCAGAATAGTTTACATTACCAGTCATAACGCCTTCACTTTCACCCGTACCTTTTTGCGGTTCAACAGTGACGCGATCGCCAACTTTGACATCTTTTACTGCTTCACCAACTTCTACTATCTCCCCAGCCACTTCATGGCCAATTACGACAGGCGGCTTTCTAAAAGGATGTAACCCTTTGTAGGTATGAATATCGGAACCACAAATTCCCGCTGCTGCTACTTTAATTAGTACCTCATCAGCTTTTAGGACGGGGCGGTCGATTTCTTGAACTTCTATTTTTTCCGCATCTTGAACAAATACTGCTTTCATATTTGGCATCTCCTTTTATTGAAATAACATCGCTTTTGATTCTTGTAAGTGTTGTCGCATCAGATGAATACTCTCTTCTTGATGGGCTTCTAATGCGTCTACAATCGCCACATGGTCTTGATAGAATTTTCGAACTCTCGTTGGATCTTTACGCAAATGACGCAATGTAATCCGTAGTAAATGGTCATGATAGTTTAGTAGAATGCGTGTAATCTCTTTGTTTCCAGCGATTTCACTCAAGTCCACATGAAAGTCATGATCGAGTGAGGCGAAACCCATCACATCCAAATTTTCTGCTGCGACCTTTGTCTGTTCTAAGTTTTCTTTTAAATCACGTAGCTGTTCACTAGTAATCCGTTGATATAACGCATCACAAGTGAACGTTTCCAATGCAATACGCAGGTTATAAATATCATTGATTCTTTCAATGGATAGATCGTTTATAATAATGCCTTGCTTGGAGGAGACCGTGACAAATCCCTCCGACTCCAGACGAACAAGTGCATTTTTTATTGGCGTTTTACTCATCTCTAATTCTTGAATTAACGTGCGCTCAGAAAGAAATTGTCCTGGTGCATATTCTTCTTCAAGAATTTTTTCTTTAATCGCTTGGTATGCCACATCTTTTAAAAGCATCCCGGTCTCCTCCTTCTTTTTAGTACGTTTTCTTGGCTAAGAAGACATTTTCAAAAAATCCTTCTCCGCCAAGCTGGCCGCTTTTCAGAGCAATTTCTAAATCATCGAATCGCTCATCGTCTGAATAAGCACGGCATAACGGGGCACCTGGGGCAATCCCTTGCAGTACCTCTAATCCATAAATACCAAGCTGTGAGGTAACAAATCCTGAAGTATCGCCACCAGAAATAACGACACGCTTAAGGGCTGCATGCTCCATAATATATTTTGTCCAGCGCCCTAATTGACGACCGATATGAATTCCAATTTCGCTTTCTGGAATACCTGCCTGTGTAAGGTGTTCTCTCGTTGCTTTAATTGCAGCATCCTCTGTCCCTTTTGCCGTATAAAGAATAACTTTTTTCTCTGAATCTAGTAATTCAATGATGCGGTTTAAGTAGTCTTCAGGGATGGATTCCTCTGTAAATAATTCATATGGCAGTTGTTCCATATGGAAGCCGGCATTTTCCGCATGCTCCAGTTGTCTTTTCGTAACTTCGGAAACACTTCCGGATACAACAAGCATTTGCTCAATATCACGCGGTTTACGTTCCTTTGCCTTTCGTTCTACAACGCCGTCTTTATCCCATTTTTCACCTAGTGCATATTCAATACCTGAGGAACCAATTAGGAATTGTGCCTGCTCGCCTCTGTCTTGCCAAACCTTATCAGCAAACCAGCGCATATGCTTCTCTTCAGCAGCGTCATATAACACTATGTTCTCATCATGGTTAGATTTCTCTGGTTCCTTATCCATCTCCACGATGTCTACTGTTCCAATTGATTGATCTGTTTGCTTTTGTAAATGTGTTGCCAAATTCGCCTCATCCATCGGTGTAACTGGATGCTTCGACATTACCGGGTGTTGATCAAGTCGGTAAATCGAGCCGTGGAAATTGGCAAAATGGTTACCGAACACCGTATATCTTCCTAAGGCGGGTGCAGCTACAAGTAATGGGTAGGTTGCGTTTTCAAAATAGCGTCTCGCTAAGTCTGCAGCATAGCCAATGCTTCCTACCTCAGGAGCAGAGTCAAAGGTTGAACAAACCTTATAATGTACAAAATATGGATTCATTTCCTGAAACTTTTGATAAACTGGTGCAAGTTCTTTTTCCATCTCTTCATTGCTTTTCGCTCGAGCAGTTCCTGCCACTCCAATGCATTGCGCATCAGAAAACCTTTCTAACAGCTCATCTGTTGGCGGTTCCAAAAAAAGAATTGTTCGAAGTCCAAAACTATCTAAAGCTTCCATAGCGTCCGTGGATCCCGTGAAATCATCGCCATAGAAAGCAAGCAGTCTTCTATTTTTCATCGCTTATTTCCTCCCATTTTAAAAAAGATCCAACATAGATCTAAGATGTATCTAAGATGTATCCATGTTACCACAAGCGTTTTCAAAAAAGCAACCTCTTTTTTGCAAAGGCTTACTAGTTTGGGAGATTGATAAGTAGTTTAGGGAGCGTTGGCGCTGTGTGGAGTGGGGGTGGTTGATTGCGTAGCAGTTGGGGTTGATGGCACTGCGATATCGGTTGATTGCGTAGCAGTTGGGGTTGATGGGACTGTGGCATTGGTTGATTGCGTAGCAGTGGTGGTCGATTGGATTGCGGCATTGGTTGATTGTGCAGCAGTGGTGGTCGATTGGATTGCGGCATCGGTTGATTGTGCAGCAGTTGGGGTTGATTGTACTGCGACATCGGTTGATTGCGCATCAGTTGGGGTTGATTGCACTGTAGCTGTGGTTGATTACGCAGCAGTTGTGGTCGATTGCAATGCAGCTTTGGTTGATTGCGTAGCAGTTGGGGTTGATGGCACTGCGGCATTGGTTGATTGCGCAGCAGTTGGGGTTGATTGCTCTGCTGCATTGGTCGATGGCAATGCGCATTGGTTGATTACTCTGCTGCACTGGTTGATTGCTCTGCTGCACTGGTTGATTGCACAGCGCCCTTGGTCGATTGCTCTGCACCTTTGGTCGATTGCACAGCGCCATTGGTCGATTGCTCTGCTGCACTGGTTGATTGCAGCACCCGATTGGTTGATTGCAATGCGGCATCGGTTGATTGCAGCACCCGATTGGTTGATTACCCAGCCTCCATGGTCGATTGCCAAGCTGCACTGGTCGATTAGCAGCCCCTCCCCCACCCAGAAATCAAAACCACACATAGCATATGTAGAGACCCTCAGCCTCCTTGGCTCTTTACAATCACCCCAAACTCCTGTAGGATGGGTAACGGCGATTATTTACCTAAGTAAATATTAAATAGAGGTGAACAAATGAAGAATGTTGAAAACCGGGATATTATGCATGCGCTGAATCAGCGATTTCGTTATACCGTAAAGGAATTGAATGTTAGGTTAAAGCAATTTGATTTGTACGCTTCTCAATGGGCGATCATTTATTGTTTAGATAGCTTTGGGACGATGACCCAAACCGAGATTTGGAGGTACTTAAATATTGAAGCGCCCACTGTGACTCGTACGTTAGTGCGGATGGAAAAAGCTGGTTGGGTTAACAGGAAGCAAGGAGAGGATAAACGCGAGCGGATTATTGAACTAACATCCAATGCATTAGAAAAAATACCATCTATTAAAAAATCAGTGGACAGCTTTGACCATGAAATGCTTTCCGATTTATCTCAGCAGGAAAAAAATCAATTATATATGCTTTTAAGTAAAATGAAGACATCAGGAGAGACAGCAGAATGAAACATCAATTAGAGAAAATATGGACACGTAGTTTTATTAGTATTTTTATAACCCAATTTTTAGTGTTTGTTGTATTTTATACGTTATTAACAACCCTTCCCCTCTATGTTATCCAGGATATGGATGGAACGGAAGCCCAAGGTGGCCTTGTTGTGACATCCATCCTCATTGCCGCTATTCTTGTACGGCCCTTTTCAGCCGGATTACTTGACCGAATTGGAAAGAAAAAAGGACTCGTTATAAGTGTTGGCATCTTTACGCTTACCACGTTCGTTTACATTGGTATTGAATCCTTTATTCCATTAATGGTTTTACGTTTCTTTCATGGACTTTCCTTTGGGGTTATTACAACTGCCACAGGGGCTATTGCAGCTGATCTAATTCCACCATCACGCAGGGGGGCTGGACTGGGATATTTCGCAATGGCGATGAATCTAGCGGTGGTCGCTGGCCCTTTCATCGGACTTAGCCTCCTGCAGTTTGTTAGCTTCCAGACTTTATTTATGATTCTTAGTATCTTTATGATAGCGGGTATTATAGCAGCTCTTCTAGTACATGTTGAAGAAAAAGAAGTGAAAGAAACAGCTGGGCAAAAGAACAAATTTTCCATTCATAGTTTAGTAGAGTTAAAGGCCTTGCCAATCGCTATTATCGCTAGTCTTATAGCGCTTGCCTATGCAAGTATTATTTCCTTTATCTCGGTCTATGCAGAGTCTATTGGGCTTGCAGCCGCGGCAAGCTTTTTCTTCTTAGTATTTGCGGGAGTCATGCTACTTTCCAGGCCTTCTCTCGGTAGAGCTTTTGATACCAGAGGACCTCGCTTTGTGATCCTTCCGTGTCTGTTGATTTTCGTCGCAGGGTTAGTGGTATTGAGTTTCACTCAATCCGCCTGGATGCTATTTACAGCTGCCGCTTTAATTGGTCTTGGCTATGGGACCTTGCTGCCAAGCTTCCAAACGATGGCCATTCAAACAGCAGACCCATCAAGGAGCGGGCATGCAACAGCAACCTTCTTTATGCTATATGATGCCGGTATTGCACTAGGTTCCTTTATTTGGGGACTTGTTGTTGCTGGGTACAGCTACCAAAGCCTTTATCTGGTCTGTGCAGTGTTAGTCCTTATCGTCATGGTCTTATTTAACCTTTATTACAAAAAACAGAAAAGCGTCCAAACATCGTAAAACGAAAAAACCAGCATGAGCCAAAGCCCATGCTGGTTTTCCTTTTACTTAATCAAAAATGCCGCCCTACTTGATCCTTCCTTCGTTTTCTTCACTTCCAAAACAGCTGGAAAAATTGCTTTCAGCTCTTGAACGTGGGAAATAACTCCGATCATTCTGCCCGATTGCTGCAAGTCCACAAGTGTATCGATCGCTTTGTTTAACGCCTCTTCATCCAATGTTCCAAACCCTTCATCAATAAACATTGTTTTAATGGAAATATTGCCTTGGAAGCTTTGGATAACATCAGACATCCCGAGTGCCAGGCAAAGGGAAGCATTAAACTTTTCCCCACCTGACAAGGTTTTGACATCCCTTGTTTGACCGGTATAAGCATCATACACATCAAGGGCAAGGCCGCTTTGTCGTCCGTGTGATTCCTGACGATCACTGCGCATTAAGAAAAACTGCCCATTGGATAAATGCTTGAGGCGTTGGTTGGCTGCATCAATAATTTGCTCCAAGTATTCAATTTGCAAATACCGTTCGAACGATACTTTGCGGTTATTTTGCCCTCTGATCGCATCATACAAATCTGAAATGGTTCGAAGCTTTCTTTCTAGCTCTCCTGAAGCTTCACTAGCCTGTTCAATATTTTGCTGTAAAGTCTTCGCCTCTTGCTGAAATCCTTTTGATTCATGCCATGTTCTTAGCGCCTTTTCGTACGCTTCTTTTAATTCAGCTAGTTCGCCCTCAATTGAAGTCAAATCAACCTTTTGCTTATCCTTGAGTTCTGTTTTAAGTTCTGACACCTGCTCCTTAACGGTAGAAAGTGTTTGCTTATATTGATCCAAACTATTTTTTAGCTCCATGCGCTCTATTTCTGAGAGCTTCGCCGCATGGTAGTCGGTTTCTGCAGAAAAGCCAGACTCTGCCAAAGCGTTTGTGAATTGCTTCTCGACTTCCTCCCGCTTTGCAGTGGTTTCCTGGTATTGTTTTTCGACATTGGTGAGACGTTCTGCTGCCTTTGCTTGCTGTTCCTTCACCTGCTGCAATTCCTTTTGGATCGCTTCCCAGGCGTTTTCCAATTGTTCTTGCTTTTGTTTCGCCTGTTGAATCTTTTGCTCTAATTCTGTCAATACGCGAACGTCTTCTGGAATATTGCTAATTCTATCCTGATAGACGGCTTTTGATGTATCATAAGACGATTTAATTTCCTGGTAGGCTTTTTCCTTTTCTTGGACGCTTTTTTCTAATTGCTGTACCGCTTCTTTTAACTGTTCAGAGGTTTTCTTTTGCTCTGCTAGTTCTTTGCGTGATGCTTGTAATTGTTCCACTTCTTGCTTTAAGGTAGTGCCTAACTGTGTAAGCCTGTCTTTTGCCTCTTCGGCATTTTCTACAGAAATTGAATGGCTCTTGAGCTCTTCCACCTTTTCTTCCAGTTGGGAAGCAGCAGCTTGATAGTTTGCTATAATTTCTCGGTATTTGCTGTCCACAAGGTCATATTCTTGTTTAGCCTTTTCCATTTGTTCCTTGGAAACAGTATTTTCTGTGCTCGTCGCTTTTTGCGGATGCTCGAGACTTCCGCAAACAGGACACGCTTCCCCGTCATGCAAATGGGAGGCTAATAGGGTAGCCTGGTTATTAATCCAGCTCTCTTCCAGTTTAAGGTAGAAGGCTTTTTTATCTTCTACTCCCTGCTTCTGTTGCTTCGTCTCTGCTTTCAGCTTTGCTGCATGATGTTTCCGTTTGAGATAATCCATCAGGAGTTTCAGCTGCTCACGCATTTCTCCTAACTGTTGTTGCTTGTCTGGCAGTTTTTCCACTTGGTCGTCGAGTGTTTTAATCTTTTGATCCAATTGTTCTGCCCGGCTTTTTTGCTCATCTAGCTTCTCTTTTGCTTGCTTCCATTCTGCATAGGTTGTTTTCCCTTGCTGATGCAGACGCTGAAGCTTTTGCTTGGCAGCATCCATTTCCTTCACAACTGGTAAAAAGTCATGCAGCTTATCCAGCTCTTTTCGAACCGCTTCTCGCTCTGACTTTTTATTCTCTTCCTGTTGATAAGCTGCTTGAACTTTCACAAGCCTCTCTTGCATTTGCTTTTGCTGATCTTCCGCTTCTTTTCGTGCTTCCAGTTTTACAGCTTCGTCTTTGCGCCAATCGTCCCGCTGTTTTTCATAGGGGGCAAGTCGTTGCGCTCGTTCCGCTTTTTCTAGTTGGATCTCTTTTGCTCGAAAGGTGTCTGCCTGACCATCTAATTCCTTTAAACGTGTTTCTTTTTGTTCTAATGAAATAAAGCGATCGTTCAGCGCTTTGGAATGGTGGTAGGTCGTTTGTTTCTCATTATGGCGTTTGTACGCATCATCGTAAGCTGCTTTATCGTCTACTATCTTCGCTTCATAAAATCGACGTTCTTCTTCAAGTCCATCCAGCACCTGCTTGGTATTCTGATACTCTTCCTCTAATAACGGAAAAAGCGCAGCACCTTCTCGTCGTGGTAAGGTTTGCCCGATCGCAGCGATATACTGATCACGTACTTGCACAGCCTGCTTATAGGCATCATCCATGGCAAGCCGTTTTTGCTTCATTTTTTCTGTAATATACTTGTACGGTTCTGTTTTAAAAAGACGGCGCAGGATTTCTTCTTTATTTTCCGTTTGTGAGGTTAATAGTTTACGAAACTCACCTTGTGGCAGCATGACAATCTGCTTAAACTGATCCTGTGTTAAGCCAATCAGCTCCTCGATCTTCTGATTAATCTCGGAAACCATCTGCCTGTCCACACAGGGGATTTCCTGACCTCCCGTCGTTTCAAAAAATTCATACCGTTCTCCTGTTTTCGTCTTGTTCCCTTGTTTAACATGCCCTAATTGGCGCAGAACGCGATAGGTGCGGTTTTGAAGCGCAAACTCCAGTTCTACTGCTGTATGAACGTTGTCGTCGGCAAAATCACTGCGCAGCATCATATTATTTTCCCGGTCCTGCCCACTTGCTGAGCCATACAATGCAAAACAAATGCCATCAAAAATGGTCGTCTTTCCTGCACCTGTGTTACCGGAAATTACGAACAATCGATTTTCCCGTAAATCTGTAAAGTTAATAACTTCTTTATCTTTATATGGCCCAAATGCTGTCAGGGTTAACGTTAATGGTTGCAAATTGTTCTCTCCTCACCGCCTGTTTGGCAACTAATTGGTTACAGCACTTTTCATTTTAGATGTCATGTTCGTTTCATTTTCTTCTTTTAATAGTTCATCCAGTACTTCTTTAAACAGCTCTTCCGCTTCAGCTGATGCTTCGTTGCCTTTTACTTCTTTATAAAACGCATGAAACAGCTCAATATCACTCATTTTTGTCCGTTCCATTTTTTCGGTAGTATCTTCTGCACCCGGTGAAAGCATATAGTTTGTCCGTTCCACATGCATGGCGTTTGGATAAACCGTACGCACTTTTTCCATTGGCGACAAGACAGGTGTTTCGTCCGTTAGCCGGATAAACACATAATCCTCGTTTCTCGAGTGCTCCAGCAATTCATCAAGCGATGCTTCTACTGTGCGGATATCTCTGCGCGGCACAAGCAGTTTCTTTTCTAACGTGACATTTCCGTCTCCGTCCATTTCTACAATATAATAGCCCTTCTTATGCTTTTCCTCAGAAATAGAATATTTTAATGGAGAGCCTGCATAGCGAATCGTTTCATTTGTGACAAAATGAGCCTGGTGCAAATGCCCGAGAGCAGTGTAGTGGAAGGCATCAAAATTTGTGGCATCCACATATTCAGAGCCACCAATAGAAAGCGGACGCTCGGAGTCGCTTGTGTTCGCTTCTTCCTCGCCATACGGTGTTACAAATGCGTGTCCAACAAACACATGACGAGCCTCTGAATCCATGTTTGCTTTTATCTCTTCTGTAATTTTTTTCGCGGCATCGTTATGGGATCGGATCTCTTCATCCTCGTACACATTACGCACAACACTTGGGTCACAAAATGGTACGAGATGGAAATGAACTTCCCCATGCGCATCATGTAGGATGACAGGCTGCATATCCTTCGTCAGGTTTCCTGTTATATGATAGCCATTATCGCGCATGATTTTGCTGCCGAAATTTAGGCGGCCAGGACTATCATGATTACCAGCAATCGCAAGCACTGGTGTTTTTAGCTGCAGGACGATCCTCTCCAGTACATTATCAAGTAGGTGAACTGCATCAGTCGGCGGCACGGCCCTGTCATAAAGATCTCCTGCAATAATGACGGCATCTGGTTTCTCCTCTTCAACTGCCTGCACGAATTGCTCCAATATGTACTCCTGATCTTCTGTCATATATACACCCTGTACAAGCTTGCCAAGATGCCAGTCTGCTGTATGGAAAAATTTCATGATTATATCCTCCTTCTAATCTACCTTTACTTTCCTAATTGTTGGTGGCTAATTTTATGTGAGGGGTATGGGGGTTAAAAAAAAGAAATGATTGCACAAGGGGATTTTCACTTTTAGTCCTTGTGCAAGGATTAGCTATGCTGCTGTTTTAATTTGTAGATTTCTTTTTCAAGATGAATGGTTTTATCTGCCCAAAAAGCTGTTTCTTCACTTTTACTAAACTGATGGGTAATCGAATCAATTTTCTCGGTCATCGTCTCTTCTAGGTCATGGTAGGCTTGTATCATTTGATTGTTAAGCAGATCGATATCTTTCTCCACCTTGTCGAGACGGTCATCTACCTTATTAAAGCGGTTATCCATTTGAGCAAAGTTCTGATCTACTTGCTCGAAACGCACTTCCATTTGATCGAATCGGCTATCTACTTGTGTAAAACGCCCTTCTACTTTAGCAAAGCGTTCTTCCATTGTATTCTCCAAAACATCAACTTTTGTCTCCACCGTATTAAGGCGGTATTCTACTGTGTCCAGTCTTGTTTCTACTTTCTCTAATCTTGTTTCCACAGTTTCCAACCTTGTTTCTACGTTCCCTAGTCGCGTTTCCACGTTTTCCAACCTTGTATCTACTTTCTCTAGCCGATTGTCTATCGCTACTAACGTGGTGTTTGTTTTAACCTGGTTATCAAGAATTTGCTGCAAGATTTCATTTGTCTCCAAGTTCTCACCTCCTCCTTTTATTATAAATCAATTTTAAACAACAAACTATATCGTGCTTTATTTCTACCTAATCTAACGTTAAGCTATTCTAGCAAAATTGTAAAATGAATAAAATGCTATTTTGCTGACCAATTTTATCCTTAAAATGAACTAATGTAGTTAGGAAAACAGCAAGATGATTGGGTCATAACTTGCCAAAATATAATAGTAGGTTTTCGTTCCTCAATTTCTACTATATACGATGCAAACAAAAACAGAGGAAGGCTACCCAACAGCCTTCCTCTGTTTTTTCCTATTATTGGTTTTATTACCCTAAAAATTTCACACACACTACTTCTGGCACCTCAATAACCTGATCCGTCTGTGTTAATTTGCCTGTTGCTTCATCACGCTTGAACAAGACAACATTACCGCTATGTTGATTGCTCGCAACGAGGAATTTCTCGCTTGGATCTAACACAAAATCACGTGGCCATTCTCCACCTGAAGGTATAATCTCCACTAGAGATAGCTCATCTGTCTCTTCTTGTACTGCGAATACAGCTATGCTGTTATGGCCTCTGTTTCCGGCGTAGACAAATTTCCCATCAGAGGTGATATGGATGGCGCTCGCATCGTTTGTTTCATTGAAATCCACGGGAATGGCTTTGATATATTGCTTTTCTGTAAAACTGCCTGTGGATGTGTCATAATCCAAAACCACTACCTCTGAGCTAAGTTCTGTAAAGAGGTATGCTGTTTTACCATTTGGATGAAATGTGATGTGGCGTGGGCCGCTTCCTGCTTTTACATTTAGTGTGCTCACATGTTCTAACACGCCATTCTCTAGCTTGTAGGTGACAAGCTTATCTGTGCCGAGGTCAGCTACTACTACATAATTTCCGTCAGGTGTATAGCCTGTGTAATGAACATGCGGTTTTTCCTGTCGTTCATGTGGGCCGCTGCCTTCATGCTTCACAAAGCTTCCCTGCTCCACCTCATATGAGCTGCCAATTTTGTGAACGCCAATCTCTCCCTTGTGATAGTTACCGGTCACAAGCACATCCTTTTTTACATCAAGATGGCATGGTGGGGCACCTTCGACAAGCTGACCATTAATCTGTTTTAGTTCGCCTGTTTCCTGTGTGATTTCGTAAGCATGGACACCGCCCATATCGCCGTCCTGCGCAACAGAATAGAGATGCTTGTTGTCCTCACTAATGGTCAAGTAAGTAGGACTGCCTACCTTTGCTGCAACCTCCGCTTTCTGTAAGGTTTCCTTTTCCGTATCCAACACAAATTGGTAGATACCTTCGCTCGTTTTTCGTGTATAGGTTCCTGCATAACCAATGAATTTTGCTGCCATATGTATCTTCCTTTCCAAATTTGTTTATGGTGTCTAATTCAATTGTATCATGTTAGGTTCTAACAAACGAAAATATCGCTCTCCTTCTCTTGCACTTTTTGTTATGATAAGGAGAAAAGTATGTAAATTCGGAGGGGATCGTAATGGACCGTATTGGAATTGATGCAGGTGGTTCACTTATCAAAATAGCGTATTGGCAAAACGGAGAAATGGATACGCAAACATTCCCTGTCGAAAAGGTGGATGAGTGTGTAAAGGTGCTGCAAGATGTGAATCCAGAAGCTAAGGTTTATCTTACTGGTGGAAAGCGTGCGCATGTGCAATCTCTCCTTTCAGGGCAGACATATCTAGTGGATGAGTTTGAAGCAACTGTCAAAGGGACCCGTTTTTTAATGGAGAAAGAAAATATGACAGCTACCGATTATATCTTAGCAAGTGTTGGTACAGGAACTTCTTTTTTCAAGGTAACACCCCAATCCTTTGAACGATTATTCGGAAGCGGGGCAGGCGGTGGCACATTAATGGGACTTGGTTCACTACTTTTTAACAAAAACGCGGATTTCACAAGTCTTGTCGCCTCAGCTGAAAAAGGGGATGAACGAGCAAGTGACCTGTTGATTAAAGACATTTATGCGCCTAGTGCCCCTCCTCTTACAGGTGACCTCACTGCTGCTAACTTTGGAAAAGCGCATCTTAACAAAGAGGCAACAGCAGATGACCATATGGCAAGCTTGGTGCGGTTCCTCGCCGAGACCATTCTGCTGCTTGCACTCCAAGCAGCGCAAGCCAACCAAACAAAGAACCTCGTTTTTATTGGAAGTACACTCGAAGAAAATCAGCCCTTAAAACAGCGGCTGCGCATGTTCGAGGATAGCTTTGACTATAAAGCAATCTTTATAGAAAAAGGCGCTTACGCTGGTGCAATTGGTGCTATGCTCGAGTAAAGATTTAAATCTAGCCATCCCCTCTTTATAGGATAGGCGGATTTTTTTGCACAAAGCTCAGCCTTTTTTGGGAGCCAATCAACGAACTCTCCCTAAGCAAAATCTACTCTACACAAAATAACATTCCTTGAAACGAAAGGCTGTCTTTGGTTAAATATAAAACATACCTTATTAAAATAGGCGGTGAGAACAACATCATATTGTAATCGTTTTTGTCGACACATCTAAAAACCTATATTGAGGAGATTATTGTACATGACTTGGTACCTAAGCTATATTGTAATTTATTTTATCCTTATGTTTGCCATGGGGGTTTACTACTTCTTTAAGGTGAAGACCTATGATGACTATTTAATCGGTGGTTGGAACACCGGCTTCTGGCCAATTGTCGGAACCATTATTAGCACATGGTGTGGTGCTGCTGTATTTATTGGCTGGGTTGGCATGGGGTTCACTGTCGGACTTTCCGGATTCTTCAAATTCGCACTTCCAGGAATTCTATTCTGTTTGTTACTGATCGTTGCATTTGCTGGTCCGTTACGCAGGCAACGCCTCTACACATTGGCTGATTTATTCGGCGAACGTTTTGGCGGAAGATCAGGTATTATCCCTTCCATTCTTTCAGCGTTTATCTATTCCGTTCCAACGCTTGCCTTACAAATGGTTGGAATGTCCACCATTTTTAATATCACATTAGGATTTGAATTAAATGTCGGGATTGCTGTTTCGTTTGTTTTGATCCTGGGCTTTACCATATTGGGTGGCTTACCAGCGACCATTATTACGGATGCACTGCAATCCATTATTGTGATCATCGGGATTATCGTTCTTGCTGTATCTAGTGTTATGTATGCTGGCGGTTTTCAAGAGATTCTTGCCAATACACCAATGGATTACATCTCTCCATTAGGTGCAGAAGGATTAGGCAGTGTATTGCTTTATGCATTATCTGTTGGGCCATTTTACATAGTTTGGCAATCCACCTGGCAACGAATTTTCGCTTCCAAAAGTGAAAAGGTAGCCAAAAAAGCGGGTGTCACTGGGTTTGTGATTGCGGGAGCTATTTCTTTTCTCCCTTATTCCATTGGTGTTATTGCAAGACAATACGTGCCAACGGATATAGACGCAGATCTGATCTTCTCCTATGTGACCGCAGAATTACTGCCACCAGCCGTTGGAGGGATTGTATTTATCGGTTTGATGGCAGCCTTAATGACTGGCGCAACCTCCTTTATTTTACAAGGAAGCTCGAACATCACACGTGATTTATATCAACGAATTTTTAATCCAAAAGCAACAAATAAACAGCTTATGTTTTCGGCAAGACTTTCGGTCGTCATTATTTCCGTGCTAGGCATGGTTGCAGCATATTTTGTCACAAACATCGAAACGGCGTACCAATGGGCTTTAAGGCTTTCGGCTACAGTTCTAGTATTCCCTTTCCTTGCCGTTATGTTTTGGAAAAAGGTTACGAAACACGGCATGATCTGGAGTATGGTGCTTGCGTTAATCGCAACCCTAAGCTGGCCATACCTGAACATTCCATTGGATCACACAATTTTTGGTTTTGTCGTATCCATTTTAACGCTGGTTATTGTTAGTCTGCTTACCAGCCATGATAAAACCGAACAGGTGCGTGCCGTTTATTGGGAAGACCTTGATTCAGCGTCCGTGAAGACTGAATCAACGAAGGAATCCACCACCTAAAATCGGGGCATCCCCATTAATCTTAGATAAGAAAAGTTGTATGTTACTTGCAAAATAAAAGGAGTATTTCAACATGACAATCGAGTTAATACTAAAAAATGCCAACATCCTTACGGTAGATGAGGATTTTACAAGAGCAGGATCCCTGTCCGTAAAAAATGGCCGTATTGATCAGGTTTGGGAAACCGCAGAACCACCTGAGAGCTACTTGAAAAATAATGACGTGAAACAAGTTATGGATATGGAAGGAAAAACCATTCTCCCTGGCTTTGTTGACACACACAGTCACCTGCTTATGTACTCACAGTTTAAAGATCAGGCAAACTGCACCTCTCCCCTGAATCAGACAATCGGGGACATTTTAGAAAAGCTAAAAGACCAATTGAAGAAAACGAAGGACGGGGAATGGGTGTTAGGCTGGGGCTATGACAATACTTTATTAAAGGAAAACCGCCATCCTACCCGCGAAGAACTGGATCAGGTTTCCAATGAAGTACCCATTTTCATTCGCCATACATCTGTCCACTTTGCCGTCGCAAATTCCAAAGCATTAGAGCTTGCTGGTCTAACGGATGAGGTGAAAGATCCTAAAGGCGGGCGCTTCGGGAGAGACGAGCAAGGTAAATTAGATGGCGTGCTATACGAGCTACCAGCACTCGATGCTGTACAAGCCGTTATCCCAACACCTTCCATCTCCGACATGGCGGACTTGCTTGGAGAAGGAGCAAAAGATTACCTTGCAGAAGGAATCACGACGGCATCTGATGCTGGGGTTGGACTCGATCTTGGCTTTGCCGAGTACGAAGCACACATCAAGGCAGTTAAAGAAGCGAAGCATCCCTTACGCATGCGCTTGATGATTTTGCATCATCTTTTAAGCAGTAAGTTTAAGGACAGAGATGCCAAAACGTTAAATCAGGAAATACAGGCTGCAACCGATAACCGCGCTGTCCTTGATAGCGCCAAGCATTTCCAAGATGGCTCCATTCAAGGTTTTACCGCAGCATTGCGTAAGCCTTACTACACAAAGCCTGAGGAATACGGGGAATTATTAAATGATCAGGATGCCTTTCAAGAAGAGTTGCTTGATCTGCACAATCGCGGCTTCCGCTTAACGATTCATGGAAATGGTGACAGAGCAATTGAATCCATTTTAGATGCGTATGACTATGTATTAAAACAGAGTCCACGCGACCATCACTTGCATCGAATTGAACATTTGCAAACCGCAACACATGCTGATTTGGATAAAATGAAAGAGCTTGATGTCGCAGGTTCCTTCTTTATTAACCATGTCTATTACTGGGCAGACCGTCATAAGAAATACTTTTTAGGACCAGAAAGGACAGCAAGGATCAACCCGCTTGCTGATGCATCAGAAAGGGATCTTCTCTATACCCTCCATTCTGATTGTCCGATCACCCCAATCTCTCCGTTATTTTCCATTTGGGCAGCGGTAAACCGCCAGACAATGGACGGAGAAATTCTTGGCGAAGATCAGTGCATCAGTGTGGAAAAAGCAATTCGCACGATGACCATAGACGGTTCTAGACTGAATGCAGATGAAGCAAACTCTGGAAGCTTAGAAGCAGGGAAACTCGCTGACTTTGCCGTATTAGATAGCGATCCTACAGCAATTGATCAAATGCAAATTAAAGATGTTAACGTTTTGGAAACATATATTGGCGGTAAGTGTGTTTATAATAGAGTTGAGGATTAAATTGGATAAGCTCTAGCCGGGATAGCGAGGGCTTTTTTGTTGCTGGTACGATTGGGGTGGGGAGGTGCTGTGCTATCAACCAGTGGCGCGGCTCTATCGACCATGGGTGCTGTTCTATCGACCATGGGTGCTGTTCTATCAACCATGGGTGTTGCTCTATCAACCATGGATGCTGTTCTATCGACCATGGGTGCTCCTCTATCAACCATAGGTGCTGCTCTATCGACCAGGGGTGCTGTTCTATCAACCATCGGCGCTGTTCTATCAACCATGGGTGCTCCTCTATCGATCATGGGTGCTGCTCTATCGACCATGGGTGCTGCTCTATCGACCATGGGTGCTGTTCTATCAACCATCAGCGCGGCTCTATCGACCAGGGGTGCTCCTCTATCAACCATGGGTGCTCCTCTATCGACCATGGGTGCTCCTTTATCAACCATGGATGCTCCTCTATCAACCATGGATGCTCCTCTATCGACCATGGGTGCTGCTCTATCAACCATAGGTGCTGCTCTATCAACCATGGGTGCTGTTCTATCGACCATGGGTGCTCCTCTATCGACCATCAGCGCTGTTCTATCAACCAATGGCACTGTTCTATCGACCATGAGGGCGGCGCAATCAACCAAGCAGCGCATCCCATCAACCATACTTTCTCCACTTCCTACACCGTTGTAATCAAAATCCCATACTTTTCCCACATTTATGCCATGCTCTCGCCTACTCTACTGGTTATAGTAAAATCAAATCCGTAAGATATGCTTGTAATTACTGGACAAATATATGAAAGATGGTGCATAGAAATGGAATTACTCAGCTTCCAAGGGCTTTGCCATATTGTCGGAATATCACAAGACACGGGAGAATACTGGATGGAAGAGTTTTCGATGTATATTCCAAAAACGCAACAAGATAATACCATTTATTATCTTACGGAAGCGATTGATATTATGCGATTTATAAAGAAGTGTAAGTATCAAAACGCAAATTCTAAATGGATAACGAAACAGCTTGCAGAAAGAAGCTTCCCTATTCGTGTTGATAACTCGCAGACGGAAACCTACACCGAGTGGGAGCAGGAGCGTTCTAACTTGATCGCTTTTCTGAATAATATTAATACAACAATTTCCCATGTTGCAGCACATGAACGGATGTTGCAGGAGATTAAAAAGAAACAATGTAGTCAAGAAGAACATATCGCGACCATTAAACAGCAGCAATCTGAAATTGCAAATCTTAAACAAGAAATTGGCATGCTACAAAAACAAATTTCACATACTAAAGATTACAAAAGAAAAAAACAGCAGATGGCTGATCTATTTAAATAAGCTAATTACTTGCTAGCCTGCTTTATAGAGGAGAGGCGTATGCTTTTTAATGTGTTTAAAATAATTGCACTTTGTTACTTCCTCAAAAGCAAATATTGATCAAGTAACCATTGTGGTATAGGAGGAAATCTTTATGCAATTCAAAGACAAATTAGTACTTATTACAGGAGCAGCAGGTGGGATTGGCATCTCAGCAGCAAAAGCTTTTCAAAAAGAAGGTGCAAAACTAGCACTTGTGGATTTGAAAAAAGAAGCGCTTGAGGAGGCTGCAGCTTCTCTTGAGGATTCTAACGTTCTTTTACTTGATGCAAATGTAACCAAAGAAGAAGAAGTTAAGAATTATGTAGAGAAAACGAAAGAGCACTATGGCCGTATTGATGTGTTTATTAATAACGCTGGTATTAACGGCGAGTTCGCAAACCTTACTGAGCAAACTGCAGATAATTTTAATGCAGTATTTGGCGTAAATGTGATGGGTGCATTTTATGGCCTAAAATATGTCTTAAACATCATGAAGGAACAAAAAAGTGGTGCGGTAGTAAACACAGCTTCTAACGGTGGACTGCTGGGAGCTCCTGGCATGAGCGCATATGTTGCTTCGAAGCATGCAGTAATCGGATTAAACAAAACTGCTGCACTTGAAATGGCTGAGTACGGTGTACGTGTTAATGCTGTTGCCCCATCTGGTGTGGATACAGCAATGATGAGATCGATTGAATCCAATGCGATGGGCGATAAAGCTGAGGAAGCTAGAAAACAATTTGAAGCTTCTGTCCCATTGAACCGTTACGCTACGGCAGAAGAGATTGCAGATCTGATGGTCTTCCTTTCTTCTGACAAAGCATCCTTTATCAGTGGTTCTTATTATCGAATCGACGGTGCGCAAGGTGCTACATCTGTTTAATAAAATTTTTTTCACCCCCAGTAGTTATGAAACTGCCGGGGGTGTTTATTTATTTGCTACAACGTTTGAGAAAAATTCCCCTACATCTCTTTTCCTAGCTCAAAAGAGAATGCGAGCACAAATTCCTTAACCTTACCTAGTTACCAGGCGGGCGATTTCGTTTGTATTTGTTGTCATTTTTCATATCATTAATTTCTTCTTTGCTCTTGTTCTTCGTTTTGGTTTTTCCTTTTGCCATTTAATATCCCTCCTTCTCTTTGGGTTTTAGTTTAGTCGGTTTATCAAAAAAAATGTAAAGTAAATAAAATAAGGGCAGCAGTCATTCAATTCTCGCCCTAAAAAATTACATAATTTTCAATAATGCTTTCATTTACCGTTAACACCGAGTAGGCAAAGGGAGATGGGGAGCAAATTGTACTCTCCGGCCATCGTGACACCGTCTTCCGTGACTTTGGCCAACTGGAAATTGGTGATACATTTGTGGTAAACATGCCTTATGGCACGTATGAGTATGCCATCAGAGAAACTGAAATCGTTCCTGAGGATGATACCTCTGTTATTCGTAAAATGGGTGAAGAAGTACTTGTCGTGACAACTTGTTATCCATTTCATATGGTAGGTTCTGCACCAGAACGCTTTGTGGCATATGCTTACACAGTGGAAAGCTAACTCTTTTCATAACAAAATGTTGAGCAGTTTCCGACGAACATAAAGTGAAACTTCAATTGGTGGTGGGGTTCCCTTCCTCCCCCACCAAATGTTAGTGGAACGAACGGGATAAAAGCAACCCAATGAGATGATGGTGGGTTGCTTTTTTTCGTTTTCATAGAATAAAATGGGGAAGGAGATACAATTTATGATAGAGAGGAAGCATTTTAATGTGGACCATTTTTATTATTTTAATTTGTATTTTAGTCCTAGATCGCTTTATAAATCGGCGTTTAATTAAAAAACTGCCGATTGAACGTTCCACACTGGAAAACGAAAGCAAATATGTGAACAAACAACACAAATATGGCGAGAACATTCTCTACTGGAGTAGTTACATTGTCATGCTTTTCTCTATTTTAGAGTTACCTTCTCTACGCATCTTTATTTTTATCGGGATGGGTCTGGTCTTCGAATTTCGCACGTACATGAAATGGAAGTTTACGAGAGAAAAGAAAACCTATCTTCTAAGCGCTGTAACGTGTGGGTTATTTTTGATAGGTTCGATTGTTTATGCTTTGTTAGACTATACGGCCATTGTTTAACGTACCTGTTCTGCGTGGCCTGTCCATGTGACTGATAAAGCCTGCTCTATTGATATTTCTCATCGTATTCCTGCACCCATGCAGTATCAATTGGTCCATTCAGTACCTTATAATAGGCACCTCCTGTGTAAAAATGGACGCGACTCTCGTAGATCCCAGCCATAATAGGTTTCCCCTCTGTAACAATCGTGAACTTAAAGCCATTTAGACCTGCTACATCACTATCCCACGCTGCATCGTTCATTTTTTTAACCTTATAGTCACTAAGAAATGTAACTAGCTCTTCTACTGGTTGCTGCTCATCCGTTTTCCATCCGTGAGTAGGATCCCCTTGCACGGAGAATTGCATGGAATGATAATCGTCAGCATGAAAATCTATTACCTCATCTAGCCCTTTTTCTTTAAATGTGTTGAACAGAAAAAGACCATAAAGACAAACTGGCACCACCGTTACGATGGCAATAAACCAATTGAAGTTCTGTTGCTTACGAAGTCCCTTCCCCAGCGCAAATTTTACTAGTTTTTCCGAAATTATTGCAGTGATCGGGATTATGATGGTCAAAAATAAGATAATAAGTATAACCATAAAGAAAGAGTGCGTCCCAGGTAAAAAGCGATCCATTAAGAAAAACGCTACATATGTATTTAAAGCACTAAACGTAAGAAAAACCATCCAAAACAACACATTACCTTTCACACTGTAACGCCCCTTTTTTTCCTTTTATCATAGCACGCAAAAAACACCATGTATACGCTATCACCTGACTTTTCTGTAATTTTTTCCTATTATCTAGAACATTTTGTGAATTATTTCACAAATAGTTTACGAGTCCAGTTAAGGTGGGTATAGTAGAATTGTAATGAATATTTAAAACTATTTTTTCTAGGAGGTCAACGCAATGAAAGCAGCAGTATGGCATGGAAAGCAAGATATGCGAATTGAAAATCGTGAATTAAGAGAATTAAAAGATTCTGAAGTAAAGGTAAAAGTAGCCTGGGCAGGAATTTGCGGAAGTGACTTACATGAATATGAAGAAGGCCCGGTTTTCGTTCCTTCTGAAAAGGAAGATCCATTAACTGGTGACACAGCTCCTTTAACATTTGGGCACGAATTCGCCGGTGTTGTAGAAGAAGTAGGATCAGATGTGGAAAATTTCAAAACTGGTGACCGTGTTGCCATTAATCCTACTTTAACACATGGAAATAAACCTGAAGACTTGGATCCATATGATGGGTTCGCATTTATCGGACTTAATACAGATGGTGGTTTTGCTAGCCATGCTAATGTCCCTGAATCCAATGTTTATCATCTACCAGAACCATTATCCCTACAAGACGGTGCATTGGTTGAACCGACAGCTGTGGCTGTACAAGCTGTTAAAGAAGGTGGACTGGTATTCGGTGACTCTGTAGCTATTTTTGGTGCTGGACCAATTGGACTTTTAACCATTATGGCTGCTAAGGCTGCAGGAGCAAGTAAAATTATCACATTAGACCTTTCCGAAACACGTTTGGAAAAAGCAAAAGAAGTTGGCGCCACACACGTTATTAATTCTGGCGAAAAAGATCCAGTTGAAGCAATTTTCGATATCGTCCCAGAAGGCGTGGATGTATCATTTGAAGTGGCTGGCGTCGAACCAACCTTCAAACAGGCGATTGAGACAACGAAGCCTAGAGGAACAATGGTTATTGTTTCCATTTTTGCAAAACCAATTGAATGGAATCCATTCCAATTAACTGGAAAAGGTGTACGCATTACGTCATCCATTGCATACACACCTACTTCCTTCCAGCAAACCATTGATCTAATGGCATCAGGCCAATTGAAGCCAAATGCTGTTATCACAGACCAAATCGAATTGGACAATATTGTAGAAAAAGGTTTTGAAGCACTATCTAATGATAAATCACAAGCGAAGATTCTTGTGGAGTTAAGTGGAGAGAAATAATTTGTAAGGAGGAAGGCATGTGAGTGGTTTGCTCGCATGTCTTTTTCTATTTTGAGTAATGAGGGGGATGTTAGGTTGCTGGGTTGGTTGCCTGGTGCTCGCGTTCGGATGGATGGAGCGTGTCTTTGCTGAGGTGGTGCGCGAGTTCGGATGGACGGGGCGCGTCTTCGCCTGCCTGATGCGCGACTTTGTCTCCCCGGTGCTCGACTCCACCTCCCTCTCCCCAAACAAAAAATAGTAATCTATCAATCTAGGAGGATATAATAATGAAAGCAGCAGTATGGCACGGAAAAAAAGATATGCGAATTGAAGATCGTGAATTAAGAGAATTAAAAGATACTGAAGTAAAGGTAAAAGTAGCTTGGGCTGGAATTTGCGGGAGTGACCTGCATGAGTATGAACACGGACCCATTACAGTACCAGTTGAAGAAAAAGAACCGTTAACAAACGACAAAGCTCCTTTCACATTCGGTCATGAATTTGCTGGGGTTGTAGAAGAAGTTGGAGCAAATGTAAAAGGCTTCAAGCCTGGTGATCGGGTTGCTGTGAATCCCACTCTTACCTATGGAAATAAGCCTGAAGGCCTCGATATATATGATGGATTCGCATTTATTGGTCTACACACAGACGGCGGTTTTACTGAGTACGCCAATGTGCCAGCAACTAATGTTTTCCATTTACCAGAGCCCCTAACATTGCAGGACGGGGCAGTAGTAGAGCCGACAGCAGTTGCGGTGCAGGCAATTAAAGAAAGTGAAATGTCATTTGGTGATACGGTTGCCGTGTTTGGTGCAGGTCCAATTGGGCTGCTTACCATCATTGCAGCGAAAGCAGCTGGTGCTACCACCATTATTGCACTGGACTTATCTGAAACCAGGTTGGAAAAAGCAAAAGATCTTGGCGCCACCCATTGCATCAACTCTGGTGATTCAGATCCAGTTAAAGAGATTTTCGAGATTGCTCCAGAGGGTGTTGATGTGTCGTTTGAAGTAGCAGGTGTTGAACCGACATTCAGACAATCTATTGAAGCAACAAAACCACGTGGCATGATGGTCATTGTTTCCATCTTCTCCAAGCCAATTGAATGGAATCCATTCCAATTAACCGGTAAAGGTGTGCGCATCACATCCTCTGCTGCTTATTCACCTTCAACTTTCCAGCAAACGATCGATTTAATGGCAGCAGGACAACTGAAGCCACAGGGAGTCATAACAGATCAAATTGAATTAGATGATATCGTAGAGAAAGGCTTCGAAGCACTCTCAAATGATAAATCACAAGCGAAGATTCTTGTGGAGTTAAGTGGAGAGAAATAATTTGTAAGGAGGAAGGCATGTGAGTGATTTGCTCGCATGTCTTTTTGTTAAGTTGGTATTGCGGAAGATTGTTTTGGCACCACTTTTCATGATCAATGCCTCTATTCGGCCTTTGTCGCGTCTGCTTCCCGAATCCTGCGTCACTTCTCATGATCGACGCGTCACTTTCGGTGGTCCTTGCGCCACTTCTCATGATCGGCGCGTCACTTTCCACTCCCCCACACTCCCAACCCTTTTCCCAAAATAAAGACAAACCCCAACAATCTTGGTAAAATAAATAACATTATAATCGTTAGAAGGTGCACGTATGGAAAATATTGTTTTAATTAGTATGGTCATTATTCTTGTTGTAGGGATTTTCTCACAATGGCTTGCGTGGCGTATTCAGTGGCCATCCATTGTGATTATGTCGATAGCCGGCTTATTGCTCGGACCGGTCTTTGGATTATTTAATCCTCAGGAAGCTTTGGGTGAGCTTTATAGTCCTCTTATTTCACTCGCTGTTGCGATTGTTTTGTTTGAGGGGAGTTCCACGCTTGATATTCGAGAAATAAAAGGTGTCTCGAAATCGGTCTTTCGTATCGTGACAGTCGGAGCAACGATCGCATGGATTGCCGGAGCTATGGCGGCACATTTTATCGCAGGGCTTAGCCTGGAAATTTCCTTTATAATTGGTGGGTTATTTGTGGTGACAGGACCTACTGTCATTATTCCATTATTACGAAATGCAAAGCTCAATCCGCGGATTGCCGCTGTTTTTAAATGGGAAGGCATTATTGTCGACCCGTTTGGTCCATTGCTTGCCCTTTTTGCTTATGAAGTAATCAAGGTGACGAATACAGAAGGCCTACATGCTGATTACATGCTTACCTTCTTTTTCAGCGCTGTAGTCGCGGTGATTTTAGGGTTGGTCATTGGCTTACTCGTGAGCATTATGGTAAGTCGAGGATTTTTCCCGGAATATTTAAAGTCACCGATTATTTTAGCGTTTGTCCTGCTTTGCTTCACGATTTCTGAAGTGATCATGCATGAGACAGGAATGCTTGCTGTAACCGTGATGGGGCTCACACTTGCCCGGACGAAAAGATACGTTTCCTCGATTGGGAATGTGAATCATTTTGTGGAAAATATCTCGGTGTTATTAACTTCGACTATTTTCATTTTACTTACGGCCTCGCTGTCTCGGGAAACCATTGCGGAGATTTTCACGTGGCCGATTATTGGATTTGTACTTGTAATGCTATTCATCGTGCGGCCATTGTCGATTTGGCTTTCTACAATAGGAACCGAACTCACGAAGCAGGAAAAAACACTCATTGGCTGGGTTGCTCCCCGAGGAGTAGTGGCCCTTACGGTGTCCGGTTATTTCGCTGGAATCTTGCTTGAGGATGGACACGAGGGTGCTGCATTGTTAACAACTTTAACTTTTGCGCTTGTTTTCATTACAGTTTGTGCACATGGCTTCACGTTGCGTCCTATGGCAAAAGCACTTGGCCTGGCAAATGACGCACCACCTGGAATCCTGATCGTTGGTGCCAGTAGCTTTTCCGTCGCTTTCGCGGATTATTTAAAAGAGATTGGTATTCCTGTATTAATTAGTGATTCCTCAATTGGAAGATTGAAGGCTGCGAAAGATAGAGAAATCCCGATTTATCATGGGCAGCTTTTAGCTGAGCATACCCAATATGATGTCGATCTCACACCATATGAAACCATTCTTGCCATGACGGGGGACATGTCCTATAACGCCCTCGTTAGTCAAACGTATGCGCCTGAATTTGGTTACCATAATACCTTTTCCATTCCATCTGGTGGAGGATTTGGGGAGGAGGAAGAAATGAATGTATCCTATAAGGCACATCTTCTTTTTGCAGAGGATGCGATTTTCACGGAGCTGAACCGTAAAATAAATACGGATTATGATATAAAAGCTTTGCCAATTCAAGAAAATAGCAAGCTGGATAAAGACTCTCTTACAGAGGATGTTACCCCACTCTTCATTCAAAAGGAAAACAAGACCATTCAACTTGTTACATTAAGTAAAAAGCTGAATCTACTTGAAGGAGATCAATTGGTTGTGTTGAAAAGGAAAGAAAATTAATAACGTGGATGATTTGCAAAAATAAAGGATAGATAGCTAAAGAAGCGCACCCACTGCAATGATGCAGTCGGGTGCTTTTTTATATTTAGTTCCAAATAAAAACCGAACATTAATTAAAATATAAACTTAAAAATTCGGTATTGACTCGTTTTTTGTCGAATGCTACTATATTAAAGTACTTTAATACGTTAACTTGAGTAACGGAGGTCGAAACATGCTTTTTAAAGAACAATACAATGAAATCAAAGAAATTGCAGAGGATATTTATTATCACCCTGAACTTGGCTATAAAGAAACACGTACAAAAGAGAAAGTCTTTAATTATCTAACAAAGGTAAATCCGAACATTCAAGTGGAAGAGTTTAGTACAACGGGATTTAAAACGACACTTGGTAATCCAAACAGTGATACGCATATCGGTTTTATCGCGGAGCTTGATGCGGTGTATGCGCCTAGTCACATGTACGCCGATAAAGAAACGGGTGCAGCTCATAATTGTGGTCACTATACCCAGGTAGCTATCGCACTTGCTTTATACACCCACCTAATTAAGTCTGGTACACATTTGCAAAACAAAATCAGCTTTATCTTTGTTCCAGCAGAAGAATACCTTGACCTGGATTACCGAGATAACCTTATAAAAGATGGGACCATTTCCCATTATGGCGGGAAACCTGAAGCAATGAAGCTTGGCGTCTTTGATGATATTGATCTTGGCATTTGTGTTCATGCAATTGGCGGGGAGTTTGAGAAGCGCACCGTTGAAATTAATTGTGATTTGGCAGGCTTCCTCTATAAAAAATATACTTTTGAAGGAAAAGCCACCCACGCAGGATTTGATCCCTTTTCTGCCAAAAACGCCTACAGCATGTCCACTTTATTCAATACTGCCGTTGCACTAGGACGTCAACAGCTGGATGAAGCAGAGCATGTGCGCGTAAATCCAATCGTTATGCAATCCGACATGTCGACCAATGTTGTGCCAAACAACATTACAGTCGGAACAGATTTACGGACAAAAACCGTTGACTATTTAAAAGATACAGCAATGAAGCTGGACGATGCAGCAAATGGCAGTGCCCTTGCGCTTCAAGGGAAAGTAAATACTCACACGCAAATGGGCTACCTTCCTTTTGTTCAGGATCGGTATCTATCGACTTTTGTGAAAGATGCATTTAATACGTCTACTGAAATCGAAGAGCTAATGAACAACAATTTTATTAGCGCAGCCGGAGATATCGGCGATTTATCTTACATGATGCCATGCATCCAAATTGGGTACAGCGGCTTCACAGGTACCATTCACGGAGATGACTTTATTGATGTGGACCCGGAATTCATTTACGAAGTCTTTCCTAGATTCCTTGCTCAGGTTCTTGAAAAAATGGACTGCACGATTGATAAGGACAAGCTTTATCGCAGATCATACGGAGAATATATAGAACTTATTAATAGTATTGTTGAATAGATTGGTGGGCTAGAGGTGGAGGGCTGTTCTATGGACCATGTGTGCTGTGCTATCGACCATGCGTGCCGGCCTATTAATCATGCGTGTTGCTCTATCAACCAAGTGTGCTGCTCTATCAACCATGAGGGCTGATCTATCGACCAAGCGCACTGCTCTATCAACCAGGTGCACTGCTCTATCAACCATGTGCGCTGTTCTACCGACCATGCGCACTGCTCTATCAACCAGGTGCGCTGTTCTACCGACCAAGCGTACTGCTCTATCAACCATGCGCGCTCGCCTATCAACCAAGTGCACTGCTCTATCAACCATGCATGCTGTTCTATCAACCATGAGGGCTGATCTATCGACCAAGCGCACTGCTCTATCAACCATGTGCGCTGTTCTACCGACCATGCGCACTGCTCTATCAACCAGGTGCGCTGTTCTACCGACCAAGCGTACTGCTCTATCAACCATGCGCGCTCGCCTATCAACCAAGTGCACTGCTCTATCAACCATGCGAGCTGTTCTATCAACCAAGAGCGCTCGCCTATCAACCACGAAAAACTGAGGCCTGTCCGCCACAGGGGAACTATATAAAAACAACTAATCTATCTATCTAAAAAAGAGAAATCTCCAGAAGCGAGGGGTATACGTGATTAAAAACTTTATTTATTTTCTTATTTTTGTTTTGGCTGTGATTACTGTGTCAGAAATGATTGGTTTTCAGAGCATTGCTATTGGTTCGTTTAACATCGGTTTGTTGCCGTTAGTTTTTGCCATTATTATTACGATGGTCCTCGGACTGCAAATTTTCCGAAAGGGCTTTTGGAAAAAGATTTACAGTGATCGAAATATTAGTTTCGCAGGAAAATACCTTATTTTTATTATGCTGCCTCTAATGGCTAGGTACGGGGCGGATGTTGCGCCTCAGATCCGTGAAATTCTGCAAGTGGGTTGGGTGTTTATCATCCAGGAAATCGGCAACCTCGGAACAGTCTTAATTGGCTTGCCTATTGCACTCTTGCTCGGCTTACGAAGAGAAGCAATTGGTGCAACGTTGGGTATTGGGCGTGAGGGCGAGCTTGCGTATATATCGGAAAAATATACGCTGGAATCCAAGGAAGGCCGTGGTGTCCTTTCCATCTATATCATTGGGACCTTGTTTGGCGCCATCTTCTTTAGTGTATTTGCCCCGTTGCTACTTGACCTTGGAATTCGCGTAGAAGCACTGGCTATGGCATCAGGCGTTGGTTCTGGGAGTATGATGAGTGCTGCGTCTGCAACATTGGTTGCACGTATACCTGAGATGGAAAGCACGATCTTGGCTTATGCATCTGCTAGTCAGCTCCTAACAAGCTTTCTCGGCACATTCACCATGGTATTTTTAGCCGCTCCATTACAGCGATTCATGTATAAAACTCTCGTTCGAGGTGACAAATAATGAGCCCAGCTATGCGCAGATATGTTAAATACGGACTAATTCTTTTCTTAAGTGTTGCACTAATTTTATTCACACAGGAACTTAAACTGGTGAAAAACCCTGAATCTACCCCTGTGACTGGCATGACGTTAGCGGGGCTTGGTGTCTTGTGGCTATTTTCCATGATTGGAATTCTTATTTCCGACTTTCTGCAAAAGTCACCGATCAAATTTATTCGCGATTTTCCGATCCTTGGCTGGGTATCGATCACGTCGTTAGTTTTATGCCTGATCTCAGACTTTTTCGTGCAGGCAATTCAAGCAGTGGACTTTCTTTCCATTACAACACCAATTCTTACGTTCGCTGGAATTTCTGTTGCCAATCGTCTTGTGGACTTGCGTAATACATCCTGGAAGGTTGCGATTGTAGCTGTCTTCGTTTTCACCGGAACCTATGCTGGGAGTGCCTTGCTTGCACAGCTTGGATTATTACTTTCTGGAAATTAAGGCATAGAAAAAATCCGCTACCATTACGGTGCGGATTTTTTTGTATGGTGCTATCAACTTTTCCGAAAAAGGCACATAAGGCCTGCAATGAGGTAGAGAATACACTGAAATGCTACCCCGGTAAATAAAAGCCAGCTACTAATCACAGCTGATGCAATAAACAAACCACCAGCTAGCTTAGCATTGCTTTTCACCTTAATAATGGCAATAATCCCCAATATAAAACTAATGACAAAGCTAAGGACTAGCAGCCATAATAAGTTATTTGCTATATATAGGATGTTGGAAACGATATCCCACTCTACACTGTCGATGGATTCTCCAAACCAGCCTATGCCCGAATTTACCAGTAAAATAATACCTGTTCCTAAAATAGCTACTAAGAAATCCATAATGACAGCGACGACACCTAATACTCTTTCAATGGTCCGATTCATTTTGTTCCTCCTCCCTTGCATGTGTGAATCTAATATCCTGTACGGAATAATTGCTACATTGGTTTCAAATTTCCCGACTTAAATGGGATTTAAACAGAAATGAAGGAAAGTGGCGCACACAGAATTGAGCCCTGTAAAAATGCACTATTATATTCTTTCCAAAACAGATCTTACAAATTCCGTTTTTTCCTCGGCATATTTGTGCTTATTATGCTTATTTGCATTCGATAATTGAATTTTTAGTTCCTCATAGTCTCTTTTTGCATCCTGATTGTTCCGTAAATAATCTCTAAACATTAATTGCTCCATTAAAAATCTACTTCCCTTTTCGTACATATGAATTTGATGCGTTCTTGGTTCACCCTTATTGAAATAATGTCGTTCTGGCAAAATGTTTGTCCCTCTATAAGCATAACCCAGGCTCTCTAAGTGGCTAACACAGTGCCCACCATCATGGAAGTCATGAAGGACTACAGCAATATCAATAATTGGTTTGGCGCTGATTCCTTCTACTGCAGTGCTACCTATGTGGTGGATCTCAAGGATATACTGCTGCAGCCCTTGTTGAATTTTTTCCTTCTCTAATTGAAATTCCTGTTGCCAAGTATGAGTCCAAGGTGCTAAAAATACCTCGCCTTTTGGTAGACCGAGCATGTTATCTTCTCCCTTCATTTCTCTTCCATCCTGCTATTCTTCTTTCATAAAAACTCCAACAAAAAACAAAACCAATCCTATTAAAAGAATTATGGGGAAGACAAAAAGCATCAATAGTGCTCCCCAAGGCTTCTCTTCAATTCGGGCATAGCTCATACCGATAGAATAAGCTAATGGAAAAGAAATGGGTATAATAAGCAAAGTTCCCCAGATCTTGTATTTCGTTTTATTAGATTTCCCCTTGCTAAGTAAGCTTGCTAAAATCACGGTTAATAGCGTGATGACGTATCCTAAAGTAATTGGAGAAAGATAGAAGTCTTCTTGAGCCAGCCAATGATCGTTATCTACAACAAAAATAAAAAATCTGACCCATGCTATTGTAAAATAAACTAATGAGATAACAAGAACAGAAATTAGAACATCATATACGTTTTTGCTCATTATGTAACTCCTTTCGCTTTAAGGTAGCTAGCGTTCTTACCAACAACTAGTGAATGTTGTGGCGAATATTTGTAATAAACTGGAACGTACTTAAAGCGTTTTTTAATTTATCCTTGAGTAGTTTCCATTTTGAATAAAGCACTTAATCGCTGCTGCTTTTAACTTCTATCTTATCTGTAAATCTTACAGGCGGGTCTGATTCTCCTTCACCATCATAATAACCAACTATTGTTTTACCTACAGCCAAGTTCAATTCCTCGTATTTTTCCTCGGTGACAACATAGAAGGCACCATTATTTTCTTGTGCTAGTTTAATTAATTCTTCTCTTGTCTTATTAAGAACATTTGTATTCTCCAAACTAGGTAAAGTCAATAGGAGATAATCTCCTTCAAAGGTATCCGACTTTTCTATATGAACGATGACACCTTCTTCCCTAATTTCTTCCGAAGCGCTTTCATTATTCTGTTCCCCACAAGCTCCCAACATCACAATAACTAACATAAAAGCTACCACTCTTATCAACTTATACACCTCCCAATTGATCCTGGACATTTCGGTGAATAACTTGTTGTATCTCTATTTTAACATTATTTCATTGGAACTGATTTAATACGGTAGGATATGTAATTTTGCAATTGGCCACGACACAGATGCAATGTAAAGCACCCTTGACGTTAAGCGAACTTTACATATACAATGGACTTATCATATAAGGGAAGTGAAAGGATTGAAAAATAATCTTAAACAAATTCGGGAAACCAATCACTATTCCCAAGAACGCTTAGCAAAGGAACTAGGTGTTTCCAGACAAACCATCATTTCAATTGAAAAAGGAAGATACAATCCTTCTCTCCCCCTAGCCTTAAAGATTGGGAGAATTTTTAATGTCTATTTGGAAGATGTTTTTCTATTAGAAGACGAGGAGGGGTAATTGTGTATAATCGACTAGCTTTTTTAGTCGCAGGAAGTCTGTTTACGATGATGGGGATTTTTCTGGCAGTCATGGCGTTTATGGTTAAAGCTGCTCCAGTACCCCAAACCTATACCGTTTTTTCAATGGCTATTATGTGTTTCTGCTTAAGTTACTTATTTCCACAATTCATTCAGAAGGATGAAAGAATGAAGTTAATCCGGCAGAAGGGAATGTTTTTCTCCTTTTTTGCATTCTTAATTTATTCGGCTCTTTTTACCACACTTCTTCATTTTGAGATCATTCATCTATCCGCATTAGAAGCCATCTCGATTTTAACCGCATTAATGATTAGTACCGTATTTATTTCATGGGTGGTTTTAGCACGAATATATTAAGAAGGAGGGGCGCTGATGCAACAGTATTTTTCCATCATTTTGTTTATAGTCGGCTTTGCTTTTTTCTACCTATTTATTCGTAAAGATGTGGATGAGGAGAAAAGAATGACGAAAAAGGGATTTGTAAAATTTTTAAGCGTAATGGTCCTCCTCTTTTTAATAACATTCTCCCTTGTCTTTCTTATGGAACGATAACAAGGCAAGCAGGATTTCCGTTATGCTGTGCAGAATTTATATGACGATGGGAAAGTTTTACTTAGAAAAAGGGGTGAATGTATTGGAAGGTTTGCTAATTGGATTGCCTGACATGTTGATCTTTATTATTTTATATGGCTCTCTTGCATTGGGGGTCTTTATCACCGTTAAATTAGTAAAAGGCTTCATCACAACAAAACAAATTAACAATCGCATGCTCCTTATCGCCTTAGTATTTAATGTACTCAATTTTTATCTTATCTATGATTTGATGACGACCCCACCAGAAATCACTTCAGGAAATGGCAACCCATTCATCCCAAATATCCTAATTTCTTTCTTTCTATTTATCTCTTTTTGTGTTGTTTTTTCGCTCAAAGTAATGAATATTCTAGTTATGAAGAAAGTTTGGCTAAGTCTATTATTCATTGTGGCAGCGATCGCGATAAGTTGGTATTCCGTTATTTCTCAATTGGATTTTGTCTTCGCCATAAAAGAAGCGCTTTACTATCCAATCGGCAGTTGGTTGAGTTGGTGGAAAAGCATCCATTTAAATTCTTTATACTTTAATTCCTACACCTTTTTGTTGGGAATTAGTGTCTCTTGTTTGTTTGCGGGTGTTTTTGTGTTGGTTAGGAAGCGGTTTGTGTAGATGTAATTGTAATACCGATTTTACATTGCAAAATGGGCTGTATGTTAACCAGCTTCCTTTGGTTATCCTTTAGGCCAGACGATGAAGCGAATTTTATGGAAACCTCGTTTCATCGTCCGGCCGTATATTTTTATAAAGAAATATTTTAATTCAAGCAATAAACTAGTCATTCCACCCAAAAAATCCTCGTCTCTCTCTGCTGGTTTCCTTCTTTATCTTCCACATGGAATGTCGCGACATGGAATTTTTCGTTCAATGGCTCTTCCATAGCAAATGACATTGTGGAGGTATCTGCATTGAATGTTGCCTGGTGAGAAATGCCGTCCACAATGACTTTTAAGTTGTCCGGGTTAAGGTCGGTTCCGTCCTCTAATTGGATACTCGCAGACAATTTCGGGGTACGCTCACTTAACTGCTCTCCCATCTCAAATGCAGGCTCTATCTGCACACCTTTTATCATGGTTAGAGGATCTGCTTTTGCTTGGACTTCCTTTAACACCCGTAAAGTATTAAGCCCCATAATTTTACTGATTTCTTCCTCAGAATAGCCTCTTTCCAAAAGTGCATCCTTTAATTTGCCTATTTCACTGGAATCCTTCAAATCACTTGGCAGCCTTGCTCCATCAAAGTCAGAACCAATTGCCACATGGTCCACGCCCATTATGTCAACTGCATGGTCAATATGGTCGACTACATCCGCCAGCGTCGCTTCACCTGATTCGGTTAGAAATTCCGGGTAAAATACAATTCCAATCACACCACCATTCTCTTTTAATGCAAGCAACTGCTCATCTGTCAAATTACGTTGATGGTCCTTTAAGGCTTTTACTCCTGAATGAGTGGCGATAACAGGTGCATTGCTTGTTTCAATTACCTCCCAAAACGTGCTTTCAGCCATGTGAGAAACGTCAACCGCCATCCCTAATCGATTCATCTCATTTATGACTTGAGCACCAAGCTCTGTGAGCCCGCCAGTTGAGGCAGTTTTGGCTGAATCATCGAAAACCTGATCCGCTCCTTCGCCAAGCGCGTTCGAATAATTCCACGTAAAGCCAATGGTCGTAACACCAAGATCTTTATATTGACGGGTTAATTCGAGTGCATTTTCTTCATTCAGCGAATACGCCCCTTCAATAGTAGGAACTGCAGCTATTTTCCCATTATGTACGGTAGAAAAAATCTCGGGAACATTGGAAGCTATTTGCAAATGGTCAGGATTACTCTTTTCGGTTCCGTATAGAGCAGAGATTTGCGCAAGCGTGTGGCTTATACTTCGTGCATCATTCCCATAAAACCCCGGTGTATACGCAGCAAAAAAAGGAACGTTTAATCCCCCTTTCTGCAGCTTGGGGATATCCACAGCAAAATCTGTGTTTTGCCCGATATCTGTTGTCGGCATCCAAGTATTCGAATCTATTAATTGATACATTGTATCCTGATGCCCATCCACAATAAGCTCCTCACTTGGACGCATTAGCTCCCCTCCCCCATTAAAAGCGCTAAGCATTGCATTCGAATTCGGAAGCAAAAGAATGATAGATAAGATGAGATAAAATAATTTCAGATTCATTGATATTGCTTCCTCCTTTGTTAGTGTGTATTTGTCTGGTTGATATTTTAATTAAATTTTATTGAGCTTTTGCTGCGTCTTCTTGCTGTGCTGGTGCGTCTGTTTGGATAGCTCTTGCGTCTCTTTGGCTGATGCTTGCGTCAGTTCCTACCGTTATCGCGTCACTTCCCGGCAGATCCGTGTAACGTTAGCCTATATGGTTTCACTTTTCAGCGACCACGTTTCACTTTCCAGCTCCCTCGTTTCACTTTCCCGCCCTCACGTTTCACTTCCACGCTCTCCCCATTCGCCTGCCACGTTGCACTCCACTTCAATCGCCTACCTCTTCACCATCATCTCAACAAGGACTCCGCTCCGTCAATAAACAATTCAGTACCTGTTATGTGGCTTGCTTGATCGGATAGGAGGAAGTGCACCAAATCTGCTACTTGTTCAGGCTTGCCTGCACCATGTTCGAGTGGCTGCGAGCCTTCTGGAAATTCAACTGGAATTTGTACCTTTTTTAATTTATCTTTTTCTGGGAATGTGTTTTCTCCAATATTCGTTTCAATCGCACCAGGGCAGATGATATTTACGCGAATGCCATATTCAGCAAGCTCTAATGCGGCCATTTTTCCAAAAGCCATCTGCCCAGCTTTGGAGGAGCTGTAAGCACTCATGCCAAAACCTGTAAAGGTGCGATTTCCATTGATTGAGCTTGTGATCACAATACTGCCCCCATGCTGTTTCATAGGAGGGATCGCATACTTCACCGCTAAAAAAGTGCTTCGTAAATTTGTTGCCAAGGTCGTGTCCCACTCGTCTGGGTCGAGATCCTCGATGGGTGCAATGCTGCCATTAATGCCGGCATTCGCAAACACTGCATCTAATCGGTCCCATTTCCAAATCACCTTTCGGACGCTCCTCTCCATTTCATCTGGATTGGAAACATCCGCCTCCACAGCGATCGCATCCCCGCCCATTTCCTCGATTTCCTGTTGTACGGCATCAATGTTCTCCTTGTGAAGATCAAATAATGCCACCTTTGCTCCCGCTTGGGCAAGACGCAGCGCAGATGCCCGGCCAATTCCTGAACCAGCACCTGTGATGATCGCAACTTTATTATTCATATGGGTATACCACCTTTTTTATAGGGAGTATACCCGTATGAAAAAAGATGTATGTATAAAATGAGGCACTCCTTTAATCTGTCCTCAATCTAGCATACATCGCCAAGTCTACAAATTCACCTTTTGCTTTTTCAGCATCACGCAAGGTCCCCTCAAATATAAAACCGAGCTTTTGTAACAAGCGAATGGAATTTCTATTTTGCGGTTCTACTTTTGCCTCTATACGATGCATATCCAATTCTGTAAAAGCATAGTTCACCAGCGTACGGATCGCTTCAGTGGCGTAGCCCTTCCCCCAATGCTCCTTGGCCAGTTCATAGCCAAGCTCTGTTTTTTGATTGGTAAAATCAAGGACATTATAACCACAGCTGCCAATAATCTTTCCACTACCCTTTAAATGTATCGTATATCGTTGTGCCTTCATCTCTTCAGCCAGACTTGTTAAAAGGCGGATCATTTCCCTTGCCTGTGCTACATCTTTAAAGGCAGGTATGTTCATGAACTCGGTAACAGCAGGATCTGACCATAAAGCAAACAAACCATCCGTATCGCTATCGTGCATCTTTTTTAATGTTAAACGTTCTGTCGTAAGGTCTTTCATCAATTTCTTCCTCCATTTTTTTTAGTATATGAGAGTAGAATATTGATATCTGCGCATCACTCATTCCCTTCAGAGGTTTTCTTTATTATATAATTTTCCTGCTACGTTTTGCACGAAAAAAAGAGAAGGCCACGATGACCTTCTCCGTTTTTATTAGAAGAAATAATTAGTGCACTTCAATACCACCATCAATGTTGATAGCTTGTCCTGTCATATAATCTGAATCAGATGACGCAAGATAAGAAACTAAGTTTGCTACGTCTTCTGGAGTTTGAGAACGCTCTAGTGGAATGCCGTTTACTTGTTGCTGCCAAGCTTCGCCTTCTTTAAGGCCTTTATATTCGACCATTCCTTTGTCAATGCGATCCCACATGCCTGTGCCAACGATACCTGGGCAATACGCATTTACTTTAATGTTAAACTGAGCAAGCTCTTTAGCAGAAACTTGAGTTAGTCCGTGAACAGCGAACTTCGTTGCAGAATATGCGCCTAGTAATTCGAATGCTGTTTTCCCAGCAATACTGCAGGCATTGATGATTTTACCGCCATTTTCCTGTTCTTTCATCTGTTTTGCAGCTGCCTGTATGCCATAAACTGTACCATACACATTAACATTAAAGATTTTGTCCAGACTCTCTGGCTTGATATCCTCGACTGCTTCCACCTGATCAATTCCAGCATTGTTAATAAACACATCGACTGAACCAAATTTATCAACCGCTTTCTTAACTAGATCGAATTGATCCTCTTGCTTAGCCACATTTCCTTCTACTGCAATGGCCTCAATATTATTCTTTTTAAATTCTTCTACCGTTTCCTGGGCGAGGTCAATATTCATGTCATTGATCACAATATTAAACCCGTCATTGCCAAGTCGCTCGGCAATCCCTTTCCCGATACCTTGTGCTCCGCCTGTAATGACTGCTACTTTACTCATATATACCACCTTTTCTAAAATTTTCTATGTAGTGTTTCTACCCTAGGACTAAAAACGCAAAACATCTTGTGAATAATCCATTTAAATAAATGATTCGGTGTAAAGTCCTCAAAAGGAGTTTTTGAATAGATCCGACCTAAATAGAACACCTTAGAATTAGTAACCTAATTAGATTGGAGTTTGCTCTGTGGAAGATGTTCTATTTATTATTTATCGCACAATCGTTGCATTTATCGTTATCCTACTTTTTTTCAAACTGACAGGTAAAAAAGATGTTGGTGAAATTAGTATCCTCGAAATTGCTGTAACCCTTATGATCGCGGATCTGGCTGTCATTATAATTGAGCACAGGGAAGGATCATTGTTCCATGGCATCTTGCCAATGATTCTTCTTGTCATCATTCAATTTGGTGTTTCCTTTATAACCTTGAAAAGTCAAAAGGCACGTAATGTCATTGATGGCAGACCCACCATGATTATCGAGAATGGAAAGTGTCACCAAAAGAACATGAAAGACCTCGGTTATACAGTGGATGACCTTTATACACAGCTTCGCGACAAGGGAATTTCCGACATTTCCACAGTAAAATATGCATTAATCGAGGCATCGGGCTCTTTTTCAGTCTTTGATTACGAAACCCCATTTAGTTTACCCATCATTATCGACGGCGTAGTACAGGAGGAGCAATTAGACCTGTTACGGGTGAATAAAAAATGGCTATTTAGCCAAATTGAACAGCGAGGTTATTCCGTGGAAAATGTGTTTATCTGTAGTTATACAGACGGAGAACTTTATATAGAAAAAAAGGAGTAGAACCTCCCTTTTCAGGTGATTCTACTCCTATATTTTTTCAGTGTTTTGCCAAACTAATGCAGCAGCCCCTACCAAGCCTGTGTTATTTTCGAGCTTTGATGGGATTATACGTGTCTCTCTACCTAATGGACTTAACGCATACTTGGAAACATAGTCATTAACTGATTTGAAAAGCGCTTCTCCGACATTTGAAACGCCTCCGCCAATTACAATGAATTCGGGTTCAAGTGCATTAATTAAGGTAACACACCCCATCCCAATTCTTTCAAATACTTCTTCGACCATGGAGGTAATTTCCGGGTGACCATCCTTGTATAAGGAAAAAGCCTCAATAGAAGTAACCGATTTTTCCATTATCTCTGTACCAAGTCTTGCAATCGCCGTACCGGAAGCAACATATTCGAAGCAGCCTTTTTGTCCGCAACCACAAATACCCTCCACACGAGTGTCGACAGCCATATGGCCAATATCTCCTGCATTGCCTCGTGCCCCAGTGTAAAGTTTACCGTTTAGGATAAAACCTGCTCCAATTCCTGTACTGATTGTCACATAAGCAAAATCATTGGAATCTGTTCCAGCACCAATCCATTTTTCTGCTACTGCGGCAGCACTTGCATCATTAGCCAGCCATACAGGGATGGAAAATTGGTGCTTGAACTGCTGCACAACAGGGATATCAATCCATTGTGGTAAATTGGGCGGACAGCTGATCAACCCGTTTTTCACATCTAAGGGGCCTGGAGCGCCAATTCCAATTCCCATAATCTCATTCTCTTCTAGGCTATTTTCTTTTAAGAGTGCCTTAATCGTATGAATCATCCTATCAATCATTTGCGATGGCAGAATTCCTTGATCAGTAGGAATTTTCGTCTGAGCGGAAATGTTCCCACTATCATCTATTAGTCCTATCGCTGTTTTTGTTCCACCGATGTCTACCCCGATTGCTAAACTCATGTAAACACCTCCCATTTCATGTCTTGTGGGGATTCATATTAGTAAAGTTGCAAATAAACAGAGTTATGCGCTTTCTTTATTTTCATTAAATCATTTTAATTAATTTTATGGAAGCAATGCTAAAGACTTCTTTATAAGAATACATATATTAATACTAGTTCTGAGACGAACTCGAGCGGGTTCTATTGGAACTCGCGCAACTTTTGTTCAAAGGCGGAGCGCCAATCTGCCGAACTCGCGCAGCACCCGTTCAAGGGCGAGCACCAACCTTACGAACTCGCGCAACTCCCGTTCAAGGGCGAGCACCGCCCCCTTAAACTCGCGCAACCCTTGTTCAAGGTCGCGCGTCGATCCCTCGAACTCGAGCAAGGCAAACTTAATCCAAGTACCAATACTTTTACCAAATTACACCAATAAACAAAGCAAACATCTATCTAAATTTCTTCTTTTATGGTATGTTATTTTTTGAAAACTTTTTTTAATTTAACAATAGAGGGGATATGCTATGGAAACGTCGATGAAGCTTGCTGCGGTGGCGTTGTTAATTTTATTAACTGCGTTTTTCGTTGCAAGCGAATTTGCGATTGTAAAAGTAAGAAAATCTAAAATGGAAGCCAATGCAAATGCTGGTGATAAGAAAGCCAAAAATGCGTTAAAGCTGGTAAACAATCTTGATTACTATTTATCAGCGTGTCAGTTGGGAATCACCATTACGGCACTAGGGCTTGGTTGGTTAGGAGAGCCTACCTTAGAAGTGCTACTTCTGCCAATGCTTGAAAGTCTTGGCTTGCCAAATAGTCTAACGCATGTATTCAGCTTTTTGATTGCATTCTTTATTATCACATTTCTTCATGTGGTACTTGGAGAATTGGCACCGAAAACATTGGCCATTCAACGTGCGGAGGCAATTACACTACTCCTGTCAAAACCATTAATTCTTTACAGTAAGCTGATGTACCCATTAATTTGGTTATTAAATGGCTCAGCAAATATTTTTGTTCGGATGCTCGGGTATAAGACTGTTAAAGAGTCTGATGAAGTTCATTCCGAAGACGAGCTTCGCCATATTTTAAATGAGAGTTATGAAAAAGGCGAAATTAACCAAACGGAGTATGAATACGTTGATCGAATTTTTGAGTTTGATAATCGAACGGCGAAGGAGATTATGGTGCCGCGAGTGGAAGTAGCTGTCATCGATATTGACGATCCGATCGAAGAATCCTTAGATTTTCTGAAGCAAGAGCGATATACTCGGTTTCCAGTTATACAAGAAGATAAAGACCATATCATTGGAATCCTGCACATCAAGCAGATTTTTAACACCGATTGGACAACGCTTGAAACATTGGAACCATATGTGCATCCGGTAATAAAGGTCTTTGAAAATATACCAATTCGTGATTTATTAGTGAGAATGCAAAAAGAAAACACTCACATGGTGGTGTTAACGGACGAATATGGCGGGACGTCAGGTATTGTCACAGCAGAAGATATTATTGAAGAAATTGTTGGTGACATCCGGGATGAATTTGATGCAGAAGAAGAGCATGAAATTACGGAAAATGCTGATGGCTCCTATACGATTGACGGGAAGACATCCATTTCCGATATTAATAATTACTTTGGAATTGAACTGAAAAATGGGGATGTAGATACGATGTCTGGCTGGGTCTTCAACCAGGAGATGGAGCCTGTAGAAGGTACTGTCATCCAACTCGATAACCTTTATTTTGAAGTCATTGAAATTGAAGATGTGCATGTTGAGAAGATTAAGCTGACGATAGAGGATCAGCTTGAAGCAATATAAGGGTAGGCCTACTGCTAGAGGTTTTGGCAGTAGGCTTTTTCGTACAATACCGCTCTTTTAATTACTCGGTGCACGCATTTTGTTTGTGTGACTTTATTTTTTTAGCGTTCACCTCTTGAAGATATCGCATAATCCCCTCTTGATACCTTACCAATCTTTTAAATCCGTTGGGATCTTGAAATAAATCCTGGTAGTTTATTTCGTCATGCAAATCCATCCCTTTATAGAGGAGAGCTTGATCGACCCGATATTGCGCAAGCTGAAGGTTTATTTTAACTAGGCGAACTAGCTCCTCCTGGTATAGGAAAAAGGATTGAAAATGGGTTTTCTCCGTCTCTATAACTTCGGCAATTAGGATATTCAGCTTACTTCTTGCTGAAATCGCGGTTTCCATTTGCTTTAACCACTCCCCAGAATTTTCTCCTGTCACCACTTCAAGAAAAAAGGAGCTTCGAGCATCATTATACTGGATAAATCCTTGCCACATGACATCCTCCTTTGCAGATTCCAGCGCTTTTTCAAAAGCCGCCTTGGACTCCTGCAAGAACATCACCGTTATTTCTTTTTCGTTCCCTGTTAACTGATCAATGGAGGAGCTAATCAGCTTTAACTGATCTAATTCAAATAAATCTTTATTGTCTTTTATCGGTAATTCTCGTTTTAGGATATTCATGGCTTTTTTATTAAACATTAAGCCAAGATAATTATAGTAAATCGTTTTGGTAACGGAGTTTTTTAACATTGGCCCCCGTACCTCTAGTAATTTAGTATCTTTACCAAATTCTTGTTTTCTGGTAAGATTCTGATAATCTAGCACACCACGTATTAGTTTGACCGTCTCATCAATTAGTATTAAATTCCCTGTGTTAATAATCAAGAGCTCTTTCTTTCGTTGCTCCATGACCTTTACAATGCCATCGATTTTTCTGTTTAAATCCTGCTTCTCTTCATCTGATGATCTCGCAAAAAGAGCTGGAAAAAAGACCAGCAAATCAATAAAATACTGTAGGTTATCTGAAAATTCAACAGCTGTTTTTGATTTCTTTTTAAAGCGTAAATGTAGTTCTGTAAAGATCGCATCCTCTGTGTCCCTTAAATTGTTCGCTTGATATTCATTGATTAAGCTCGGGACGGAAAGAACATAATGCTCATTCTCAAGAATATTGCCTTCCATTTTTGTTATCTTATTCACACTATCAATTGAAATAAACGTTTGAAGGGCGATTATAAAAGCTAATGATGCAATTGCTAATGATAACAACGAAACGGTAAAGGACGGTAAATCAAGCTCTGTGCTATTACTGAAAATCCAAAAAGAGGCATACACTGCTATCCCGATAATTATGAATGCGATTGTAGAATATATCACTTGTGTTTTGGTCAATTTCAATTCTGTCTCCCCCTGCTTCTACATTATAAGGATATATTTCTCTATAATGTTCACGTACCAATTGATCAACATCTCGGTCAAGTCTCAATTTGCTATGTATTAATTGAATTAAGTTTACGTGAGATGAACGAACTTGTCCAACTCATTAAAAAAGTACTTAGAAGGTTGTACTAAATTCCAACACTATAAGAAAAGGGTATTATTGGAATCAGATAATAAGCTCGTCAATCTATCATGTAACCTCTACATATATTATAAAAATATTAACTAACAACAAGGCATACCATATTAAGATAGAAGTTAGTATGCTTTTTTGAGTTGGGGAGTAAAGTTTTCACGCTAGCAAGGGGAATTATGAAAAAAGAACTTGTATGATTAATTAAAATATATACATCTAGAGTTTATACAAGTCTGTATGGCATACATTTAACTGCAGTAGAAGTTAGATTGTTTTTTACTTTATTATCAAAAAGGAACGAGGGGAAAACATGCAACCAAAGTTAGATATTAGTCCAATAGAATCCTATATTGACGAAGATATCCTAATAAAAGTAACCGGATGCGCCGCCAACACAGAGGTCACCATCCAGGCGACCACCTATGACGAAAAAGAAAAGAAATTCACTTCACATGCTACCTTTCTAGCAAATGAACAGGGAGTTGTCGACCTCGCTGTGCAAAAGCCAATGGAAGGTACGTATGACGAAATTGACGCATCCGGATTGTTTTGGTCTATGAAGCACACAGATGCAAGAATAGATGATTACTATGAAAAGTACAATGCTGATAACATTTCGGTAACTTTATTTTTAATTGTGGATGGAATACAAGTAGATTCCGCTACGATCACCCGATATTTTTACAAAACGAGTACTAAAAAAGAGAGCGTCCAATTTGAGGAAGTTAAAGGAACGTTATTCTACCCTGTGGTTAAAGGAGAATACCCTGCTGTGATCATTTTAAGTGGCTCTGATGGTGGGATACAGGAACACGCAGCAGCATTGTTAGCTTCAAAAGGATATGTCACGTTGGCCCTCGCTTATTTTGGCATGGAAGGTGTTCCAAAAGACCTCGAAAATATCCCATTAGAATATTTCCAAAAAGCTACAAATTGGCTACAAAAACACCCTTTTGTAAATGGAAAAATCCATTTAATCGGTTATTCCAGAGGTGGGGAGCTTGCGCTGCTATTGGGAGCCACATTTGATTCCTACGCCTCCATTGTCGCCGGAGTGCCGAGTGCCTACAGAACTGCTGGGATGAAAAATGGCATCTTTGCCCCGGTAACCGCATGGACGCATAACGAGAAAGCCTTATCCCAAATGAAGTTCAACTACTCCATCTCTACCATGTTCTCTATGTTTAAAAATTGGCTCTTAAAAAAGCCCATTTCCTTCCTTTCTATATGGAAAAACACATTAAAAAATGAGCCTAAGAATAGTCAAGCTAGGATTCCTGTGGAAAATATAAACGCACCTATTATGTTTATTGCAGGAGGCAATGATCAATTATGGCCTTCCGCACATTTTGTAAAAAAGATGGAAGAGAGGCTTCAAAGATCGTCTAATCCGCATCGTTACCTTTATTATGAAAATGCAGGGCACTTTTTAGCTTTCCCATACAGCTTCGTTAACCTGCCTGCCAATGTGTATATGGTAATTGGCGGAGGAATGACAATGACCTTTGGCGGGTCAAAAGCAGCGAATGCAAATGCGGCGAGAGATTCTTGGAGAGAAATACTTGCTTTTGTTGGGGAGCATAGTTCTAGTTCTACTATAGGGGCAGGTTAGTTTGATTAACTTCAGAATGGAGGTAAACATGAACATAAAAGAGATAATTCATGAATTATTACACAACAATGTAATTCAATCGAAAACTACACAATACGAGAAGTTAAATGGAGGTACTGTAAGTGAATTGTATCTCCTACATAACAGGGACGGTACAAAATATGTCGTTAAGTTAAATGAACCACAGGTTTTAAAATCCGAAGCGAACTTTCTTAATTGCTATAAGAACTTAAAAATTATACCTAATCTTCTCTTTATCGAAAGATCATATAAATACATAGTTTATACATACATCTCAGGTTCTACAAACAATGGAAGAAAAAATAAACTAGAAATGCTTAAAACACTTGTAGTCGAACTTATAAACAATTATAAAACAGTTCCTAAAAATATGGAGTTTGGCTATGCTGATGAGTTAACAAATTCTTGGCACGGGTTTCTTGGGAATGAAATAATTGAGGTGAATAAAATTTTAAACTCTCACTTAGCAGTCGATGAATACAAGTTCTTGCTTAACACCTTTAGAAGCCTAAAAAATAAGGACATAATTAGAGAACCATTCTTATTGCATGGGGATTGTGGAGTTCATAATTTCATTTTTAATGAAGGCCAGTTAAAAGGTGTGATTGACCCAACCCCTGTTATCGGCTATCCCCTTTATGATTTAATCTATGCTTTTTGTTCTTCACCAGATGGCTTAACAAAAGAAACCATAGATTCAGCAGTTAGTCACATGACGATAAAAAGTGAAAAAAATTCAATTTTATACGAAGAAGTGATTATTGGTTTATATCTTCGTTTAGGGGCTTGTATTAAGCATCATCCAAATGATTTTGAGGATTACCTAGCAGCCTGGCACTACTGGAAGAAAGTAATTAAAAGCTTGTAATTTGAAGTAAAGTCTTATTCAACTAACGATCTCATAAATTCTATAGAATTAACACTACTTTACGAACAAGCTATTGTACTAAAGGTGCAGGATAATTAAATAGGAAAGCAACACACAAAAAGGGAGGTATAAAAAATGGACTTATTAACCTGGCTCATTATTGGTTTCATAATGATCGGGTTTGTTGTTCTAGCTTCCATGAAAAAAGGTATGGAAAGGAAGCTCGCTTTTATAACAGCAAATATGGATGACGAGGAAAGTCCAACAAAAGCCAAAACCATAATTTGGTGGGTAATGGGTACGACAGCTTGGGGAATAGTGAGTATGGGGCTTATTGTTTGGTGGTTTCATAATTATTCTGGGTAACTGTTAGGTTTAAATCTAAATGGTGCTTTACTGAGTAAGCTCCATGATTAAAAGAATTTAAGTGTTCACTATTTTATAAAAATGTATGAAATACACGCCTGGACATTGCCCCCATTTCCTATGTATTCACACATAAAAACGGGGGCTTCAACGTCAACAAGTGGTTTCTTCACCCAACATACTCCAAATAAATCTCATCCGCCGATTCAATTTCCCTAAAGTCTGGTATGTCAACACTAAACTGGACAAAAATTATAGGGGCAGTTGTTTATATTCCATTGGTGTTAAATAGTCTAAAGTTCCGTGAATTCGAATGTTATTAAACCAATGAACATAATCCTCAAGTTCAATAGCTAGCTGTTCAAGAGAAGAGAAATGAGCACTGTTAGCGAATTCTGTTTTGAACACCTTAAACATTGCTTCAGCCACGGCATTATCATAAGGGCACCCTTTCATGCTCAGTGATCTTTGGATGCCAAATGTTTCAAGTGCTTCAGAAATAAGCTTATTATCAAACTCTTTACCACGATCTGTATGGAACATTTGAACGTCGTTCAAGTTACCTTTAATGCTCGATAAAGCTTGATAGACAAGTTCTGCATTCTTATTAGCACCAGCACTACGGCCAATGATTTCACGGTTAAAAAGATCGACAAATAAGCATACGTAATGCCATTTTGTTCCAACACGGACGTAAGTTAAATCACTCACAATGACAGCCAACGGCTTGTCTTGTTCAAATTGACGCTGTAATTCGTTTTTTGTCAATGATTCATTACATGATGATTTATGTGGTTTATACTGTGCTACCGTATAGTTTGATACAAGTCCAAGCTCAGTCATTAAACGGCCAATCCTACGCCGTGATACGTGTTTTGGCTCTGGTAATCTACTTAATTCTTTCTTAATTTTGCGCGTACCATAATTGTTTCGGCTTTCTTTGAAAATTCGAGAGATCTCCTGAGAAATCTCTTTATCTTCCGTTTTTAGCACACGTCGGCCATTCAAATTGGCATGATAGTAATACGTACTTTTGGGAATCTGGAGGACGTCACACATTGCTGATACCGAATAGATGTGAGCGTTATTTCGAATCACATCTATTTTCGTCCCATGATCAGCGCTGCTTGCTTTAAAATATCATTTTCCATCGTGAGACGTTGATTTTCCTTACGTAACCGAGCTAGTTCATTCTCTTCTTCAGAACGATTATCCTTGGCGGCAAATGAACCTGTTTCTTGATGATTTTTAATCCAGCGATCTAACGCAGAAGGCGTGATATCATACTCTCTCGCAATGTCTGCACGCGATTTACCATTTTCATAAAGCTTCACTAATTGCAGTTTAAATTCGGTTGTAAAAGTTCGACGTTGACGTGTCATTGTAGTCACGCTCCCTTATGTTATAGTCTAAGTTTACAAGCCCTCATTTTATCTGTCCAACTTAGTGTAGCCTATCCAGTCTCTCACTTCCAGTTCAAATGACGTCATTACCTGAACAGAGCCTTCCCGCTCCAGTAGCTCCTCTTCCGTATAATGCTGGTCCTCAGGTTTAAAGGGAACAACCATATTATCCACCAAAAGGGTATCGATCGGAAGTTCTATCTCTCTACTAAGCTGAATTCCCTCAAATAGTTGTGCTCGATCAGCTTCGTCATCATACCTGAATTCATCCTCCCCATCTTCTTTCATAATAGGCGTAAGGGTTAATGAGTAGGTGTCACAAATGTCATAGATAACTATTTTTTCACAGGTCAAATTCGCCTGAAAACCCGTTTCTTCAAAGCTCATGTCACTTACTTTTGCACGGTCTGATTCTGAAAAAAGGTATGTAAAAGCATCGATGTTATCAGCTGCTAGTTTATTTGCCATGTCCTCTGCGTCCTGATATTCTGCATTTAATGGAACTGTTACATCATCCACGTGTATTTCCGACATTTTGTAACCCTCTTTTTCAGCTTCTTTTTGTACTTTCTTCAACGTTGGGATTGAGGCGTATAAAGATTCATGCACCTCTTCATCCCCTATACGCTTACCCTCAGGAAGCATCATGGAAAACGTCGGGTCCTCCGATTCCGCACCAAAGCTGATCGACGTAAATCCCTCCGCTCGAAGCTTTTCAAACATGTCCGAATCCCGAAGCTTGGCGTTCAAATCATGACGTAGCTTCACCTCTTCATAATCATCTCCAGAAATATTGCCAAATGGACTAATATGAATATGAAATGTCAACTGTTCCTCATTCTTTGCCTGGACAATCGCATCATGAACAGTAAGCCCTTTTTCAGCAGAGCCTGTTTTCCGTCCCTCATTTTCCAGGATGGTAACCGGAATATCATATTTGTCCTCTACATAGGCGATAATCTCTTCGTTCTCATAGCCATATTTTTTGGTAACTTCATTTGTTAAGTTACTGACTGTCTGGTAGCCGATAATTCCTACAACTAGAAGAATTAAGAGTATTATCCCCATCGCTAGTTTTCCTTTTTTGCCCATCTCTATCACTGCCTTGTTTTCAATATTAACTGGCTAGAAACCAGCCGCCGCCAATTGAATACTCACGTTATAGAAATTATATCACTCCTTTATAGTAATAAACCATTTTAAATCTTGGTTTACATTTCTAATCTATAAACATAGCAAACCTTGGCAGCCAACCTGGCTGCCAGGGTATTAAGAATTATTAAAGCCTCTACCCACTTACTCAAATATATCCAATAGGAAAAGGGAAAGGTCAGGCACGAACGTTATTACTAGTAAGGTGAAAATCATGACTAGAATAAAAGGGGCGGTGCTTTTTATAACCAAAGTTAAGGATGTCTTGCTAATTCCTGATGCTACGAATAAATTCAACCCAAACGGTGGGGTAATCATCCCTATTGAAAGGGCTACAATCATAATGATCCCGAAGTGTATCGGATCAATACCAAGCTGTGTAACCATTGGAAGGAACAAGGGAACAAATATCAACACTGCTGCACTTGTATCCATAAACATTCCTACCAGTAACAGAATGACAATAACTAACAACAAGAAGACGAACTCTGTATTGGCATATTCCAGAAAAATAGATGCTAGATTGGTAGGTATCTGTTCATAGGTTAAGTACCAGCTGAATACATTGGAAGATGCGATAACTAGCATAATCATAGATGAAGTGATAACAGATTTTTTCGTAACTGCTATTATATTTTTCATTGTTAATTCTTTATAAATAAATAATCCGATTACTAAACTGTAAAAGATGGCGACAGCAGCTGCTTCAGTTGGTGTAAAGATGCCAAAGTATATTCCACCTAAAACAATTATCGGTAGCAGGATTCCCCAGATAGCTGAAATAAATGATTTCCCCACTTCTCTTATGCTGACTTTTCCCTCCGGCTTAAATCCTTCTTTTATCGAAATGATAAAACTAACGATAATGAGTACCAGTCCAATAAAAATACCTGGGACTACTCCCGCAAGAAACAGATCACTAATGGAAACTTCAGCAGATGACCCATATACTAGCAAGGTTATACTTGGTGGAATAATGATACCTAGTGTACCAGCAGTTGTCATTAACCCAATTGCAAATTTACGTGAATAGCCCGCATCATTTAGCGATGGGATCATTAGCCCGCCAATTGCTGCCACAGTTGCCGGACTTGATCCAGACAGGGAAGCAAAAATCATAGAAGATAATATTCCTGCAATTGGTAAGCCACCAGTTGTCCAGCCAACTAACTTTTTAGCAAAGTCGATTAACCGTTTTGAGGTTCCTCCAGCCAGCATTAAATCCCCTGCAAAGATAAAAAAAGGAATTGCCATTAGCGTGAAAGAATCTATTCCTGCAAAAATAGTTCTGGAGAAAACATCAATTGAGATTCCTTCTTGCAACATGGCTATAAAACTTGATAACCCTATGGCTATTGCGATCGGCGCTCCGATAATTAATAAAATGGCAAAAATGACAATAATCATTTAGTTTCCCCCCCATCAGAAATCGGAGGATGACCATCTGTATCCTTCGTTTTAAAATTGGTTATGTCTTGAATAAGTAATTGAATAAATCGCAGTAACATGAGGGACCCACCTACAGGCAGTGCTAAGTACGGGATTGACATAGGTATTCCCACAGCAGGCGTGACATTGCCAAGCTCCATGACATTTGAGACAGTAATAGCCCCTGACCAAATAAGCACGACACTAAAGGTTATTCCTGTTAAATTAGCTAAAATAGAAAAGATCTTTTTCGGTATAGTTGGTAGATAAGCTACCACCGCATCTACGGTTGCATGTGCTTTCTCCCTCACCGCTATACTACTGCCTATCAAAATAAACCAAATAATAATATATCGGGAAACTTCCTCTGACCAAACCAAGGAAATATTAAATACATAACGAAGTACCACTTGAAGAAAGACTAATAAAGAGGCAACAAGAAGTGATAACACGGCAACATATTCTTCCAAGTTGCTTAACAGTTTATTAATTTTCATGTAAATGCTCCTTTAGAATCGATTAAAGATAAAGTAAAACTTCATTTGGTGGGGATTTCCCTTCCTCCCCCACCAAATGTTAGTTGAACGAATCGGACCTTTACTTGCAGTTGATCCCCGGGGTCTTACTGCCAGTAAAGGTGGGAAAAAGAGGGAACGGTTAAAAAACCGCTCCAGAATACACTTGCTATTGATTCACCGCTTCTAGAAGTTCTTCACTACCGTCCATTTTGTTAAATTCATCATATACACTCGACATGGCATCTTTAAACGCTTGCTTCTGATCAGCAGTTAGCTCATTGATTTGAATATCTGATCCTTCCAATTCCTCCATATAGGCCTCTTCATCACTATTTGCTTCTTCCCATTGCCACTCTGTCACTTCGTTGGCAACCTCATCGACAGCGGTTTGTAAATCTTCAGGCAAGTTTTTATAATAATCACTACTAATTACTAAAGGATAAGCCATGTAGCCATGACTACTTAACGTCAGATAGTCTTGCACCTCATAAAATTTCTTACTTACAATGTTGGAAAGTGGATTCTCCTGACCGTCCACTGTACCTGTTTGTAAAGCTGTATAAAGCTCTGAAAAGTCGATAGAAACCCCACCTGCATTCACTGCCTGAAACTGTGATATGAGAAGCGGACTTTGGGACACCCTCATTTTTAGTTCATTCATGTCTTCAGGAGTTTCAATTGGGTGGACGGAGTTTGTCAAATGCTTAAATCCACCGTCCCAGAAACCTAATAGGTGCATTCCTTGAGCTTCCAATTTTTCACCTAGAATGTCGCCTAGGTTTCCATTTGTTGCCTCAAAAGCATGGTCTCTGTCTTCAAAGAGAAACGGGAGATCAAATACTTCAAAATCTTTCACAAATGTAGGTAGAACCCCTGTAAAAGGAGCATTCATTTGCACAGTGCCTGACTGCATCTGCTCAATAATTTCCCGATCACTTCCTAGCTGTGAATCTGGATAGACTTCTACTTTTATTTGACCATCTGTTCTTTCTTCAATGAGTTCACCAAATTTCTCTGCTGCCTTCCCTTTTGCCGTAGAAGGGCTTACAACATGAGCAAATTTAATCGTATATTCTTCTCCATTTTCCCCTGAAGCCGCGTCATCTTGACCACACGCTGCCAATAGCAATACCGTTAACAAGCTACCAATCACCCAATAAAAAGAACGTTTTTTCATCCTAAATCCTCCCCATTCTTATAATTTATTTTAAAAGTGTCTTCCGATAAGCATTGGATTGACTTGAAGCAAAGTGAATAATCTGTTTTGTCTGTTCATATAAGAGATGCTCAGCTTCATCCATCGCCTCTTCTAGCGTTAATGGCTTCGTAATAATTGAGAAGCAACCTGAAAATCTTTCCCTTAATGCATGTAAATCCCCTATTAAACTGCCAGAAAGCAGAATAGCTGTAACATGATGTTTTTTGGCTAGAAAGGCAACATGACCCGGAGCTTTGCCAAACAAAGTTTGGTTATCACTTTGGCCTTCCCCTGTAATGACTAGATCAGCGTGTTGAATGGCTTCTTCTAAATGCATCGTGCTTGCAATTAGCTCTGCACCTGAGACGAGTTTGGCACCAATCGCGAGCAAGGCGAACCCTATTCCGCCTGCCGCTCCTGCTCCAGGTTCATCCCTCATTGATTTCCCGACTAAATCCTCTAGTTTATCTGCATATAGTGTTAAACTTTGGTCGAATCTGGCAATCTGATCCTTACTCGCACCTTTTTGTGGTCCGTACACAACACTTGCCCCATTATCTCCACTAAGTGGATTCTTAACATCACATGCAACTTTAATATCCAGCTTGCGGATTCTTTTATCGAGTTTATCAAGCCGAATACTGTGGATGTTGCACAAATCTTTTCCAAAGCCGGTTAGTTTATTCCCTTCAGCGTCCCACGCTTCCATTCCTAACGCGAGCAGCATTCCTAAGCCACCATCATTTGTGGCACTCCCCCCGATCCCTAAAATAATGGATGTAGCTCCTTTATCTAGTGCATCAAGTATTACTTCCCCAACTCCATAGGTTGTCGTAAAATCGGGGTTTCGTTTTTCCAATGGAACCTGTATGAGTCCTGCTATATTCGCTAGTTCAATGACAGCTTCTTTCGACTCTAACAGGACATAGTAGCTTGTTATTCTGTCTCCTAAAGGCCCTGTACAGTCGACCTCCATTTTTTTGCCTGTTACAGACGCCAAGATCGCGTCACTCGTCCCCTCCCCACCGTCCGCCATTGGTTTGAGAATAATCCGGTGGCTACGGTCGAGGTCTAAGATAGCTTTTTCCATTGTTTTGGCTACTTCCATCGCTGTTAAACTACCTTTGTATGAATCTGGTGCAAGTATGATATCCATAGTAAACTCCTTTTTCATTTACATATCATTTAACTACATTATGATAGCGTTTACAATTATCAAATTGAACAAAAATACAAACTATTTAATCAATTTATTTGTTTCATTGCACAAATTTGTTTGGTTCGTACGATTCTCAGAATGCATGCATCATTAAATATTCTTGGATCCAAGCCTGTCTTTTGGTATACCTTGTCCAATCGATACAAAAGGGTATTACGATGGATATGCAATGAAGCTGCAGTTTTCTTGATAGAAAGGTTATTATTTAAAAATGCATCTACTGTTTCTAAATAAGTACTCTCAAGATTCCGAATCTTATTTTCATAGGTGGAGGATACTAGCATGTATTGCTCCGGATCGATGGCTAATGTTAACCTCTCCATCACCCAATCCCAGCTAAGGGAAATCTTGTCTTTCCTGTCTGAAAAGGCAAGCGCATGTTTTGCTTGTACATACGAATTACGTATGCCAACAAGCCCGTAACCTACCTCCCCTACTCCAAGACGCGTATACTCCCCACTTATTCTCACTAGTTTTTCACATAAGGTTTCAAGTCTCTTAAACTCCCCAGGGACAGCAATTACAATTTCACTTTCCAAAAAGGGGAGAATAAACAATGTGTCCAACTGCATACTTTCTAATTCTCTTCGTATTGCATCCACAACGTCCTGTTCAATCTTCCCAAATAGGACTGCTGTTCTCCAATCCGCACGGTAATCGATCTGCAACGAATAGCTTGCATCCTCTTCCAGTTTTTCTTGATTAAAGCCACTTGGATGAAGCAATTGGTGTAGCCAATAATTCCATTGTCTTTGTTGATAATGGCCCTGCCTTTCAATGTGAATTTGCTCCAACACAACTTCCACTGCTGTTCGAATCAAACCCGTAAATTTATAAATAACCGAGGGCTCCCCGCTCACTCCCACTCCCCCTACTACTTTATCCTTATGATTGATAGGTAGATTAACCCCCTGTTTTGTACCAGGGTATCTACTTAGCTCTTTATCCCCGATAATAAGTTCTTCATGGGTACACAGCACTTCTACTGCCCCTGTATGAAGCTCCCCAACTCTCTTTCTATCTGTACTCGCAACGATCTGCCCTTCCATATTCATAATGTTTATATCTAATTCGGTATACTTCGCCACTTTCCGAATGATTTCTTGGCCAAGCTTACTCGTAATTTGCATGTGGGCCAGGTAACCTCCCTTCATTCATTATGTAGCTGTATGAAAACGCAGGAAAGAGAATAGCTTAAGCCATTCTCATTTTCCTAGAAACGTATTTAGACATAGTGAACAAAGCGGTCTTTGATTGTTGCTAAAACTTCATCTCCTGAGAGATCCCAGAGATCCTGGTTCATAATCTCTACTTCAATTGGACCATGATATCCAGCTTCTTCTACTGCTTTTCTAATTCGCGGAATATCAATCACACCGTCCCCCATCAACTTACGGGCCTTAAACGTGTCTGTTATTGGGACATTCCAATCTGATACGTGAAAGCCTAAAATGCGTCCTTCAGCTCGTGCAATTTGTTTATACAACTCGGAATCCCACCATACGTGGAACACATCAACGACTACCCCTACCTTATCTGCTGGGTATTTTTCCGCAATGGTCAATGCTTCTCCTAACGTTACAACAACGGAACGATCAGCAGCATACATCGGATGAAGCGGTTCGATTCCTAATTTCACACCATGAGAGGCTGCATAAGGTACAAGCTCCTCAATGCCTTCATTTACCCATTCTCGGCAGGCTGCAATATCATGCTCAAGGCTTGAGCCACAGACGAGTACTAACACATCTGTCCCTAATTCAGCAGCTTCTTCTACGGCTCTTCGGTTCTCGTCTAGATTTTTCTGCCGTAATTCCTTGGTGGAAGCAGGAAACATTCCACCCCTGCATAAACTGGAAACTTGCAGGCCAGCATCCTTCAATAATCTTTTACTTTGTTGGAGGCCAATCTCTTCTATTTTATGTCGCCACAAGGAAATCCAAGGCACTTCAGCTTTTGTACAAGCTTTTACTGCCTCTTCAAGATTTAACTGTTCTGTTGTTATTTGATTTAAACTCATTCGGCTTAAAAACTCTCTATTACTCCCCATATCATTCACCCCTTTACATTCGAAGCCTAGAAGGCTTACACAGTTGGTATGGTAATATCATGTTGCGTTATTCCAGCCTGCATTAACGTTAATTTCATCCGATATGTTGCAAGTTCCGTATCTTGGAGTAAACCAGCCTCCCCTGCCATAACAAATAAATCAGCCAGATGGACAATTGAACGCTGGCTTTCCGCACCCCCAACCATTTTAAAATGGGACTGATGGCCATTTAAATATGCCATAAAGACAACCCCTGTTTTATAAGCATAAGTAGGTGTTTGGAAAATATGACGGGAGAGTGGTACCGTTTTTTCTAATATCGCATCATATGCGGAAAGATCTCCTTCATCCAATGCGTGCATGGCACTTGCAGCAGCAGGGGCGATGGCATCAAATATTCCTAAAAGCGCATGGCTATAACCATCTTGATCCCCCTTAATCAGTTCAGGATAATTAAAATCATCCCCCGTATACATTTTTACACTTTCGGGAAGCAATGCCCTCATCTGTATTTCCCGTTGATCATCAAGCAGAGAGATCTTAATTCCGTCTACTTTCTTTTCATTTTCTTTAATGATACGTAAGCAGACTTCCATTGCCTGGTCAATATCTTCAGATCCCCAGTAACCTTTAAGAGCAGGGTCAAACATATCCCCAAGCCAGTGGAGAATAACAGGTTCAGAAACTTTACGGAGAATATTGCTATAAACCTTTACATAGTCCTCAGCAGAGGTGGCACAAGCAGCTAAAGCTCTGCTTGCCATTAAAATAATCCGCCCTCCCGCTTGTTCTACGTACTCACATTGCTCTTCATAAGCCATTTCCACATCTTGGATGGTCACCTGCGGGCTAGGCTGTAAATGATCCGTCCCAGCCCCACATGCGATTTTCCCATCGACGGTCTTTGCTTCTTTTACAGAACGGCTGATCAATTCTTTCGCTGTTTCCCAACTTAATCCCATTCCTCTTTGCGAAGTATCCATCGCCTCTGCCACACCTAGTCCCAACGACCAGAGGTAGCGCCGGTATGCTAATGTTTCCTCCCAATCTATTTTACTGTCATGAATTGGTTCAGTGGTACTTAATGGGTCTGCGACAACGTGCGCCGCCGATATTGCAATGCGTTTTTCAAATTGCTTCTTCGGGAGTTCAAATTCATTCCCGGGTTTCAATGTATGCGTATACAATTTTCCGGATTGATCTGGTAATAGGATTGAGTTATTCATAGTGGCCCTCCTATACATTCACCTTGTCTTTAACCTTTGGAACATCTACCCAGCGTCTTTCCTTCCAAGATTGGAGTGCAATTTCTGCAAGCTGTATGCCTTTTGCACCTTCCATCAGATCCAGATCGTATGGCTCGTCTGCAACCACATGTTTAAGGAACATTTCCCATTGCACTTTAAACGCATTATCAAACACTTGATTCTCAGGAACTTCAAGCCAATCCTCCTGAAAGTCAAACGGGTTGGGGATGTCCGGGTTCCACACAGCTTTTGGCGTATTCACTCGATGCTGTACTTTACAGTCCCGAAGCCCTGCAACAGCGCTACCTTCTGTGCCATCAACCTGCACTGTAAGCAAATCATCACGGTTAACTCGAACCGCCCATGAAGAATTCGCCTGAACAATGATACCGTTATCTAATTCAAAGGTTCCGTATGCTGCATCATCCGCAGTAGCTTGATAAACTTCTCCCTTTTCATCAAGTCTTTTCGGGATATGTGTAGCACCTAAACATGATACCGAACGAATTGTACCGAAAAGATGTTGGATGACGTAACTCCAGTGCGGGAACATATCGACAATAATTCCCCCGCCATCTTCTTTGCGATAATTCCACGATGGACGCTGACCTTCCTGCCAATCCCCTTCAAATACCCAATAACCAAATTCCATGCGTACGCTTAATATTTCACCGAAAAAACCAGAGTCAATAAGGCGCTTCAGCTTCATTAAACCAGGCAAATACAATTTATCCTGCACAACCCCATTTTTCAGCCCAGCTTCTGTTGCTAGTTCTGAAAGTTTGATAGCTTCTTCCAGGTTCGTAGCGGTTGGTTTTTCACAATAAATATGTTTACCAGCTGCAATCGCTTTCCGGATGCCTTCCGCTCTCCTCACCGTTGTCTGAGAATCAAAGTATATTAGATTGTAATCGTCAGCTAGTGCCTCCTCAAGATCTGTAGTCCAACGCGATAGGCCATGCATGGTCGCCAACTCTTCCAACCTGGTTTCGCGTCTTCCCACAAGGATTGGATCTGGCATCACAACGTTCCCATTGGCTAGCTCGATTCCTCCCTGCTCCCTAATCGCCACAATCGAACGAATCAAGTGTTGATTGGTACCCATGCGCCCCGTTACGCCGTTCATAATAATCCCAATATGCTGTATCTCCATCCCAATTCCTCCTTTATATTCTTCCTATCCTTATCATAGAGCTTTGATTAGAGGACGTCTTACTAAAGAAAGAATTGAATTCTCAATTTCGGAAATCAATTAAAAAATCAAAACCTTTAATACTCACCTATTTTTTTGTAGTTGTATAATGACTATTCACCCGAAATTTATGTGGAGAAATATTCATATATTCTTTAAACCTTCTATAAAAAGTTGATAGGGATTCAAATCCTACTTCAAAACAAATGGAGGTAATATCTTTATCCGTTTCCATAAGCAATTTTTTTGCCGTCTCCATACGAACTTCATTTAAATATTTCATTGGAGTGGTTTGGTAACTCTCTTTAAAAATGGTATTCACATGGCGGGCGCTAATTCCCAGTCTTTGTGAAATGTCTCCAGCATCAGTTATTTCAAAGTAATTTTCATTTATGTATTTACGTAATCGCTCTGCGCGTAAGCTATTCGCGTTTGTTATAGTTTCATCACGCGTTGCCCTTAACAGAGTAAGCATTAATTCAGAAAGAAATATTTTAGTGGCCAGGAACTGATAGTTAGCCACCCTTGATTGCTCATAAAGCATTCGCCGTAGAAGCTGCCTGACGTGAACAGCATCAAACAAACTTAGCTCAAGAATGCATGTTTTAGAGAAATTTTCTTTTTCACGAAAGGCTTGTTGCATCCCTATGTCAAGTTGATTGATATCAAATTCCAACACAAGAACGGTCATCTTTTCTTCAGCTACGATAGCATGTTCAGCAAAAGGTGGGATGATCGCTACATGATCCTTTTTAAAAGGGTGTGCTTGATTGTTAAAAATGAACTTTCCCTTACTTTCTAGTACGTAAAGAATTTGGTGAATGCTGTGATGATGACTTTTGACTAAATCTTTATCTGAATGAACGTTTTCCTTAATTTTAATCCCGGCCAATTGAATCCCTCATTTTAAGTTAATTTTTCATTCTTTACTTCACAGAACAAAAGCGCAAGCGCCCGTTTAGAGACGTACGGACTGGACTGAACCGCAGGAGATAAAGGAAACACGGCGATCGTAGGGAGCTGATGTTGACTTATCGTACGGAGGTGAGGGAAGTCTCGCTAGTCTCTGGGTGCTGGAGCTGGACGTGGCTGTTTCTGTCTAAGAACATTATACAGCAAATATTTATACTTTCTTATTTCACCAAAAAACGAATCCAAACGCTTCTTTGTAAAAATGTTTATAACTATATTCAACACGCTATCGCTTTATCCTTCTAATTAGCTGCATAAAAAAACTGCACGCTCCCCTTAAGGAACGTACAGTTTTTAAATTGGTTAAAGTATAACGCGGAAGTTCGTGCCTATAAGCCATTTTTACGACTTAATATCCGCAATCATCGAATGAACTTTTTGTACTTCTTCATCTGGCACCATGTAATAATAAATGCCATCGATGGTTTGTCCACTCCCTTGTACCATGTACGTATCTACATTATTTCGTACGTTGCGGTAATTGGAAAATAGGTTCTTCATATCTTCAAAATCAAGGTTTGTTGCCATATTGTTTCCTAGCACATCTAGGACACCGCCTATTTTGCTCACGGAACCAACAGATGCCCCTCTATCTACAATCCCCTCAATAACCTGGCGCTGACGCTTCGTACGACCGAAGTCCCCGGAATTATCCTGCTTTCTCATCCGGACGAATGCCATCGTCTTATCGCCATCCATTTCAACAGGACCTGGTGTAAAGTTATAGGTTCCATCATTCCAGGTAAGTTCATTGTTCACCGTAATGGTACCTAGTTCATCAACAAGTTCTGCTAGTCCTTCCATATTCATGCGGACATAGTAATCCAGCTCAATATCAAGGAAGTTTTCTACCGTCGCGACAGACATGTCCGGCCCACCAAAAGCATACGCATGATTTATTTTATCTTGTGTGCCTCGACCGACAATGGTTGTACGCGTATCCCTTGGAATACTAATTAACTGCATACGATCCGAGCCAGGGTCAAGTGACAAAACCATCAAAGCATCAGAACGTCCCCTGTCCGCTCCTCTTGCATCAACACCCATTAGTAGGATGTTTAGTGGCTCCAAGTCCTGTACTTTTTTCTTCGTCACAGCAGTGTCAATCGAATCAACTGGTTCATTCATCTTTTCGTTTACGGTATTCTTTGCATCATTATAAAGGCTAAAAGCATAAACTCCTACACCTATTACTAACAACAAAATGACGATTAATGGTATTTTTAGCCAAAGTCTCCTTGGCTTTTTACGTTCAGACCTTCTCATTCTCGTACCCCTTCTCTAACCCTATCTTTATAGTAATTACTATTTTCCTGTCATTTCAAAAAACTCTCCTCTATTATACCTACAAAACTAGACAGAAAACAACACCAATTTCCAAGGTTATCCTAATTCGTTTTTTTATGATCTGCCTGTGAGGTAATTACAGACGGGCTTGCCTCCAATAGAAGAAGCTACCGCATAGTCTCTCCGACCACGCGGTAGCTCTCACACTACTACTTAATGATGATGCTCATGCTCGGCTTCTTGCGCTGGCACATCCTCCTGCAAGATCTCAAGCTCTTCGTCAGAGAGTTCTCCTACAATAAACTGCTTTTGCGGCGTAATTTCGGAATCGCCCTGTGCGGCATGAACCTTAATACTATACAAACCATCCTCGTCAAAAGCCTTTTTTACGGAAAACTTACCGCCTGGTCCTTGTTCTACCTCTTCCATTGGATAGGATAAAGAACCATCCTGTTTCCAAATTTCTGCATGAACAAAGCTTGGATCTTCCACTGTTTCCCCGTCCTGTTCAAGCGTAATAACGATTGATTCCTCTTGATTATCTGTGAAATTTTCGGGAATTTGAATAGCGGCCTGTAAAGGCGTTTCCTCCTTATACAAACTCTCGACATTCGCATTCAAGGAGCATCCGCCAAGCATGAGACCAACCCCAATTAAAACTATACGCATTAATCCTTTTTTCATGGTGCAGTCCCCTCCTTAAGCATTAAAAAACTGCTGCAATGCCGGAATCCGTTTTATAAGTAGTATATCTATGAGTAAAATAAAAATGATCGACAATCCAACCAATGGGAAAATGATGCCTAAAGCAATCAAAACGACTAAAAAGAGTTTCATATTGAAGATCCCAGCAGATTTTGGTGCTCCCGTGCCGTGCTTTGGTTTTCTCTTCCACCATAAATAAAAGCCACTCAACACAATGAGAATGATGCCAAGGCAAATTGTCAGGCTGATTAGCTGATTGATAAACCCGAACTCTGTCCCTTTATGCAAGGTAATGCCCCATGCAACCAGCTTGCCAATCGGCTCATAATTATCATAGCGATAATCTGCCAGCACAGCGCCCGAGTATTGATCCAAGTGCATCGTAATTTCATCTTTTGCCTTTGGTGGAAAAGCGGACAAGGTAAATACCCCATCTTCGCTACTTGGAAAAATAACTGTATAACTCGGGTGAACACCTTCCCGCTCGGCAGTCGCTGTAATATCATCAATTGAAACAGGAACCAAGCCCTGTATATCGGATTTTGGTACATCCAATGTCTCGGCAGCCCATGGCACATCGGCAATTTCTTGTGTTTCCACACCAGAACTAGGGGCGTCTCCTACCCAAACAGATGGTGGATACCCGACACCTGCGTTCGTCGTGATCGTCTGGAAATTAGTCCCCCAAAAACCTGACCACGGCAAGCCCGTCATGATTAAAAAGAGCATGCCTGCAGCTATCCAGAACGCCGGGACAGCATGCAAGTCCCGTCTTAGCGTCATTTCCCCTTTATGAAAACGTGGATACAGGACACCTGCAAGGCCTTTTCGCTTCCTCGGAAACCAGAGAAAAATCCCCGTTATGATAAGGACCACGCCCCACGAGGCAGCTAATTCCACAATCCGGTCTCCCAGTGTACCTGCCATCAACTCGCCGTGGAATTCCTCAATTTTATCCATGATGCGATCTTCTGCGTTCAACTCCCCGAGCTGATCACCTGTATAGGGATTAACAAAAACGGTTAACGATTCCCCCTCATAGGAAAGTCCAACCTCACTGGAACGTGTGTCATCTTCCCCTGGTCGAAAATTAGTCACCGTGGCGCCCGGATAGTCATCCCTTACTGTTTCTAGAATCTCAGAATCTGCAAGTCTCTCATCCTGTGGTGTGACATCATAGTAATCTGCATAGATAACATTCTCGATTTGGGGTTTGAACAGGTAGATACTACCAGTCACCGCTAGAATCAATAGGAACGGGGCAATAATGATTCCCGCATAAAAATGCCATCTCCATACGGTTTTGTATAAATTGGCTTTATTTTGTTTACTTTTTCTTTCCTTTGATGCGGGTTGTACCGCTTTTTCACGCATGCTCATCCTTACACCTCGTTCTATCTAAATTGCTACGTTTTTATTCGTTAGAGTTTGTGATGTATCATCACTTACGACTTCTATCTCGTTTAATCGTATTGTTTCAGGGCATGATATTCAAGCATTTTTGTGAGGTTTTTTGTTAAGATTTGTTGAACTGTAACATTTTAGACAAGACTTATGTTTTCTTTGTAAAACAACTTTTGAAATGTTATTCTATATAATGATCGTTCAATATAAAAAAGGAGGCTACTGTATGAAAAAGTCACCCAAAAAAGAAGCCATTTTAAATACAGCTGAGGACCTTTTTTATCAGCACGGTTTTCATGCAATTGGGGTGAAAAGTATTTTGGATCAAGCTGGTGTCGCTCCTATGACGATGTATTACCATTTTAAGTCAAAGGAAGCCTTAATTAGCGAAATATTAATTCGGAGAGAAGCTCGTTATTTTCAATATTTAGAGGATGAAATTAATAAAGAAAGTGGCGTACATGTCTATGTTGATACGCTTGTGAATGCCCATATCAATTGGATGGATCTGAACGGTTCGAATGGTTGTTTATTTCTTAGAGCAATGCAAGAATACGAAGGTATCAATGAAGAAATATCTACCATTGTTAAAGAACACAAAAAAACACTTTTAAATAAAATTGAAGGGGATTTGCAGCATATTCATGCACCTGCATCGCTCGGCAAACAAATATTTATTATCATAGAAGGCTCCACCTCAATGGTGCAAGTACTAGCGATAGAAGATGTTCGAAATACCGTTAAGGATTTAGTGGGTAATCTTCGGGTTAATGAGTAGAAACGGATAGTGTCGTCCCATGCTATCCGTTTATTTCTACCTTTTATTATAATGAACGTTATATATAAGGAGTGGTATGATGAACGCAAAAAAGTTAATGTTAGTCGGACTGCCAATGATTGCTGTAACGTATGGTTTATCACGTTTTAGTTTTGGCTTAATGATTCCCTCGATTAACGAGACGATGAATATGGAACCCACCACTAGCGGTCTTGTTTCATCTTTATCCTATGTCGCGTACTGTATTGCGATAGTTCTGGCAATGGTTTTTTCCAATAAGATTACGCCAAAATCGATTCTCGTTATTGCTGGCTTTTCCTCCATTATCGGTTTGGGCATTATAGCTATTTCGCCTAACCCGCTCATACTTGGTTTAGGAGTATTTCTTGCCGGGATGAGTACAGGATACTCCTCTCCACCTTATGCAGATATTGTAAGCAAAAATATCGAAACACAGTTACAAAACAAGACAAATTCATGGATCAATTCAGGTACTAGTATTGGCACAGCTTCCACTGGTGTAATTGCTTTGGTGATGGCAGATAGCTGGCGAGAAACATATGTAATTTTCATGGTAATTGCTATTTTCGTATTGCTTGGAAACTACCTCGTACTTCCCAAGAAACAGCCTGTTGAAAAGATTAGCACCGTTCGTTTTTCTAAAAAGGAATGGAGACGTGCAACGCCACTTGTAATAGCCTCCTTCTTTATCGGAGTAGCTTGTTCTGCCTATTGGACATTTTCCAGAGACTTTTTGGTAGAATTGGAGAGTATGCCTGGATACTTTAAAGACTGGCTGTGGGTGATTATCGGCATTTTCGGCTTACTGGGAGGTACTGCAGGCGCCTTTATTGATAAATTCGGATTAACGCGAGCTTATTTGCTATCTGTAAGTGCACTTTCCACTTCCTCTCTTATTCTAGGACTCTATCCAGGTAATTTTCTTTCAGGATTTCTATCCCCTGCTCTTTTTGGAAGCTCCTATATTTTTATGACAGCTGTCTTAATTGTTTGGGGAATTACTGTATTTAAAACAAATCCATCATTTGGTCTAGGAATACCTTTCTTAACGCTCGCGCTTGGCCAGGCAATAGGATCCATTTTTTCAGGGGTAATTGCAGATCTAACAGGATACCATGTACTGTTTATTGGAGCATCTTTACTTGGTTATCTAACGTTATTTCTTAAATTTAAAGAGAACAAGTTTGTTTAAAAGTGAATTAGTCTCCTTTCGATCAAGTTTTCTAGTAGAATAGTAAAAGGTAAATTTGTACACTGGGGGGAATCCACAAAATGAATACATATTTAGCATATTTTGTTGTTTTCTTACTGGGCGCAACGCCATTTTTTGAAGTGGTCGCCGTCATCCCGATCGGTATCGCGGCAGGATTACAAGCAATTCCGGTCGCGCTTGCTGCATTTGCCGGGAACATCGCGACCATTCTACTGCTAATTGCTTTAACTGAACAGACAAAGCGTTGGCTGGAAAGGCGGAAGGAGAAAAAAGGGAAGAACAATTCGGAGAAAAAGCAACAACGAGCGGCTTTTGTGTGGAAGAAATACGGACTTCCCGGACTTGCCCTAGTCGCGCCATTTATCACAGGAAGCCATTTAGGTGCCGTACTTGCAATGAGCTTTGGCGGAACCAAGAAACAAATTACCTTCTGGATGGTCATCAGCATTGTCATCTGGACAATTATTATGGGGGTTGCTTCTTATTATGGGATCGATTATTTCTTCGACCGTACAAACAGCGATGGGTTTTTAACGAATCTATTAGACTAGTAAAAGGAGAGGGAAGCACGAGGCGCCCTCTTCTTTTTATACCCTTTCTTCTTTAGCCTGCTTATATAACCAGCGTCCTGTGAAAATAAGCAACATAACACCAAACGTAAGGACAAAGAAGTTTTTAACAGGGGTCGGTTCTCCGAGAATCGACGTCAGCAAATTCCCAAAAGAAGGTAAGCCTAACCACTCAAGCAAAAGGGGCGTTATAAAAATCCCCATTATAAAACCTATACCAAATGTTAAAAAGACTTTCATTGGTTTTGTCCCCTCCCCCAATAATAAAAAACGTTACGTTCCCTGAAGTTATCATGCTTTTAGTATACCTAAATTGTTCTGAATTATAAAATAATTACATGTCTATCTCTGGGTATTATGCGAAAATTTCGTGAAAACATTGCACCTTAATGGTAGATGTAATACTCTAAATAGAGAGACAAATTAAGGAGGAATCATCCATGCAACGATTAATGTGTAAAGGAAAAATACATAGAGCGACTGTAACAGAAGCAGAGCTTGATTATGTTGGTAGTATCACGATTGATTATAAACTTATGAGGGAAGCAGATATTAAGCCATATGAAATGGTACAAATCACAAATTTGAAAAATGCCGCTAGATGGAAAACATACGCCATTCCTGCACCTGAAGGGTCAAAAAGAATTTGTTTAAATGGACCTCCTGCACATTTATTTTCCCCAGGAGACATCGTCATCATTCTTAGTATGGCGCAAATGACAGATGAAGAGATTGAGACATTGAAGCCAAGAGTTGTGTTTGTTGATGGAGAAAATGAAATTACATCTGTTGAGGAGCATGACCTGCACTGGCCTGAGGGCGTTAATATCCAGTAACAGGATTACTTGAGGGTTATTTTCCTAGCTATGATAAGACAGACGTAAGGCCGAAAAGAGGCGATCATTTAATTGATCGCCCTTTTTAAAACCGCCAAACAGATGAAACGTTTTTGCGGTTCTTAACGTATAAATAGTAATACTTATCCTCAGGGGGACGGTTTTATTAAAAGGTTTCTTTACTATTTCGGTTGTACGATTGTTATTGGGTTTATACTGAATTTAGGAATTAAGTTTCAGGTTCAGTTAGAAGAAACAGCCAGCATGAACTTTGAGATAATGCCTCTCGTACTATTTGGCATCATATTCCCGATCGTTATCGGAATCCTTCTAAGAATACCAAAATTGATCATGGAGATTAAGCAGCATAAACAATGGACATTCGATTGGGTGAAATTTATTGCGATAGCGATTCCGGCTTTATTTGTAATAGCATTATCGATTTCCCCTTATTTATCTATTCCACTAGACTACATGAAAATCCCCATCATATTTATGGAAGGCACGCCTACTATCGAAACCGTTGCTGGGATTGTGTTGGGATATACTTTCTTGGATTGTTTAAAAAAATAAAAATAGCAATCTCCCTTTTCATAGGTGAGATTGCTATTTTTATTATGCCTTGAATTCTACTTTGGACTAACGAGAATTTTACACTCGCTTTTATCGTCGATTAATTTATCGAAGCCTTGTTCAATAATGTCATCTAGGGCAATTTTGTTTGTAATAACTGGACCAGCATTAATAGAACCTTTTGCCAATAGATCAATTACTTCACCAAAGATATTGTTATATCCTAGGGAAGCGGTAATTTTCTTTTCACTTATCAATTGGTTTGCCGGATGATAAGATACTGGTTTTGAGAAGACACTTACGACCATAAATTCACCATTTGGTTTGGTGCTGTCCAGTGCATTATTGAATGTAACCTCAATACCAGCAGCATCATAAGCGACGTCAACTCCGCCATTTGTCATCTCTTGGATGATCTTCACAGCATCTTCTTTCGATGGATCGATTACAATGTCAGCGCCCATTTGCTTGGCAAGTTCGCGGCGTTTTTCGTTCACTTCCACGACAAAAATCTTACTCGCACCTGCAGCGCGTAGAGTTTCAGATAGCAACAGACCAATTGGACCAGCACCAAACACGGCAACCGTGTCCCCTACTCTAAACTCACTGTTTCGTACTGCATGAAGTACAACAGCAGTTGGTTCTACTAATGCTGCAAGCTCATAGCTAAGACCGTCTGGAAGTCCAAATACGTTTTCTTCCTTCACAACAACGTATTCTGCAAACCCACCATCTTCATGCAGGCCATAGGATTTCATGTTCGGGCATGTGTTATAGTTTCCTTTTTTACAAGACGCACATTCCCCGCAGCCCCAAATTGGCTCCACCGCAACACGATCACCTGATTCAAAGCGCGTAACATCTTCCGCAACTTCCACAACTTCCCCAGTAAATTCATGGCCAAGGATCATTTTGTCAGCTGTGATAAATGTTTTATGTAGGTATTCATGTAAATCCGTACCACAGATCCCTGCGTATTCGACCTTTACTTTTACCGTACCACTTGTTAGTTCTGGTGCAGAAACCTCTTCTACCTTGGCATTCTTTGAATCATAATAGACTAATGCTTTCATCGTAAATTCCCCTTTCTGATGCTAAATGACTAAAGTTAGTTATGTACCTAGTTAATTTTACCCCTAAGAAGATGGTAGAACAAGAGATTTGCAGTATTTTGTCTTTTTTTGTCGAAGGAGTGGGAATATTTGTTTTTGATTGTGGGTTGGTGAACAGCTGCGCATTTAAGCTAGAATAAACAAAACTTCTATCATTGGAAAGCGGCTCATTTCGCGAGCCGCTTTTTATGCAGGGGGGGGTATTTGGGGGATGGTTTTGTTACTCTTGTAGGCATGCTGGTGGCGCGAGTTTATGGGGTTGGGGCGTTGTTTTTTGGTTGGCGCGCTGCTTCTTTGGCTGACGCGCCACTCTACTCCAGCGGTGCGCGACTCTTTCATTCACACGCCGCCTTCAGCTATTCCATCCCCATCAATGCTTTTAATTCTTCTTCATTTTGAATTAAATCCTCAAGTGTATATGCTTCAAGCACTTTAAAAAATGCGCCGAGTGCTTTGTTGATGACATGCTTTAGGCTGCAACCTGGTGAAATCACGCAATGGTTCACACCTTTATCAAAGCATTCCAATAACACGAAATCCTGCTCCAGTTCGCGCACCAGCATGCCAATGTTTATTTCATTTGCAGGCTTAGCGAGCCTAATGCCCCCGCCTCGTCCTCTCGTTGATTCTACAAATCCCCGTTTCACGAGGTCATGCACAACCTTACGTACATGCTCTTGTGAGATGTTGTAGACGTCGGAAATTTCTTTTATGTTAGCACGTTCCTCCCCATGCTTTAAACCTGTAAAAATAAGGACGCGCAACGAGTAGTCCGTGTATTTTTTTAGATTCATGGCAAGCACTTCCCTCTTGTTCATGTCTTCACATTATTGTAACATACTTCTGCCAAAACCCCATTGTCTTTCGAATTTCGAAGTTTTACAATAAAGATGTATTCAAAATACACCTTTTAACAAGGAGCGAAATTCCTATGACAACTCAAACAAATTTATTGGATCAAACAACGATGGACATTATTAAAGCGACCGTTCCAGTACTGGCGGAACACGGGGAAAGCATCACGAAACGCTTCTATGCAATGATGCTTGAAGCGCATCCTGAATTGAAAAATGTATTTAACCAAACAAACCAACGAAGAGGCGATCAGCCAAAAGCATTAGCGAACACGGTATATGCTGCCGCGGCGAACATTGATCGATTAGAAGAAATCCTCCCACATGTAAAACAAATTGCACACAAGCATACGAGCTTAAACATTAAGCCAGAGCAGTATCCAATTGTCGGGAAGTATTTATTACTTGCTATCAAAGATGTGTTAGGCGATGCTGCAACAGACGACATTATCGAGGCATGGGGCAAAGCATATGGCGTCATTGCTGATGTGTTTATTGCAGTGGAAAAAGAAATGTATGACGAAACAGCGCACACACCTGGTGGCTGGCTCGGCTTCCGTGATTTTACAGTCGAGAAAAAAGTCGTGGAAAGTGATGTGATCACATCCTTTTACTTAAAACCGACGGATGGGCAGCCAATCCAGGCTTACGAACCAGGTCAATACATTACTGTCAAAGCAAAGATCGCAGGCGAGCCTTACGAACACTTGCGTCAGTACAGTCTTTCAACCTCACCTGGCAAGGATTACTACCGCATTAGTGTGAAGCGAGAAGATGCACTGGATAATCTACCGGCTGGTGTGGTTTCCAGCTTTTTACACAGTAGCGTCGAAGAAGGGCATACCCTGCCAATTACGGCACCATCTGGTGATTTCACCTTACAAAAGGAGCAAAAGCCACTTGTTCTAATCAGCGGAGGGGTTGGCTTAACACCACTGATCAGCATGCTGGAGACAACGATAAAAGAACAACCTGAACGCGACGTTATTTTTATTCATGCAGCAAAATCAAGTCAGCACCATGCCATGAGAGAGCATGTTGAATCCTTATCAAGTAAGAGTAATCATGTTACCCATTATTTTGTTTACGATGACCCACAAGATCCAATTGCTTGTGACAAGCACGGACGAATTGATGATGCATGGCTAGAAAGCATTTTACCAACAACAGATGCGGCATTCTATTTCTGTGGACCAAAAGGATTTATGCGCAGTATGTACATGGCGTTGAAAAAATTACAGGTAAGCGACGAGTCCATTCATTATGAAATTTTTGGACCTGCAGAAGACATTACAGCATAACAACAAGAAAGCTGACTTCAAATTTAAGAAGTCAGCTTTCTTTCGCATTATAACAAGCAAAACAAAAAAGCTCGTTTTCTTCTTGCTCCCCTTCCAAAAAACCACCATGGCAGTACACAACCTTGCCACACACGGAGCAATTTCCAACTTGTTCTTTTTCCATGGCTATCCTCCTTACATAGTTGTTTCTCCTATTCCCTTTTTCTCTTGAAAAGTAGTACCAAGCCATAAGCCGATTTCCAAAAGAAGCAATCCTAACACAACCCAGGCCCAAACAGGTAAAAATACCTCTTGGAAGTTATACAAGATACTATATTCCGGTAGTTCATTGTGTAATTCAACAGTAAGAGCGTAAAACATTCCAAAGGTAAAATTCCTCGACCACTGACTAATATCATAGATAAACACCCCTTTTTTCCAGCCATATCTGCTGATCCTCTTAATCGCTCTTACTACCTCGATTCCTTCAATAAATAAAAGGAGAGTAAAGACGAACAACCAAAAACCACTTAAAAAACTCAACGACAGACTAGCAGAAAAAACAAGCGCTAGCCCCGAAATCGATAAAGCCCCATGTATAATACAGTTCGTATTAGCCCAGTCATCCACAAGAGACCATGGGGCCCTTCCATATCGTAAGCCAATCAAGATACCACCAAGTATATAAAAACTGACTCCAAGGCCTATCATTCCTACTATCACATGTTTTGGAACAAGCGGAAAAACCTGAAGCCATGCAATGACAATAGATTGGGTCGCAACTGTCGAAAGCAGAATAACACCATGAATCGTATATGTCTGATAGTTTTTATATAGTTGCCTGAATTGATAGAGATAGAGGATAACAAAGCCTCCCCATAATATGCTTGTGAGGAGGATAACGATTTGTACAAGAGTGCCGAATAGCGGGAAATACTTCAACGCTACATCACAAAGCGTGGCAATCCCTGCAATCCATGAACCTGTTACGAAGGAATTCACCGGATTTTTTAAAAATGGTAAAAGAAACCCTCTACGAAAAATCTGCAAAATAAGTAGAGCATATATTCCAATCCCGCATACTAGATAGGCTATTGTGAGCGTATTGCTGAATATCTCCTGTACCGAGAAAGCATCAACTGCTGAGAATAGGAAAATTCCAATTGCCATCACAAAAGTTGCTGTTGCAGGGTTTATTACATGTAACTTTCCTTTGAAAAACATCTAAACACCTAATTTTCTTCATTTGTAAGAATCATTTTAACACATGAACCTCCTACAATGCCTTCGAATTCTCCCTGTCCAACATTTTTGATATGATAATACTAAATAGTGAAACGTTACGGGAAGATGGAGGAAAAACATGACCAAAAACCATGCATGGATCATCGCAAGATTTATCATTGTTATCATTTCTACTCTGGCTTCAGCTTGGGCACTCGTATGGATCTTCCAAATATCCTATCCATTTTGGATTGCTGCCCTGCTCGTGTGGATGTTCTATCCACTCGTTCGGCTCATTCGTTCCAAAGTTCGACTGCCAAACAGTCTGGCTGTATTAGTCGCGTTATTAATTAGTCTGGCGGTTGTATTTGGCGCCATCACAGGGCTTGTTTTCTTAATTATATTTGGAATAAAAAAGCTTTCAGAGATTATCCCGGATTGGATTCAAAGCGTCTCCGGCCAAGCACAGGATTTTTTCAATAATACAATTCTGCCTATTTGGCAACGAATCGGGGAGACCATGGACGTCTTTTCTCCCTCGCAGCAGGCGTCCTTACAAGATAGCATTTCTTCTATGGGGTCCAGATTATCGTCAAACATTGCAGATATTGGGACGAGTTTAGTAAATGGCCTGACACAAGTTTTCATGATTGTTCCATCTTTTATTCTCGCCTTTCTATTTGTGTTTATCGGGTTTTATTTTATCGGAAAGGATTGGGAGAAGTTAGTAAGGAAGGTTCATACCAAGACACCTGAAACAGTTTGGCAAAAAGCAAAGTCCTTCCGAAATATACTGCGCTACCGCGTTTGGGGACTTATCCGGTCGCAAATCATTATTATGTTTATCGCTGCGGTCATCGTGTTTATCGGCTTACTCATACTCGGAACAGAGCATACACTTGCCATCTCCATTGTCGTCGGATTGGCAGAAATTCTTCCTTATTTAGGATCAGGGACGATCTTAGGACCTTGGGCTTTGTACATGGTTTTCACAGGAGATATTGGGATGGCGATCGGACTTGTCGTCTTATATGCCGTGACCGCCATAATACGCCAATCCATCGAACCAAAAATACTCTCTTCCAGTATGAATTTGGATGCACTCGCTGTTCTCATCTCCTTATTCGTCGGCTTACAGCTCTTTGGCATGATCGGCGTATTCGTCGGTCCTATCCTGCTCGTCATGTTTATTATATTGGACGACATTGGAGTCGTTCGAGACGTGAAAAACTTTATTAAATACGGATTCAAGGAAGAACAGCAGAAGTGACGACTTTAAAAGCATGATACATTTCGACGAAAATTTCCCTGGAAATATTTTTTCTGCAAGGAGCGCATGTTATGAATACGTTTGAAAAAATTCAGCCACTTATCATAGTGTGCGCCATCGGGCTTGGCCTTTTAGTAGGCCAACTCGATTTCTTGGCTATGCACGCAGAATCTTTTATCCTACCATTTTTACTCTTAATGCTGTATGGCCTTTTTCTAAGCATCCCACTCAAAAATTTCCAGAATGCATTTAAAAACATCCCTTTCTTAAGCACAAGTACAATCCTAAATTTTGTCTGGACACCACTGCTAGCATGGGGCCTTGGCGCCATTTTCTTAGCGGATCACCCTGCCCTCTGGCTAGGCTTCATCCTACTATTGGTTACACCATGTACGGACTGGTATTTGATTTTCACCTCAATCGCCAAAGGAAATATGCCATTATCAGCCTCTGTGCTACCAGTAAATTTACTTTTACAAGTGATACTCCTACCTGTCTATCTCTACATGTTTGCTGGGAAGATGCAGACAATCGGACTGTCCACCCTGTTTGAGAGTGTCGTGCTCGTTTTGTTGTTTCCTTTTCTATTAGCAGTTTTAACACGGTATCTATTTAAAAAGAACCCAACCTTTTTAAAAGCAAAACTCATCCCATTTTTCTCAGCTTCCCAGTTAATCTTTTTGTCCTTAGCGATTGTAGCCATGTTTGCAGCCCAAGGCGCTTATCTAGTTGACAATCTGCATGTGATTGGACTTATGATCATACCCTTGCTTCTCTTTTTTGTGGTCAATTTCATCGTCGCCCAAACCGTTGGGAAGACCCTCAACTTCACCTATGAGGAAACGACAAGCCTGAACCTTACCATTATTGCACGGAACTCGCCTATCGCATTATCGATAGTGGTCACAGCATTTCCCGACCAGCCGCTAATTGCACTCGCATTAATTATCGGTCCTTTAATTGAACTCCCGGTGCTGGCCATTCTATCTCAAATTTTGCTTCGGCTTAGGCAGGAGGGAAATAGCTAGTATTCTTATTGTAAAGCTTTTAAGAACCTCTTTTATTAAAAAAACCAATGACTTATACTAGCTACTAAAGAGGAGGTGACACGCAATGGAAAACCACGAGCTAAACGAAATCCTAAAGGCACTTAAACTTTATTCGGAGGAAAATGATAAATGGTTTTCGGAATTGGAAAACCGATTTTCAAAACTGGAAAACCGTATGGATGATCGCTTTGATCGCCTTGAAAAAAAGTTGGATGGGATGCGGGTTGAATTTTAACTGAAACACAAGAGACCGTTGATTATCTTGCTAGTAAAAGTGCCCAGCACGAGAAAAAGCTTCGAAAGCTTTATCAATCTTAACGAATTTTAAATGGGGTTTTTTAAGAAAGGTGCTGCTTTCCGCTTATTCGCTCGTCTCCTCAAGACATATTAATCCCTACAGTTTTATCCGTCCTTAATCATCTAGCAAACCATATTTCTCTAACAATGCCTTTGCTTCTTTAACACCTTCTGCGTTCAAGTACATAGACTTGGACTGCCTGCTATTAATTTCCCTCATCTCTCCGTTCATTTAATTCCCTGTGTTCCTTTATATTTTAAAATCTTTCCTCCCCAGGATGTTAAATATAAAGATCTCTAATTTATTGTTCTCTGCCCAAGTTTACCAGCCCTTTTGAATATATTCAAAGAACGCAGACCATTTCTAAACCGGCTCAAAAATCTTGCCTTTCATTAAAAATTTATTGCCCTAATCCTTATATCATTGGTAAACTGTGGAAAAGTAGGTTGATTGGAGGTAAGAGGATGAATAAACGTCTCAACATAGCTCAAGCCCTTTTAACAGCTTTGTTTGTTATGATCATACTTGCAGCATATCAATTTTTAATTCCAGACTTCTCCTATAAATCTATTTTCTTTATCGTGCTGTGCGGGCTCTCTGCATACATTGGCGGTATCCTATCGCTGAAAATCATTAAAGAATAAAAATCGCTCGCATTCGCTCGTTTTAAGTGGAGCAGTGAGGCTTTCTTGGTTGATTGGAGGGTGGAGCTGGTCGATTGCGCTGTCCCCTTGGTTGATTGCAGACCCCTCTTGGTCGATTGCGTAGCCCTCTTGGTTGATTGCACACTCCACTTGGTCGATTGCACGCTCCCTTTGGTTGATTGCACTGCTCCCTTGGTCGATTGCACACCCCCCTTGGTCGATTGCACACCACTTTTGGTTGATTGCGCACCCCCCTTGGTCGATTGCACACCCCTCTTGGTCGATTGCACACTCCCTTTGGTCGATTGCACATCACTCTTGGTTGATTGCGCACCCCCCTTGGTCGATTGCACACCCCTCTTGGTCGATTGCACATCACTCTTGGTTGATTGCACTGCTCCCTTGGTCGATTGCGCCCCCCCACAATAGATTGCACACCTCTCACCAAAAAAAAAAATACTCCCATGCCATCAAGCAGCATGAAAGTATCGTCGAACTAAGCCATTTATTCTTCTTTTTTTCCAGTATTGGAGGTATGGAAAACGGGTTCTTCTACCGTGATGCGTTCCATACGATCTTCTGGCATGGACCCTGGATAATCCATTCCCCTTACAAACCATGACTCTAATTGCGGATCATAGGCCAGGTAGTAACGCATTTCCTCTTCCATTTGCTCGAGCTCTGCTTCGTCGCCTTTTTGATACATGGCTTCCTCGTAATAGGTAATCGTATCTACCGTTAATTCCCAGAATCCTTCATAAGATTTTTCCAGTGTAAACGAGTCCTGGTAGACATCCAGCCCATGGAAAGCACCTTCATATACAATGTCATTTTCCTTGTTATAGGCTGATTCTTCCACAATCATTGTCTCTAAATCTTGGACAGCTGTGTTTAAGGCTTCAGGATTTCCTGTTGCATAAGCTTCAGTAAATTCTTCATTATAAGCAACCACCACGTCTTGAATTTGTTTTTTAAATTCATCACTGTTCCCAAAGTTAAATTCCATATAGCGCTCGGTTAGCGGGTAGTCATTGGTTTTCATGGTGCCCCAAGGAAACTCTGCCTCAAAGGAAACATTCATTGAGCCATCTGTTAGCAATGGACCTACACGCTCCTCTTTCGTCAAATCCTTGCCTGTATCTTTGCCATTTACGAAAAGCTTTACAGAATTTAGTTCATCATAGCCTTTCATCATTAAATCAAATGTTACGTTGTCCGCTTCTAAAAAGAGATCTACATAGCTAGCGTACAACGGATCCCCAGCAACGGTTTTTTCCGCTTCTAAATTAAAGAATCCTGTATCATGTGTAGCCCTTATCGTATATTCCCCTGGCAAAAATGGACCAATTTCTTGATTAAAGCTATCTGAATCTGCTGTTGCGACCACTTCATCATTCACAATAATTTCTGTGTCTTTATAATTTGTGCCTACTTCAAAAAACACTGGATTTACCGATAGCTTGTAATCATCGAAGAAACCAAACTTCTTTCCGTCCTCAATGAAATCTATTGGGTACATCCCAAGCTGGCCTGTATCCCCTTCCGCCTGGTATTGAAGATTGCTCATTAATTCTTTAAATTGACTTGATTTATTATTATATAATTGGATAATTCCGGCAACAGACTCTTCCGTAATTTCAAGTTCCTCTTCTTCTGTTGTTAAGATGGATGCCAGTTCTGCTGCATCTTCGTCCTCGATTGCTGCTTGGAACTTATCCAATAGATGCTTTGGAGAGGACATCATATTGCCAACAGCATATACACCAATTAGTATAAGAATCAGTGCAGCAGAAGAAAACAAAATGATTTTTGACTTCTTATTCAATTTCTTCCCTTTTGAAGGCGTTGAAGGTTGATTAGGTTGGTGTTGATTCTGAGGAGTGGATGGAACTTGCTCGTTGCCGCCCTGTTCCGTCTCGTTGTAATATGTATGACCCGTATTCTCACTTGCTACTCCTTCTTGCTCTATTTCTTTTCCACAATGCTTACAAAATCGTGCATCTGGTGCTACTTCCCCACCACAATTCTTACAGTATGCCATTTGCTTCCTCCTGTCATATGACTATTTCTTCCATCAGTGTACGTGAAGGATGCTATAAAAAATGGCCTTTCTCCATGCACACTGCCCTAAACCATCATTAGTATACAATAAAAAAATTGCTATATGGGGGTGGAAAACAAGATTTTAACCATTTCTTAAAAAACAGTAAAATACTCCTAAAAATCTGCTTGGACAGAAGAATATTTATTGGTTACAAATAACTAGTTCTTTTTTACTAACCGCGACAATTTAAACACGTTCCCCCATTCAATAATTTCACACCTAACGAAAATGGCGATTAGGAGGCAACACAAAAATCCAGACCACTTATAGAAACAGTCTGGATTTTTTCCTAACGTAAGCCCGGCCTCTCCCGTGCTAGGCTTTTTTTGTTCCATGTAATATTAAATCCACAAGCAAGGTATATTGACCAGATAGGGATTTTGGTTTTTCTTTCCATTGTGACATGGTTTGCCCCATGGTTAGCAAACAAAAACGAGCCGCATCCTCTGGCTGAATGCTATCTCGTAACATCCCTTCACGTTGCATTTCCTCAAATACTTTAATAAATGGATCCAGATAGGTTCCCTTCCACAGTGCATAAACGCGCATGCGATTTTCCTCTTTAAATTCAACCAATATATCATGCACCATCATCATGATGCTTGTTGGATGCTCAGCAGATAACACCTCAAGCATTGCTTCTAAGCGTTGCTGTATTGTGCCGTCACCAATGCCATCTAACTCTTTCTGAATGTTTGTCACGAACTTCTCTAACATGGCAATATAAAGAGACTGCTTATCCGAATAATGGTAATAAAGTGCTGGTTGGGTAATGTTACACTTAGCCGCAATTTCTCTCGTGGTCACAGCACGATAGCCTTTTTCCATAAATAAATGCTCTGCTACACGTAATATCTCACTTCTTGTCCATTCCGGATCCTTGCGGGTTGATTGTGATCTTGCCATCGTACATACTCCCTTTACCTCTCATACTACCTCTTATTTTACCACGAAAACTTGAAAATCCATGGCTTTTATATCATTTTACCCACTTTACAAAAAAACGTGCGTGTCAACGCTGTATTACCAGCAATCAGCACACCAATGTACGAAGAAGCAAGAAGCAGAATGACAGAAGAACAACTAGCGGCCAATGATGCCGAGAACCAACGCGAAATTTCCCTTGGTGGAAAATACGGCGATCCAGACGAGGACCTTGGACCAGTCATGGTGTTCTTGGCAAGTGACGCTTCCAAATTTATTACAGGCCAGCTGTTGCCGGTTGATGGCGGACAAGCTTCTGTAAGGTAAACAAGGGAATTAGGTAAATTGAAACCTCTAGCATGTGCTTAGGGGGTCTCCATCGGTATTAGAATCACTCTCCCTGAGCTAGCAAATATCTTTTTGTTTCCCCTTCATATTCCACCATTAAAATAGGGTAGGATTCATTCACTTCATAAATGCTTGCCCCGTTAGGCAGTTTCGTCGCCATTCCTTTTTTTATAACGCCAATCTTCTCTCCTCTCGTTAAGTTCTTTTCATCAATCCAACCTGTGCCATGTTTATAGACACTACCATCTTCTAACTCAATAAGGTCTGCTTCAGGATCTAATTGTAATACTTGATTTCTTGTCAACTGACCTCCATAGTTAGCACAGCCCGTTATGATAAGAAAAGCCAAAAGAGTAACGATGAGTCCATTTTTCAAAATAGCTCCCCCCTTCCTTCAGTTACTGACTTCGGAGACAAGTCACTGAATTCCTTGTTTAATAATACTAATTCCACTATAATTCCAATCTACCGAACATTAAAATATAACAATTATTTATTGCAAAACGATAAATAACGTGGTACATTCAATTAGACGAAAAATGAATGAGGTGTTTATTTATGAAGCAAGGTTCAACCATCTTTTTAAAAATAGCGCTAGTTATAATGGGACTACCCGTTCTCGCTTTATGTATTTTCTTATTACCGAAATGGGTAAGTGAGGCAGTAGAGGTATTGCAAGCTTCCGGGGGAGACTCTCAACTGGCGTATATCGTGTTAGGCATTCTAGCGATTATGTATCTTTCCGCTATTCCGTATTATTTTGTTTTGTACCAGTCTTACAAACTCTTAAGTTATATTGACAAAAACAAAGCTTTTTCCGATATATCTGTAGTAGCCTTAAAGAAGATAAAAGTGTGCGCACTAATCATCAGTGGCTTGTATGTGCTATCCTTACCACTTGTCTTTGCCATCGCGGAATGGGATGACGCACCAGGTCTTGTCATCATTGGAGCAGTACCAGTCGGCGCTTCTCTTGTCATTGCGGTCTTTGCTGCCGTTCTTCAAAGACTTTTAAATGAAGCAATAAATATCAAATCTGAAAATGATTTAACGGTCTGAGGTGATCACATGGCGATTATAATAAATGTAGATGTAATGCTAGCAAAACGAAAAATGAGTGTAACCGAGCTTTCGGAGCGGGTTGGAATTACCATGGCTAACCTTTCTATTTTGAAAAACGGCAAGGCAAAAGCGATTCGCCTCTCCACCCTAGATGCGATTTGCAAAGCGCTAGAATGTCAGCCTGGGGACGTGTTGGAGTATCGGGAGGATGAGGAGTAGGTTTATTTTTAGGGGAAGAAGCTTTTCAGGGTGTAATTGCTCCACACAAGCGAGATAACATCCGGTTAGATAAAGCTAGCCCCCTTATTTTCCCGCTCTTGTTAACTTCCTAATCTCGAACTTCTTCCGTTCTTTTCCACTTCACATAATGATAAATCATCTCTGGAAAGACGAGTATGAAAAAAAGGGTAAAAATAATGATAAAATCAATTGTACTGAGAAATTCATACAGAAAGGAGAAAAAAATAAAAAGAAATGGTAGCCCCCATAGGTCACGCTTAAATTTCCTTCTATATGTTAACTTATGATAGTTCATCACAAATCCTTTATCAATTTTCTCCTTATTCCTATACCTTAATGCAGTTATTATATTGAGTATATACGCAGCTATAATCGCACCAATTAATTCTGGCAATATAGACAAAATAATCCTCCTTAATAGGATTTGACTGAATTAAACAACAATAACATTCTAAATTCGTGAATTTCTATAAAAAATTTCTTAAAACTCCACATCCAACATTTCCCTCATCTCACCTAAAAGATCTTCCTGTTTATCTAATGAAACACGTGGATATTCAGGACTTCCTACATTTTCAGCAGTAAATAAAACGGTGCCATCTTCTAGAATATAAAAAGCATAAGGGATTTTTTCCGTATCTCCTACATCATTTTCTAAGAAGCTAAACATGTAAGCATTTTGCGCTCTTAGCTTCTCAAACATGCGATTGACCTCAATTTCCTTCACTTCTAAACCTTTTACCATTTCTAGTGTCTCTGTTATTTTCTCTTTGTCTTTCACGATTTTCGTCATATCATCCGAAGCGATATTACCCTCTATCTTCTGAACAAGTAACGTATTGCAAAACCTTTATCGTCAATCTCTACAGTCTCCTCATTCTGAGAACAGGCATTTAACAGGAAACATACCAACATTAGAAATGAAATAATTGTTTTTCTCATCCTACCCTCCTTCCACAAAAACTATGAACAGCATAGGACAGCATCCGAAGTAGCGTCTTCCGGGATATAAATAAATCCTTCCCTTATTTCATACGGTATTTTATTTCCCTCCAACAATTCCGTCACATTACTATTGGTTACCTCTCCCCATTTTATAAATTCACCATTATAGAGCCCCTGGTGAAAAAAGATAAAATAGATGCACAGGATAAACACAAAGCTAACAATTATCATATACGCTTTCTTCAAACCTGCTCCCCTCCCAACTACATTTCTATCTGATTTTCCTTTGCTTTAAAGCCCCTATGACAATGGGTATAAGGGAGCTTCCCACCAATACAGGCAAGACCCAAGCGCCCATTCCTTGTCCCCATCCTTGTGCGATGGTAATTGATTCTACTAAAATAAATGCAAATATAATGAAGCAAACATTCTTAATTTGATTTATCATGTTACGGCTGTTTCGATAAAAAGCGGCAGCATTCTCTTCATTCAAACGCTCGGGATAATTATGCGATTCTGGAAATCTTTCAAACACCTGGCACATGCCTCCAACTAATGCGCCAACAATCGGCAAAATAAGCAGCTCAAATTTAGAACCCCAACGATCTACCTCGCCCATTGCATTATAATGTGCTGGCACCTCGTCAGGAAGCATGCCCCAACTGTAGATAAAGAAAACAATTGAGCCAACGTAAGCTGTATAACCGATCACATCCGCAATCCATTCCGTTTTGGTTTTAGGTATTTTTAATTTTGGTCTTTTCCCAGGTTCAGCCATGCCCTTATCCCCCCTCGCAACCGCGATATGTAGCTTTATCCCTCGCTTTTAAAAAACCCTTTACCTTTCATACGATCTCTGAAAGTAGTCGTTTCAATATTCCATTAATTTAATTTAAAATTATAGTGCAATTAAGCGGCTGTTATCTTGCATCGTACAACCGCCGACAATTCTACTAGCTACGTAAACTATAACGCACTTTTTCCACTACTTCTTTCGAAAAACCCTTTGCAAAGGACTGTTCTATCCTCACAGCCTTACCAAAATGAAATTGTTTCGCTCCCGTTGCTTGTTTGATCTCTTGAATATTTTCCAATGAAAGTCCGGAACCGGGCATGATAGCCGGCCCTTGCAGGTCGCGAGATAAATCAACCAATTGAATTAGCTGCTTCAAGCCTTTTACACAAGTTGCCTCACCACCAGAGGTCAAGATACGCTTCACATTTCTATCGTAATTGGCTAGTAATGTGTAGGCATCTAATTGGGAGGCCACCTCGTCAAATGCACGGTGAAATGTGAGATCAAGAGCAGGAAAAAGGTGAAAAAGTTTGCTTAGCATTACCTCATTAATGGTGCGGTCCTTATTTAACGCACCGAAAACAATTCGATTGCCACCAAGCTGTCTAATGGCCTCAATATCCTCGCAGATTACTTGAAAATCTTCTTCTGTATAGAAAAAATGGTGACTGTGCGGGCGTACCATAATTTGCACGGGAATATTCACATTTTCAAGTACTTGCTTTATCGTTCCGTAGCTTGGTGTAAGGCCCCCTTCTGAGATCGCGGACACGAGCTCCACCCGGTCCGCACCTAGCTCTTGCGCCTGAATGGCTTCTCGTTTATTTTGTATGATGAGTTCTAGTTGCATGTTTGGTTCTCTCCTCTTTAGTTAATTGATTGTTATATAGATAGACATAACTAATAAGATTAATGTGAGCACTAAGTAGTTTACTTCCCTCTTCATATTTGCTTCACCGTACGTTATTAATTTTAATAGCCTATAAATGCTAACCCCAGCGGAAATAATCATTGTTGATAGGCCGACCGCATTAAGCTTGCTTTGTATGTCCCAAAAAATACTAAATAGCATTACGTATGTAAGAAGATATTAATTTAAGGCTGGAATATTTATCACTAAAAACAGCATGTAAAATATTTACCTTGGTCACGCTATCTCCCCCGCCAATTTAATATTGGAACAGAAAAACAGGAAACGCTATCAATTTCATCCTAACTCATCTTGTTACATCTTGAACCAATTCTCCGTCTTTCCAATAGTATCTGTCCCATTTTTCAGCCTCTTCACCTTTAATAGAATAACGAACAATTACTTCCGGCTCTCCATAATTCACTTCGAAAACAGAATCTATTGTAAAAGGTTTATCCACTTTTTCTTCAATTACATCACGAACCGTATTTTCTAACTGCTTTTCTTGCAAATATTGATAACTCACCACTCCCAATATGACAATACATAATACTAATAAGAACCAATCTCCGAAACTTCCTTTAATACTCTTTTTCTTGTTGTACCAAACAATTTTTATTATTCCCATGACCAATAAAAGAATTAAAATGGGTACATATACATTGATTAGGGGAATCTGAAAGACATAGGCTAGAAAAAAGACGACAACCCAAAACAAAGCGAGAAAAAGAAACTTCAGGCCTCTATACTTTTTTCCGTCAAACAAAAATTCAATAATTTTTTCTTGTATAGGGAACCCCTCCATTAAGTTTTTATTCAATATTTATTCCTTTATCCCATTGTTAATAATGATCTTAAAAAATAAATAGTATCAAAAAACCAACCGCAAAACAGTAGTATGCAAAGTATTTTAAGTTTCCTCGTTCCATGATCCCCATAAACCACTTTAGAGAAAAATATGAAAATAGAAGTGATAAAATAAACGCAATGACATAAGGAATGAACATCTCATTAAAGGCTATATCTTTCATTTTGAGTATAATTGTGCCGAGACTTACTGGGATGTACAACAGGAAAGAAAAGCGCAGTATAAATTTCTTGATATTGTTATCAGATCAGTAGTACCCTTCCTACCAATTGTCAATGTATGGTACAGGTGGGTCAGGCGTAAAGGTATCGATGGCAGTAGCGATAACGATTATAGTCCAAATAATTATAATGATTACACTCCCAATTCTTATCAACTTAATCTGAGTATCGGATATTTCAGGAGGTTCCTTATATCTCCATCGTTCTAAAAAGAGAAAACTTTCTTCTGGTTCATAGAGACTCCATATTGCATACCCATAAACAGGTATTGAAAGCACGATAACAAAGAATAACATCGCTCATCCCCCTTTGTGTGTCATTAATTCTTACTTTTTCGCTCTAAAAGTACAGGGGCTATATTTAATAAGATAGAAACAATTGTCAAAAACCATAATACCCTTTCAAAATTAGGTACTTCCCACAAAGCTGATAAATCTTCCCTTTTTACCCATTCTGATACAAGACTATATTCTGCACAAAGTGTTAATGCTGTAAATGATAACCCCATCGCCATAGCAAGCTTATAATCCTTTCCTGCTTTATACAGATAAAGGTTTATAAAAGTTGCTACTATCGCAATAACCCCAAGTATTACCCACATAACCATCACCTCATATATGTCTTACTAATGTACTTCATTTTCACTTTTGGCGTGTTAGTTTCCTGCAACAATATCACTATTTTTCCTGTATAATTCACCTGTCCCAAAAGTCCAACGCCACAATTTCAGGCAGCCTTCATTGTTTTATCATCACGTGGCGAGCTTAAATAATTGATCACCAGGATATTAAATGGATAAGCAAGCATTCCTCCAATTATGAGAAGACCAACTGCAGGGTTAGGGGCGTCACCTTCATAGGTAATCGGAAAAGCGTTTGCCACTATATATGCAAAAAGGATGAAATAAGGTACCCAAAGGATAACCGTCCAATAATTTCCTTTTCGACCTCCCATCCATTTCTTTGTTAAGAAAGAGAGTAGTACAGTACCAGCTATCACTTCGCCGATTATCGTTAAGCTAAGCACAGTAATTACGGTATTGATTTCCCAATTTGTAACTCTACTAATTCTATACACGTTTACCATCAGTTCAATAGGAACAACTACCATCACAGCATACAAAATACTAACCACATTAAGCTTTAAGAAATATTTCATTGGATTCCCCCAAATATGTATTAAACCAACTGATAGTTCCACAAAAATGTTTGAATGGACACAAATAACAAAAATAAGAAAGTAATCACAAATAGCCAACCATAATTCTTTCCCTCTTTCCTAAATTCGATCAGCCCTGTGACCAACATTAATAAACTCAAAGAGAAAATCATAAATGGTTGTAACGTAAAGTTTCCTGTAATTAATCCATAGGAAGCTAAGAATATAGTTACTATACTTAAAACGATTCTTGCTATTTTTAACATACCTTCTCCCCTTTCCATTCAACTTCACTGCGTTCCATATGACAACTGCTACAGCGCTAGGTGGTGAGAATGTCTCTTGTTAATGTTTATCTAAATCGTCATCAAGAAAGGATTTTTTGTTTTTTCTAAAGTCCTTAAATCCATATTTCTTCTCAAGATATTGACCAACTATTGAACTGTTAATACCTTCCCTGACCGCCGCTTTAATGATGATAAATAGAATAAAGAGACCAATTAAATAAAATACAATCGATATACCGAACCCTTCTATCATGAAATAACCCCCATATAACTAACTTCTATTAAATTTTTTCCCTCTTTACCTATACGTCCACACGAATAGGAATAACCTGTTTGGCAGTGAAAAAGACACCTTTTTGTTGGCTTCCATATTATCAATCGACTTCCATTCTTCTTTTACTCTGAACGTACATCCCGAATAACAATCCCAATAAAATGCAAGTGAGTGAAACAAATAACAGTTCGATTAATGAGTAGTCCCAACTAACTGAGCTAAAGAAAATCGTAAGCAAAAATTTAAATATATAACAGTTAATTGCTAATGGGATAGAAAATAGGAGTCCAAATAATAGAACAAATGTAGCTTATCTGGCTGTTTCCGCATCTTTACCTCCCTTAATATTTATTAATCAAGTATCTAAACAAAGCTGACCTGTCAGTTAAATAACTTAGCTTAATACTAACATTTACTTCCAACAGGTTCATCAAATTATTTAAAAAATTATTTAATTCAATCATCACACAGGGAATGTTTAACAAGACCTCAACTCAACCAAATTTCCTCTTTACCATCATGATTTCACCGTTTTTTACAACTATCATTTCTTTAGACTTCCTATTGAAGAAGATTGTTGTTGTGCTAAAGCCCCAGTTAGCTCAAGAAGAATTTATAATTATGGAAGAATATCAGACAAATCGATAAATTCTAGTCCAGTTTCTGCTTCTGCTTTCGAACGATAAACGGTAATTTCATCATAGGGTTTCATGTTGTCTTGCCATGTTCCTATATTACTCAGAAAATCTTCTACGTTCTCAAAGATTATAAAGCACTCTAAATCCCTATTGATATAACAAATTGGTGCGTCACTTTCCGAATCACACTGTTGATAAACAGTTCCGATAAACCCACCTTTACTATCTTGTGCCATAATATCAACATGTGGAACCGTAAAAAACTCTAAACGTGGAATATCATCATCAAATATAAATTGAATGTCATAATCGTTAGCGTATCTTTGATACTCCTCATTTCTATCATGAACACCCATTGAATAAATGGTTGTCCCTGCTGATATAATCTCAGTATCTTCTAAATCAACAACTATGGCTCCAGAGAATGCTGTTCTATCTAGATAAATTTTTCGCATATAAACCCCCGTTTAATCTTATTTTAAAGTAAACGCTCATTACTTTTGTGATTTCCGAAGTTTCTATAGTATGTTCGGTACCACATTTCTTGCAATATATTGGTTGAATGTTACCAATTTGCGATTTGTAAATCTGACTCCATCTCAATTTAGTTAAACATTTCTCGCACTTTTGCACAAAAAAGCCCTGCTGTTCTTTATTACCCTTCTACGTTAGTCTAATTTGCTCAACTTCATATTAACATTAACTTCCAACAGGTTCATCAGATTATTAAAAAAATTGTTTAAGTTTCTTACTATTTAACTTCTAAAAGTAAAATTGTTCATATTTAGCGCGATTACTAAAACACCACGCGCACGTAGTGTTGGACTTCAACAAAAAAAAGGAGCCAAACTTCAGCCCCTCAACATTCTCAATCCATTCAATATTACGAGTATCGTGCTTCCTTCGTGACCGATAACCCCAAGTGGCAGCGAGAGGTTTTGCATGAAATTCGATGCAATGAGCGCTACAATCACCGCAATGGAAAACACCATGTTTTGTTTAATAATCCGATTCATCTTTTTGGATAATTTTATAGTGTAAGGAATGGAACGCAAATCATTGTTCACAATCACAACATTCGCAGTCTCTAAAGCAGCATCCGTTCCAGCTCCCATCGCAATCCCGACATGGGCCGTTGCAAGTGCTGGTGTATCATTTATTCCATCTCCCACCATGGCCACACGCTGATAGTTTTTTGTCAGCCTTTTAATTTCATCAAGCTTTTGATTTGGGAGACATTCGGCTTTATAGTTTGTCACACCTACTTCGCGTGCAATTTCCCGGGCCGTTTCCTCACTGTCTCCCGTGAGCATGTATGTCTTCACACCAGCCGCATTAAGGTCTTCGATAGCTTTTTTGGCATCTGTTCGTACTGCATCCTTTAAAGCTAACGCCCCGATAATCCCTTGCTCACTTTTTACAAACACAATTGTTTTTCCTGCAGACTTCAAAGTGACTGTATTCAAAAACGTTTCCGTTGATTCCGTTCCAACAAAATCAGCTTTTCCTATTTTATAATGCTTGCCACTTACTATACCTTCAATGCCCCAGCCAGGATTATCCTTAATTTCCTCGGCCTCAAGGACATCGACCTTCTCATCTTTCGCCTTCCTCATTATCGCAGAAGCCAACGGGTGATTAGAATAGTGTTCGATGGATACAGCGATCTGAAGGATTTGCTTTGGATCCCATCCGTCACTTGCTACAATGTCGGTTACTTCCGGTTTTCCAGTAGTCAACGTGCCTGTTTTATCAAAAGCAATCGCAGAAAGGCTTGCCAATCCTTCCAGATGAACGCCACCTTTAAACAGCATACCTTTGCGGGCTCCCTTGGAAATTGCCGAAAGGATTGCCGGCATCGTTGAAGCAACAAGCGCGCACGGTGAAGCAACCACGAGCAGCACGAGTGCCCGGTAGATCGTCTCATTCCACGACCAACCTAATAAAAAGTGTGGCAGGAACATCATTAATCCAGAGGCAGCCAGCACAGCAATCACATAGTAATTTTCAACCCTTTCGATGAAAAGGTGCGCCGGTGGTTTTTCCTCTTGGGCGCTTTGGACAAGTTTAATAATTTTCTGGAACAATGTCTGCTCGTTTGTTTTGGTTACTTTTACGTGCACCACGCCATTGAGATTAACTGTACTAGCAAGAACTTCTTCCTTTTCCCCTTTTCTTACAGGCATCGATTCACCTGTGATGGCCGACTCGTTGATGGACGTTTTCCCTTTGACCACGACACCATCTGCTGGCATCAGTTCGCCGGGTTTTACAAGAATGGTGTCGCCGATTTGCAAATCCTTAGCAAGGATGCTCTCCTCTTTTCCATTGCGCAACACACGCGCCGTTTCAGGTGTAAGGGACATTAAAGCAGAAAGCTCATCACTGCTTTTATTCATTGCATACGTTTCAAGTGCCCCGCTTAGTGAAAATATAAAAATTAATATGGCGCCTTCTAGCCAGTAGCCGATAACCGCAGCCCCAATCGCTGCAAGCAGCATAAGTAATTCAACGTTAAGTGTTTTATCCTTTATGGTTTCGGTAATACCTTCCTTCGCTTTTGCAAATCCACCGATTATAAATGCGGTAATAAATAGGACATCTACGATAAGACTGGAGGTTTTTACCGACAGACCCCACCCAATCAAAATCAACACACCTGCAACAAGAGCAGCTATCATTTCCCCATGTTTTTGAAACCATTCCTTTCTGTGCTTTTCCTTCTCACCAGCAGGGCTGGCGCCATCTTTTGTTGCAAACGAAGGTTCGGGCGCATTTTCCTTTAACTCTTCCACTGGGATCCCCATAATCAACTCTCCTTTTCTAATTGAGAATGAAATTCAAAATCATCATTCTTCAAACGTCGAAAGCTGCCGCTATGGCGCGACAGCATTTCTTATTTATAACTATTATAATTTAGTATTAACTTTAATATACTACAAACTTATGCTAAAGGAAAGGAAATATTGCCGATAATTTTAAGAAAGGCATTCCTCATTGTTTTTACCCATAAAAAAAGAGCAGTGAGATAACGTCGAATACGTTACCCACTGCCAACAATTTGTTTTACTTCATTCAATTATTTCAACCCATCCACAAAGCTCTTTGTTATTAACTGTGGACGTGTTATGGCACCACCAACCACTACAAAAGCTGCACCGATTTCCAATGCTTTTTTCGCTTGTTCGGGAGTACTAATACTTCCTTCAGCTACTATTGGTATGGATACCTCTTGAACCAGCTCCTCTAAAAGCGAAAAATCTGGTTGTGCTCTGTCTTTCGTGTAAGGCGTATACCCCGATAAAGTCGTGCCAATATAGTCACAGCCAAGGGCTTGAGCGTTTTCCCCTTCAGACAGTGTTGAAATGTCTGCCATGACCTTTTTCCCCAGCACATCCTGTATGTATGTCACCAATTCATCTAGCTTTTCCGGGCGTGACTGATTGGTTGCCTCAATTGCGATAATATCTGCACCAGCTTCTGCAACAATCCTAGCATCCTCTTTAGTCGGCGTGATAAACGCATCAAAGCCATCATAATGTTTTTTCCAGATGCCGATGATTGGCAAATCTACTTTTTCCTTGATTTCCGCTATATCCGTAGGCCCGTTCGCCCGAATGCCTACTGCTCCGCCTTGTGCAGCAGCGTATGCCATCGCTGCCATATGTCCATTTCCGTGCAGGGGTTCATGCTCGAGGGCCTGGCAGGAAACAACCAAGCCTCCCTTTAATTTATCCATGTAATCAACCTCTTGTTCTGCTTATAGTAGTTTTATTCTGCCTTATCCACTGACTTTACGATTTCAGCCAAACGCATCTCTTTCATAGATGAGATTTTTAAATGATGATTTTCAAAAGGAAGATCCTCCGTTATTGGGTTCGGTACAATAATCGTTTTTATATTTGCTTTTCTTGCAGCAATTAAGCCATTTAGAGAATCCTCAAACACAATCGCTTCCTCTGGTTTCACTCCCAGCTTCTCAATTGCCTTTAGGAACAGATCTGGTTCCGGCTTTATATGTTCGACCTCGTCTGAAGTTGCGAAGTGATCAAAATAATCAATCAAGCCAAGATTGGTAAGGTGTGTGGTAACCCACTTGTGATCAGAGCTGGATGCGATGGCAATTTGATAGCCTGCCTCTTTAGCTTCTTTCAAATAATCTTCCACACCTTCTCTGGCCTCGGCTTCTTTTAACCGTTCAGCGTGCATCACACTCACTTGTTCCTGAAAGACATCTGGCTGAAATGTACCGTTTACTTCCTTGCCTATGTATTCAAGTAACACATCGTCTCCCCCGCCAACGCCTTTTACAAATTCAGAAAGCGGAAGATCATAATCATGCGTCTCCTTTAAAATTTGTTTATACGTATCATACCAGGCCGTTTCGGTATCCAAAATCAGCCCATCAAAATCAAATATAACAGCTTTTATCATGTCGTTATTCCTCCCTTATATTCGAACTATTCTATAAGAATAACACGGAAATTAATGTTGTCGAGAACAAAAAGCTCCCCCCTTTTCCCTGTTTTGCAGAAAACGGTAAAGAACAGTAGAAAGCTAACAAATCTCTCTTCTACATTAAATTTGTCGCTCACGCAATATACAAAACGAGAATTAAGTCAAGAAATAAGTACCACCCAATTTGGGTGTTTTTCATGCAAAAATAACGATTTTTGTTCTTAATAGAGAATTAAATGAACAGCTTTGTTAAAAATTATAGAGGGACAACAAAGAGCAGTTAACGTCAGTTTTAACCCTTATGAACTGCCGAATAAAGTGAAACTTCATCTGATGGGGGGGGTCTTCCTCCCCACCAGAAGTTAGTGGGATAAAAAATTAATTGTTTAACACCCCGAAACGTAACTTCTTTTCGATTATAGTTTTGGAAGACTATATTATCGAAAAGGGAGTTTTTCTAATGAACTATATTCAAGAAATTAACGGATTTCACAAACGCAATATTTTCGAGCCACTTTCAAGCTCTGCTGTATCCCTCTGGTTTTCGCTTATGCATTTTCATAACCTGTGCGGCTGGAAAAAACAATTTTCTGTAGCGGCGAGCCAGCTGCAAGCACAAAGTGGTCTAAAGAATACAAGCTTTAAATCTGCACGAAGAGAGCTGCAAGAAAAAGGACGCATTATCGTTACGCCGCGCGGAAGCAACAGGGCCGCCATTTATGAGATGATCTCACAAGCCACAGACTCTGACCAGAATCCAGGAACGGGTACACCATCGCATACGCCTCCTCAAAAAAGTGAATCCTCCGACAAGGCCACTTTGCGAAAAAACCAACCAACCCCAAAACCTAATAAACCTACATACAACAAAGCCGACGACAGTTCTGGCCACATTCACGACAACAGCCCTGACCACAGTTCTGACCACAAATCCGACCACAAATCCGACCACACTCCTGCCCCATTCTTTAAACAAAACGAAATAGAAAACAAAAAAGAAAACAAAACAGCAGCAGACATTTTTTTCGCGAAACATTTCACGAACTTAACACCACATCTTGCTCAGGAACTACAGGACTGGACAAATGCTACAAATGAAGCGCTCGTCCTTCATGCCATGAAAAAAGCAGTGGAACAAAATAAAGCCACCTGGCGCTATGTGAGGGGCATTTTAAAGGCGTGGAAGAAAAAAGGAATTACCACGATTGGAGCTGCAAATCAAGAGAAAATGCACTTCTCTAACCAGCGTACATCCTTTCCAGCCAAGGAAAAATCAAAGATTGTGCCAGATTGGTTTTATGAACAAAAAAAGAAAAGAAAATCACCGCAATCCCAACCAAACATTCTCCTCAACAATCCCAAGAAGGAGAAAGAGGAATTGAAAGCATTATTAGCGACGGTGACTGGAGTGGGGAAATAATAGTTTGTTATAACTCTGTAAATCTTATTCACGTCTTGTTTTCAAGCAAAAGGTCCGTGGAAGTAGTGGAGTAGTGAAGGAGGAACCACAAGATGAAATTATCACCACAATTATTTAAAAGGGTACTCGTGCTTCTAAGCATCGCAGCTGTGATAGGCCTTATCCTTTTTTCGATTGAACAAATATTTGGTGTGAATGCCGGGCTGGATTTCTTTTTAGATTTGTTTGATGGCAGGTATGATTAATTGAGGAAACGTAAGATGAGGAGTTTAGTGCTTGTACACAACAAAAAAGAAAAGATCCCTGACCTGCCCAGTCAGAGATCTTTCCTTTCATATGTTTTCCCCTATTGTTAAATCACCATTCCCACCACAAGAACACGTTCTATTTGCAAATGAACCAAATAATAAAACGATACAAGTTCCATTATATTTGAAAGCACTTACATTTTCAATATGTTTTTGTAGATTATTTCTTGTAACTACACCTCCTCCCAACTAATTCAAAAGCACCACTTCATTTGCCGCTCATAGCTCACAAGACGCATTTTTTGTAATATTTACCTTTTATTACATTAGCTTAACAGTACCTTAACGATGGGCAGTTATACTGAGAGGGAATCAAACTTTTGTTAGGGAAGGTGATTGTGTTGAAAATGAAGAAACTAGCTTTCGCATCAATGACTGCACTTCTATCTACTGGTTTATTAATCGGATGCTCAAACGATGATGAAAACCAAGAAGACCCAGCAACAGAAGATACGACCGAAACTGAAGATCAAGGAACAGGTGAAGGTACTGACGAAGGCACAGGCGAAGATACTGAGTCTGGCGAAGATTCACAGTAATTAAAATTGATAGGGAAAAGCCCTCATCTGGTGTGAGGGCTTTTAAATTTAACCTTAATAGATAATTTTAAAGTGCTTTAATTATAAAGAATGCATAGGAAAACCTGTATGTATACAAATACCTCTGACGGCAAGTTTATCGATACTTCCAATGTTGCAATGCAGGATGGATTTCTAGTAGTAGTAGGTGGGTGACAAAGAAAAAAACCCTCACTCTGAGGGTGCAATTAGTTTCTTCTTAAATTTCTTTAAAATTATTAATAATGTTATTGGTTAATTCTTCTCCGTCTTCATCATATAAAATTACTTTGATTGCATTCTCAGTTGTAATTAACTCTTTTAATTCGTCTACAGGTATATCTTCATGTATATTAAAAGTCGCTCCCCCTTCGATTTTTTTATTTTCTTCTACTTCGTAAATAGCACCGTTTACCTCTTCCTCGTTAAAGGTTTCATAGTTATTCCCTACAAACATTCCTTTCGTTTGAAGGGAATGTTGCAACTCCTTGTCTAGAATCTCAATCTTTATCTGAAAAAATTCTTTATGAAAATTGGATTCATTATTTACTATCACCGATATTCCTAAAGCTTCATAATCCTCTAAAAAAACCACTTGGCTTTCTTCAATATCCACCACTAACTTACTATTAGTACAACTAGCTAGCATTAATGAAAACAAAACAAGAATAATAATTAAGTAGACTTTCAAATTTCTCATCCATTCTCGATGAAATTAATTACCCATATATTGGTTTAATTCTTCATTAAATTTTGTGAAAACATGTTCACTTATCTTATGTTGTGAATTTAAGTTCCTTGCTTGTGTAATTTTCTTTAAAAGTAGTTAGCTTTTTTTCAGCGTAATAACATTCATTTTTTATTTTAAGGTTCGTCTCTACCTCCCTTATAAAGTGAAACATCATTTGGTGGGGGGCCTTCCTCCCCACCAAATGTTAGTTGAACGAATCGGACCTTTACTGGCAGTTGATCCCCACTTAAAGTACTTGATTTATCGCATTCTTGAAGTGGGGGTCTTACTGCCAGTTAAGGCGGGATAAAATACCATATAATAACACTTCTACTTTTTTTCACAAACACCTTCATTTATTGAAAAATATACTGTTTTACCTATTTCGTGAAATGTCTTGGTCATTATCATTGACTAGCTTTTCAGTTGTTTTAAGTACTACAGGTGTTAAGTAATTTAATTATCTTAGTAAAAACAACTGGGACATGGATCGAGTTCGATTAGTAGGTTTGGGAAATCGTTCTCTTATTAAGCTAGAATAATAGCTTTTACTGCCAGTTAAGGCGGAACATAAAAAAGAGACTCCAGCATCCTCTTTACTGGAGTCCTTCCCTACTTTCTTATCTTTATAAAAATCCATAAGCGTGTACTACTTCACCAATTCCTCCACACGCTTCACTACATTCTCAACCGTAAATCCATACTCTTCAATCAAACGCTCGCCATTACCTGAGGCACCAAACGTATCAATACCTAATACGCTTCCTTCTGCCCCTACATAACGCTCCCAGCCAAATGGGGAAGCCATTTCTACAGCAAGACGTTTTTTCACATTTGGTAAAATCACGGAGTCCTTGTAGGCTTGGCTCTGTTCCTCGAAGCGATCCCAAGAAGGCATACTTACAACCCGAACATCGATATCTTTCTCTTTAAGTGCTTGCTGAGCTTCTATTGCCAGATGAACCTCAGACCCTGTCGCAAGGATTAATGCATCCGGTGTTTCTTTCTCTGCGTCACTCACGACATAAGCACCTTTTTTAACTCCTTCAAAGGCCCGCTCCTTTGTCCCTTCAAGGGTTGGAAGGTTTTGACGTGTAAGGACAAGGGCTGTTGGCTGATCCTTCGAGATAACAGCTAACCGCCATGCTGCTTGTGTTTCATTCCCATCTGCTGGACGAATCAATGATAAGCCAGGCATTGAACGATAGGATGCCAAATGTTCAACAGGCTCATGCGTTGGGCCATCTTCCCCAACAGCAATGGAGTCATGTGTCCACACATATGTCACAGGAGCCTTCATAAGAGCTGATAATCGAACAGCCGGGCGCAAATAATCACTGAAGACAAAGAAGGTACCGCCAAATACATGCAGACCACCATGTAACGCCATCCCATTTAATGCCGCTGCCATCGCAAATTCACGCACACCAAACCAAATGTTTCTGCCTGCATAATTGTCTTTAGAAAAATCTGCCCCATCTTTAATGGTTGTCTTATTTGATCCAGCAAGGTCCGCACTGCCGCCGATAAAGTTTGGTACAGCTTGTGCAATTGCGTTTAATACCTCACCAGATGAAGCACGGCTAGCTAAGGCGCTTCCTGGTTCGTATACTGGCAAATCCTTATCCCAGTCACATGGTAATTCCCCATTTATCGCTAATTGCAGCTGCTTTCCTTCTTCCGGGTATGCTTCCTTATAAGCATCGACTAGCTTATCCCAACTTGCTTCAGCTTGAGTTCCTTTTTTCACGACTTTTTCATTAAAGTCTGCATACACTTCATTTGGCACATGAAAAGGCTCGTGCGACCAATTGTAATTTTCCTTTGTGAGTTCCACTTCATCATCACCAAGCGGTGCACCATGTGCCGCAGAAGAACCTGATTTATTCGGTGAACCATACCCAATAACCGTTTTTACTTCAATTAAGGTTGGTTGGGACGTGTTTTGCTTTGCTTGTTGCATCGCTTCATGTAGTTCGTCCAGATTATTTCCATCTTCCACACGTAGCACGTGCCAGCCATATGAACGGTAGCGATCCCCGACATTTTCGGAGAAGGAGCGGTCTAAGTCCCCATCAAGTGAAATATCATTGGAGTCGTATAACACGACCAGTTTTCCTAAGCCAAGATGTCCAGCAAGAGATGCTGTCTCATGAGAGATTCCTTCCATTAAGTCGCCATCCCCGACAAGTGCGAAGGTATGATGGTCGACAACAGGGAAGTTTTCTTTATTATAAGTTGCTGCGAGATGTGCTTCCGCTATCGCCATCCCAACTGCAGTTGCCACTCCTTGGCCTAGAGGGCCTGTCGTCGTTTCTACACCATCTGTATGGTGGTACTCTGGATGCCCTGGTGTTCTAGAACCCCATTGGCGGAAGCTTTTCAAGTCTTCCATGTTTACATCATATCCTGATAAATGAAGCAAACTGTATAAAAGCATGGAACCATGACCTGCAGATAAAACGAAACGATCGCGGTTAAACCACTTAGAATGCTTCGGATTATGGATCATGAAGTCTGTCCAAAGTGTGTAAGCCATTGGTGCAGCTCCCATTGGTAAACCAGGGTGCCCTGAGTTTGCTTTTTCAATGGCATCAATGGAAAGTGTTCGAATTGTATCAATTGATAATTGTTGTACAGAGGTAGTCGTTGTCGTCATACTTGCTCATCCCCTTTTTAAGAATGCGATCCAGCTTTTTTAGGAAATATATGAAACTAAGATTTTGGCATTTACTATTTCATAGACAGAAACAGCCACGTCCAGCTCCAGCGCCCAGAGACTAGCGCGACTTCCCTCACCTCCGTACGATAAAGAAGACTTGCCGACTGGTGTAACCAGAGGCTTAGTCGCACTTATACCCTTGCGGTGAAAGTCAACATCAGCTCCCAGATGGAAGGAAGGTCGACTAAAACCGGCCTTGCCGGCCAACGCCGACATACCCCTTATGAAGGGGCATGTTTTCTTTATCTCCTGCGGCTCAGTCCAAAAGGTTTTCGGTGGGGCGAGTAATCGCAGTCCCAGTCCGTACGTGGGCCCGGAGGATCCGGGTCATGCCGACGTTGCCCCAGGACGGGGCGTTCTTAGTCGGCCTTCTCTAAACGGGCACTTACGCTTTTGTTGGTACTTTTTCCCAATCTGCTAAAAATTGTGCAATTCCGTTATCGGTTAGTGGATGCTTCCAAAGCTTTGGTAAAAGAGATCCTGGAATGGTCGCGATGTCTGCACCAGCTAGGGCTGCTTTTTCCAAATGGCCAATTGTTCTTACACTTGCTGTAATGATTTTGGCATCGTAGTTATAGTTTTTAAGGGTTACTTTTAAGTTTTGGATTAGCTCAATTCCGTCTTCCCCCATATCGTCCACCCTGCCGACAAATGGGCTAACGTATGTTGCGCCAGCTTTTGCTGCCATTAACCCTTGGGCAACAGAGAAAATTAATGTGACATTTGTTTTAATGCCTTCATTTGATAAAATGTTTACTGCTTCAAGGCCAGCTTCTGTCATCGGGATTTTCACGACAACGTTTGGTGCCCATGTTGCAATATTTCTCGCTTCTTCTACCATTTCTTCTACGGTAAGCCCAATAACTTCAGCACTTACTGGTCCATCTACCAAACTACAAATCTCTTTAATGGTTTCTTCAAAATCTCTGTTTTGCTTGGCGATAATCGATGGATTCGTAGTAATCCCGTCTACAAGTCCTAAGCGATTAATTCTTTTAATCTCATCAATATTAGCAGTATCTAGGTAAAATTCCATGTAAAAAACCTCCTATTTTTTAGTGGCTTCCCATTAAACTGGCTGCATCATCGGATAGGCGCTTTTCACATACCTCACTTGCTTCTCCATGCCGTTCACAAGGAGCGAATGGGTCATGTAGTTGCCATATTCCGGTTGCACGCCTTGAATAATTAAATTATCTGTTATCCCTGTCGCAACAAATACACAATCATCTGTGCTAACGAGCTGGTCAAGATTTAAAACGCTTTCAAGATCAGTTAACCCCATCTCCCGGCATCTTTTAACCTCGTCATCATTCCTTGGCAAGAGCTTTGCTTGCATGTCGCCTCCCTGACTACGAACGGCAACTGCCCCCAATACTCCTTCAGGTGCTCCGCCAATCCCGAAAAACATATCCACATCTAAGCTTTCCATACACGTAGCTGTTGCATAAATGACATCCCCGTCACGGAACAACCTTACCTTCGCCCCTAGCTTGCGAATTCTATCGATATACGCTTGATGGCGAGGCCGATCCTGGATGAGTACATTAATCTCTCTAATATCTTTCCCCGTCGCTTTTGCTACTGCTTTAATATTGTCCTCAATTGGGGCATCAAGATCGATTTCCCCCTTTGCCTTAGGCCCAACAGCAAGCTTCTTCATATACATATCTGGTGCATGAAGCAGCGTTCCTTTTGGCGCCGCGGCAATTACCGTGATGGCGTTCCCTTGTCCATTAACCGTTGGGGTAGTCCCTTCAATCGGATCTACCGCAATGTCGATTTCATGGCTTCCGCCTTTGCCCAACTTCTCCCCAATATAGAGCATTGGCGCTTCATCAATTTCCCCTTCACCAATCACGACCGTACTGTGCATCTTCATCTTGTTCAAATTCTCGCGCATGGCATTTGTAGCAGCCGCATCAGCTGCAATCTTGTCGCCACTTCCAACCCATGGCATCGCAGCGACCGCAGCCGATTCGGTTACTTTTAGAAAATCTAACAACAAAGACCGCATACTCTCTCCCCTTTGTTAACAAATTTAGTTAACGCTACAATTGCTCCCCGCAACTGCATCTTTATAATTTTGGCTGACAAATTGCTGTTCTTTTTCAATAATTTTATCTACTTTGCGTTTAGAGCCTTCTGCCCATGAAACGTTCAAATATGCTTCCACTACTTTTTTCGCAGCTTCAGATCCAATAATTTGCGAACCTAATGTGAGAATTTGTGCATTGTTACTTAATTGTGCTCTTTCTGCTGAATACACATCATGTGCTAATGCCGCACGAATCCCTGGATATTTGTTTGCTGAAATACAGACACCAATTCCTGTTCCACAAACCAAGATACCGCGCTCCACTTTCCCTTCACTTACCGCTTCAGAAACTTCAAATGCTACATCTGGATAATCTACCGCATCCTCAGAATGGCACCCAAAATCTACTACTTCATGTTCTGTATCTGCTAAAAATCCCTTGATCGTTTCTTTTAATTGAAATGCATTGTGGTCACTACCGATTGCGATTTTCATAAATGAAAACTCCTTTCGTGTTTTAACTATACCTTTCATTTACACTCTCATTGTATTATATATTCTTTTGTTTTTCAATACTTTTATTCGTTTATTTTTGTTTTAAAAAAATACGATAACTAATTTGTTAACAATTTCTTATATATAAGGCTTTTAAAATAAAATTTCCGTTTAAAATAGTTGCTTATTTTATTTTCGTTTGTTTTCGTGTTACTATGAGGTAAGATCATTAAGCTAGCGGAGGTATTTGTATGAGTAAAATGTTTGCGGAAGAAAGAAGAAATTTAATACTAACTCAGCTTCAAAAAGAGAAACGGTTAGCTGTGAAGGAACTCGCCCATTCTCTAAACGTATCAGAAGCAACTTTACGTACTGATTTAAATATAATGGAAGAAGAAGGGCTATTAACAAGAACCCATGGCGGAGCAGTGCTTAACGAAAGTACATCTCCTAAAAACAGTTTCACGGAACGAGCAATGCGAAATATTGAATATAAACAATCCATTACCAATAAAGCAATCGAGCTTATTCAATATAAAAGCAGCATATTGTTAGATGCTAGTACTACAGCACTTGAACTAGCCCGTAAACTAAAAGAAACAGATATAAGATTGACCGTCGTTACGAACGGGCTGTCTACCGCAATTGAATTGAAGGAAAATCCAAATATAAACGTTATTGTATTAGGTGGAATCGCAAGAATAGGTTCTATGGCACTAGAGGGCCTAATCGGCAGTGCCATCTTAAATAAAATCAATATTGATATCATGTTTACTTCTGCTAGCGGTTTTACAGTTGAAGATGGGCTAACAGATTTCAATGTTTATGAAGTAGAACTAAAGAAACAAATGATCGAAAAGGCAGATAAGTTAGTTACCCTTATAGACCATACTAAGATTGGAAAAAGTTCCATTTCCTCATTTGCCACAACAGATCAAATCGATACCTTCATTACGGATAAGAAGCTTTCAGATGAGTTAACAAAGGAATTAAGTAGTCACGGAATAAAGGTAATTGATTAAGATGAAGAGGCACTCAATACGAATGCCTCTTCTTTTTATTATTTATTTACTTCTTCCACCCATTCTCTCATGGATTTAAAAATAATCCATACGGAGGTAGCACCCGCATCTTGATGCCCTATTGCTCTTTCGCCTAATGACTTAGCTCTTCCAAACTTCGCAACATAATCCTTTGAATTCTCCACGCCAGTAGCTGCATTTGTTTCAGCCTTTTTCAAGGCTTCGAGAAGACTGCTATAAGAGGTAGCGCTTTCTTTCAAGCCGTTAACAGCCGGTTCAAGGGCGTCAATCATCGTTTTATCACCAAGACTTGCCTTTCCTCTTTCTTTAATAGCTACTAAAGACTTTTCAAAAACTTCAGCAAGTGTTTCAACATCTAAATGTTCTTTTGGCTCTAACGTTTTTACTCCACCGAGAAACATCGTACCAAAAATAACCCCAGAGGCTCCTCCCATTGATTGAACCATCGACATGCCAGTTGTCTTAAAAATATCATTAATAGTATTAAATTCTTTCTGATTCAGGTTTTCTTCGGCTTTTGTAAAACCAACAGACATGCCAATTCCATGGTCCCCATCCCCAATAGCACTATCAACTTCCGTTAAAAATGGTTTATTTTCTCTCACTTTTTCTCCTACGTAAAGAAGCATATCTTTCACTTGAGCAGTATTTAATGTACTTACCTTTTCTTCTATTGTCATTTTGAAATCCTCCTAAACTTATTTCCTATAATATGGCGCATTTGCCGGGGCATCATAGTATTCTTTTAATTCATCGTCTAACTTTAATAGACTAATAGAAAACCCGCCCATTTCTTGGGTAGTACAATAATTATTTACATCCATATCATGAACCTTGATACCTTTTTCTTCTAAAATTTTTCCTACTCTTCTATTCACAATAAATAATTCCATAAGTGTCGTTGATCCTAATCCATTAACCAACACACAAATCTCGTCACCTGTATTCAAGTTGCTTTCTTCTAGCAATTTATCCATTAGTTGATCGGTCAACTGATCAGCTGGCAAAAGTTTTGTTCTTTCCATCCCAGGTTCGCCGTGAATTCCCATCCCTAATTCAATTTCGTCATCTGCTAGCGTGAAAGTAGGCTTCCCTGAATCAGGTATGGTACCAGGTGATAAAGCTACCCCTATAGAGAAAGTATGGTCATTCGCTTTTCTGGTTACATTTGTAACCTCTTCTAAAGATAAGCCCTTTTCTGCCGCAGCCCCTGCTACTTTAATAACAAAAACGTCACCAGCAATTCCTCTGCGTTCATCTTTTCTTTCAACCGGTGCAGAGACAACATCATCCGTTACCGTAACGGTCGTTGTTTCAATATCATTAAATTCTAAAAGCTCCGCTGCCATATCGAAATTAAGTACATCCCCTGCGTAATTACCATAGATGAAAAGTACCCCTTTTCCGGAGTCTACCGCTTCCGCGACTTCTTGCACCGTATTTGGTGTTGGTGCAGCGAATACATTCCCAATTGCAACACCGTCCGCTAGTCCATCTCCGACAACACCGAAAAATAACGGTTCATGTCCACTGCCGCCTCCCGTAACAATTGCCACTTTATCTTTCAATTCCCTTTTTATGATTCCGTTTACATTTTCAAGTTTTTTAAAAGAGTCTTTATAAGCAAACATGATTCCTTCTGTCATTTCTTGAACAACATCTTCAGGATTATTTATAACCTTTTTCAATGCAGACCCCTGCCTCTCCTCAAAACATTTTTATTTATTATTGAATTTTATCATTTGTTTAAATTATACCTTTTAATTATTTTTGTGTCAAATGTTCATTTATTCAAGTAATGCATAGATTTTTAAACGATCCAACCTTAAATTAACGCATTATAAGATTCACTGCTTTAATCACCATCTATTTCTTTCATATTAATTCATTATCTTTCATTTTATTAGGATTTGTTTTATTTATTATATTTTATTTCTTTTGAAATGAAAGTTGTTTCTATACAAATTCAATAAAATAATATAATATATTAGTGTAAGCATTTACATATTGGAGGGTTAAAGATGAGAGTAGGATTTGTAGGATTAGGTATTATGGGGAAACCAATGGCCAGAAATATAATTAAGCAAGGGTTTGAAACTTATCTCTTTGATTTGAATACGGATGCTATTAATGAATTAGTAGAATCAGGCGGACATGCATGTAATTCTACTAAAGAAGTAGCTGAAAAGAGTGAACTGATTATCACCATGCTTCCTACAGGAAAACACGTGTCTCAGGTGTTGTTTTCAAATGACGGAATTGCCGAGAATAGTAAACCTGGGACTATTATTGTCGATATGAGCTCCGTATCGACAGAGGAATCCAAAAGTGTAGCTATCAGACTAAAAGAATATGATCTTCATTTTATTGATGCTCCTGTTAGCGGAGGCGAACCAATGGCAATTGAAGGGACGCTCTCTATTATGGCTGGTGGCAATGAAGACCAATTTAATATAGCATTACCTGTATTAAAGGCAATGGGGGAAAACATTGTACTATTCGGAGAAAATGGAACTGGAACGGCTGCAAAACTTGCTAACCAAATTATTGTCAGCTCTAATCTAGTAGCATTGTCAGAAGCTTGTGTATACGCAAGTAAAGCAGGGATTGATCTTAACAAGTTGTTCGAAGGAATCCGTGGAGGGTTAGCTGGAAGTGCAGTAATGGACGCTAAAATGCCATTAATTATCGATAGAAATTTTGAACCTGGTGGAAAAATGGAAACGAACTACAAAGATTTAAGAAATATACAATCTTCTGCAGCAGCAATCGGGGTACCGCTTCCAGTTACAAACCTTGTGAAAGAAATATTCGGGTCTGGAATCGCAAACGGGAACGCCTTGAATGATCACTCCTTTGTTATTGACTTTTTCGAGAAAATGGCAAACTACCAGACACCAAAGGGTGGTAAATACTAGATTTAAGGAAGAATAGATAACTTCTTAGTAACTAATCTTTATTAACATAACATGAAGGCACATGAAATGATTCATGTGCCTTCATGTTTTACTACCAACTTACGAACAAACATTTCTTCTCATTTGCTACTTTTGCTTAATATAATCTAAAAATGTAGATAAAATAATATATGCAGAAGTTGCACCAGGGTCTTGCACGCCTAATGAACGTTCACCTAGCCTACTTGAACGGCCAATCTTAGACACTAAATCTTTGGTTGAAGTCATTCCTTTTTCTGCTGCTTCCAATGCTTGAGAAAATGATTGAACAAAATCTTTTGTTTCGTTATATGTTTTCTCCAATACATCCCCAAATGGAATAAGCGTATCCATCATCGTTTTATCTCCAACTTCGGCAGTACTCCGATCCCTAAATCCTTTTGCAAAAGCAATCCAGTAATCTGCAAGATCCTTATCATCAAGGTCAGTTTTCCCCTTAACTGCGGCACCACCACGCATAAATCCAGTTGCATACAACGGTCCGACCGATGAACCTACAGCATTTAAAAAAGTCATACCAGCCGTTGAACTTATCTTCCCGCAATCTGTTTCTTCCGCTAACTGATTGTTTAACTGTTCATTTACTGCCTGCCAACCAATGGACATCGTTACCCCATGATCTCCGTCACCTAGTTTACGATCAAGCTCACAGAGGTAGTCTTTCTTATCTTCTATAACTTCGACTACTTGTTTAAAATATGCAATAAGTTCCTTTGCTCTAAAATTCATTCTACATTCTCCTTACTTTTGTACAAACATTGGGCAATCTACAGGATGGTCAACCATGTTTTTAAGCTCACTATCTAATTTCGTAATAGTAATGGAAGCTCCTCCCATTTCAAGCGATGTAATGTAATCGCCAACATATGAACGGTAAATATGGATCCCTTTTTCCTTCAAGACCTGTTCCACTCTTCTAAACATAATATATAGTTCCATTTTCGGGGTAGACCCCAGGCCGTTTACAAGAACCGCAACTTCCTCGCCTTCTTCGATTGGCATATCCTTAAAAATAGCATCTAATAGTTGATCGGCAACTTGATCCGCTGATTCTAGTGGTACTTTTTTAATTCCTGGTTCCCCATGGTGACCAAGACCTATTTCCATTTCATTGTCACCAATTTCGAAACTAGGCTCCCCTGTTTGTGGAAGAGAGCATGGTGTTAAACCAACCCCCATTGAGCGTGTGTTTTCATTCGTTTGTCTAGCAATTCTTGCAACATCCTTTAGATTATACCCTTGATCTGCTGCAGCTCCAGCCATCTTATAAACAAAGAATTCCCCCGCAATACCCCGGCGTTTCTCTTTTTCTTCTTTTGGCGCTGAAGCAACATCGTCTGTAGTTAAGGCCATTTCTACTTCTATATTTTCCACCTCAGCCATTTCTGCAGCCATCCCAAAGTTCATGACATCGCCTGCATAATTTCCATAAAGATACACAACTCCTGCACCTTTATCAATCGCTTTTGTTACTTCTAAAATCGGAGCCGGTGGTGGAGATGCAAAGATATTGCCGACAGCAACGCCATCTGCCATTCCTTCGCCAACATAACCCATAAACGCAGGCTCATGACCAGAACCGCCCCCAATTAAGATTGCAACTTTTCCATTATCCTTTGGTCTTACCGTAACCAGCGCACGATCATTTTCTTCTAATCGCTGAATATAAGAAGGATGTGCTTTTACATACCCGTCAATCATCTCTTCGACAACATTTTTAGGATCATTTATAAGCTTTTTCACTCTATGTGCCTCCTTTATTGAAATGCTTTTATATTATTGGTAGATGACTAGCTAAGTAGATTTACTTTATTTAGAATAGTTTTCATTTTTTCTTTGTTTTCATCGTTAAGCATTTGAGTTGGTGCTAATACATAGGTTGAAATATCTAACCCTCTTACCTTCATCGCTTCTTTAACAACACTAACAAACGGTGAATCAATCTTATACATTGTTGGAATAATTGATAACTTCTCTTGTAATGTCAACGCTTTTTGTAAATTGTTTTCCTTATAAGCGTTATAAACACCAACTGCAAGTTCAGGGGCAAAATTCACGCTTGCACAAATTGCCCCGTCTCCTCCCATTGTCAACGTATTTAATAAATGATTATCAAATCCAGCGAACACCTTAAATTCTGGATGCTTCCCTTTAACTGTTGAGATCATTTCTACTATATGACCTATGGAATCTATCGTTTCTTTTATCCCGATAATATTGTCATATTTATCTACCAGTTTTAGAACGGTTTCAGCATTTAGATCCTGCCCGGTCAATTCTGGAAAATTATATAGCATTATTGGTAAATTAATGGCTTCAGCAATCTCTCCATAATGGGCTAATAAATTTTCCTCTGATAAATTCCAATAGTATGGGTTAATCACGACTACTCCATCGGCCCCAACATCTTCTGCATGCTTGCTTAAAAGAACTGCTTCGCTCGTACTTGTACTGCCCGTGCCAATTAACACCGGCACCCGTCTATTTACATATTCCGTAGTAAATGCTGCTACTTCCATTCTTAATTCTCTCGACATTTGAGTAAATTCCCCGCCGCTACCTAGAAAGAACAAGCCATCAACACCCGCGTTAATTAAATAATCAATGACAGTCTTCGTTCCTTCTTTATCCAGCTCTCCATTACTTTGGAGGATTGTTGAAACTGGAGGAATAATGCCATGAAAGGTTGATTTTAACAAAATATCTCCTCCACATATGCCACTAATTATTAAAATTGATAGAGTTTGTCCGTAATGAAAGGTTTTAATTCTGTTTTTTCTTTAACATCCTTATTAACAAGATATTTCGGATATTGGCCATATAATAAAACATCGGTTATTCCTAATGCTGCTTTTGAACGCATTTCAGCAGCAGACTCTTCTGAATATCCTGCCATATGCGGAGTAAGCGTAACGTTATCCATTGATAAGAAAGGATGATCAGAAGCTATTGGCTCCGTCTCGATAACATCAAGCCCGACTCCAGCAACAGTTCCATTTTGTAACGCCTCAATAAGAGCGTTTTCGTCAACAACTGGCCCTCTTGCAGTATTGACTAGATATACACCTTTTTTCATTATGGCAATTTGCTCTTTCCCAATCATGCCTTTTGTTCCTTTAGTTAGGGGCGCATGTATAGAGATCAGATCAGCCCTCTTACAAAGTTCTTCTAGTGATACTAAGGTAACGTTGCTCTCTACAATAACCTCTTCTGCTACAAATGGGTCTGCAACAATAATATTTATTCCTAAAACTTGCAGCTTCATCGCTAGCCTTCTAGGGATGCTTCCAAATCCTACTAACCCGATAGTCAACGTATTTAATCTTCGTATCGGCTTAGAATGATTTACATCCCATGTACCGTTTTTTACTATTTGATTAGAGGTAGTGATTTTACGTAAAAGACTCATAATTAAAGCAAGCGCATGGTCAGATACCTCATCAACCCCGTAGTCTGGAACATTAGCTACACAGATTCCCTTTTCTGTTGCAGCTTGTATATCAACCGTATCTACTCCAACACCATAACGGGTAATCACTTTACAATTTTTCAACTCATCAATTACCTTACGTGATAGTGGAGCATAAAGATTAATGATACCGTCTGCATTCTTACAGGCTTCAATGACTTCTTCCTCTGTAGTACATTGCATTTTCACTAACTCAATGTCATCATGATTCAGTATATTTTCTTCATAGCGCAAATCCATATATTCATGGTCTGTTATTACAACCTTCAACGCATAAGTCCCCCTTATACTATCTTTAATTAGTTACGAAACGTAAAGCATCTTTAAGTATTGTTCTAAGCTGCCTTTCATTTTGATAACAAGATTCCTTATCACCTTTGCCCCGCACCTCTACTGCTACACGCAAGCCCTCTTCTTGAAGCTTTAATTCTTCTGACTTTCGCAAAAGCGCGCTTATCTTTTCAGTTGTTAAAAATCCCGGAGAGCCAATCTCCATATGATAATCCCCATATAAATTACTGTTTGAATCTATGACAGCATTAGAAAAATGAATTTGATGAATGAGCGACTTTCCTTTTTCTAATGCATCAAAAACATTCTCGCCATTAAGCGATGCATGTGCTGTATCAAATGCAATCCCTATGTTATCGTGCTTTTCTTGTACTCTGCTAAGCAATGCAACCGTTTCATCTGTTGTTCCAATAATCCTCTTCTTATGAGCAAATCGGTCAAGTGGTTCAATTAATAGATTTATATTGTATGATTTAGCAGCTTCAGCTATTTCACATAAACTTTCATAAAGCCCTTCTATGCCATCTTTCCAAAGTTCAGCACCCGGATCATCACCCGTTACGAGGGCGATGTTTTGCGCACCAATTTCTGCAGATGCATATAAACTATCTTTTATACGCTTTACTGTTTCGGACCTTAGTTTCGAATCTAGCGACGAAACATCTAAGTTATTTTCCTCAATCAAAAATGTTAGCCACTGTGTCACTACTACGTTATTTTTTTCCGTTAAGTCTAAAATACGCTTACGTTCTACCCTATCGAAACCGTCCCCTAGCTCAACCGATTTATAAAAATCTTCCTCGGAAAGACGTTCAATCACATCTGCAGTAAAGCCTTTTTCTCTTTTAAACGGATGAAAAACTTCAGGGATTAATAGAGAAGGAATAAATTGCATACCCATCACCATTACCCTTTAAGAATTGGGTGAATATTGTTTCTTACATAATCACCAAGCTCCACAATAACTTTGCTTGTATTTTCTTGTTCAGCCCCTGTTTCTTCTTCAAGCATGATCCATCCGTCATAACCGCCATCTTTTAGAACTTGGACACATTTCGCAAAATCAATATCCCCTTCGCCCATCTTCTTCCACTCATTATTTTTAGAAGCGTCTTTAAAATGGACGTGTTTAACCAGTGGCAATCCTTGTTTTATAATCTCAGCGGCTTCCATTCCACCAAATTCAATATGACCAGCGTCTGGCGTGTACCCCATATATCTAGGATCTAAGCCATCAAAGAGAACGTCGTAGTCCTCTTTAAATCTCCAATAGGAAGTCACATATGAAATTGGATGAAGAGAAGTAACAATGCCATGCTCTTCAAGTGCGCGTTTCCCTAGATCATTTGCACCTTTTATGATTTCTTTTTGTCTTTGTAATAAGTTATCACGACTTTTTTCAACTCTTGATGGGACGTTCATAATAGCACCAGGAAAATGCTTTAAGTATTCAAAATAATAATCTTCTAATTCTCTTTCCTTATCAGAAGATTTCCCACCAGGGAATGCGTGTGGAATCGTCAACGCAGCAAGCTTTAATCCTTTTTTATCAAGCTCCTCCTTAAATCTTTCAGGAGCATCTCTATATTTTCCTAATAGAGATATTTGCATATCTAAGCCTGTTAGCCCAGCATTTTTAATATCATCCATAACCTCATCCATAATGTCTGCTTCCACATCATAATCCAATACCCAAGTTGAACCTTGACATCCAAATTCTATCGCCATTTTAAATTCCTCCTAATTCTTAATAATTGTTTCTACTTATTATTTAAAAGAACTCAATAGCTAATGTAATTGAGTTCTTTTAAAAATCATGAGTGTTACATTAGAAAAAGACTAAATATTAAAGAAAACGCGAAACCTACTAAAGAAATAATGGTTGCTGAAGCAGTCCATGATTTCAAGGTATCTCCTATACTCATACCAAAATAGCGGTTTACCATCCAAAAGCCTGAGTCATTAACATGTGGTGCAATGACAGCACCAGAGGCAATCGTTATAACAAGTACAGCCATCATTGGATCACTAAGACCCATAGTAACTATTATTGGTGCAACAATACTAGAAGTCGTAACCATCGCAACAGTTACTGAACCCACAGATACTCTTAAGAAGACCGCAGTTAGGAACGCAAAAATAACAATTGGTAGTTGTACTTGTTCCATCATATTTGCTAATATATCGCCTATACCCGAAGCCACAAGCATTTCACCAAAGATACCCCCAGCGCCTGTGATCAGGATGATAATCCCTGCCGGCTCAAGCGCTTTTGTGGTGATTTTCTGAATATCGTCTCTTGTATAGCCACGTTTTGTCCCAAAGATGTAAAACGTTAATAACGTTGTGATCGTTAGTGCTGCATAGGGATGCCCGATAAATACTAATATGTTACTTAAAATCGTTCCCTCTTCAAGAATAAAAGGCGCGAGTGTATTTAGTAACATTAAAATTAGTGGCAACATAATAATGGAAAATACACTAGTAAAGCTTGGTAATTCCTTTTTAATTTCCTTGCCATTAGCCTGTTCCTCTAATTCCTCAAGTGCTGCTGCTTGTTGTTCCATCATCTCTGGTACAGAAATATGAACCCTTTTAGAAATAAAACTACCATACACCGGCCCCGCGAGAATCATTGCTGGTATCCCAACAATAAATCCAAATAAGATAACCCAACCGATGTCAGCTCCTATAAGTGAGGCTGCAGCAATCGGCCCCGGTGTAGGTGGAATCATCGCATGCGCAACTAAAAGTCCAGCTAATAACGGAACCCCGAAGAACAGCAATGATTTCTTGGTTTTCTTAGCCAATGTATATAGAATAGGCATAAGAATAACAAGTGCTACGTCTAGAAATATTGGAATAGAGATGACTATACCCGCTATACCTAGCGCCCAGGACGATTTATTTATGCCAAACTTATTTATCATCGTTAAAGCTAAACGCTCAGCCCCTCCAGAAGCTCTTAATACCTCACCAAACATAGCCCCTAACCCGATTACAATCGCAATAAAAGCTACTGTTTCTCCCATTCCCGCTTCAAATGCCGCGACAATTTCTTCTGGCGACATGCCAACGCCTAAACCGACAAGAAAACTTACTAATATTAACGCTAGAAAAGCTTGAAGCTTTGTTCTCATTACCAGAAATAATAGCGTTGCTACCCCTAATATAGCTACTATAATTAACCAAGCAGACTCTCCCATTTAATTCCCTCCCAAAGTTATAACACTGAAAAAAACGCTTACAATTAAATAAGAGAGAAATAATAGACAAGAATCTGCTCATTCTATATCTATCATTTCTTCTTCTCATTTTATCGATAAATTACTTATTTGCTTCTTTCATATCTTTTTTCAACCATTTTATTAATTCATCTTCACGTTCCTGCTCCATTTGTGCCGTAAATTCAGGTGTCCAATCATAATACCCTTTACCTGTTTTTGGACCATAATTGCCATTATCCACTAAATCTTTCATGGCAGGGAAAACTTCTTTTCTATCACTTAAATCTTCGAAAAGATAAGAGGTAATAGAAGCATTAGTATTTAAACCACCCATATCCATCGTCATAAACGGACCAGTTACACCAAAACGACGTCCGAGACTGTAACGAATTGCTGCATCCACATCTTCCATTGAGGCAATATCATTATCTACAATGTACTGCGCCTCCCTAAAGATAGCGTACTGTAAGCAATTTCCCACTTGACCCAATACGTCCTTCTTAACAAGAACTGGTTTCTTATTCATTGCCTTAATTAATGTTAAAGCTCTTTCTATTGTCTCATCAGATGTATGTTCGCCTCGCACCACTTCAACTAGTGGCATAAGATGTGCCGGAAGCCAGAAGTGAGTGATCAATGCACGCTCTGGTTTATTTGTCAGTTTCGCTATTTCGGTTGCACTAAGACCAGATGTATTACTTGCTAGTATGGTATCCTCAGCGCACATCTCATCAAGTTGTTTAAAGAAATTTTGTTTTAGTTCTAAATTCTCTGGTACAGCTTCAATGACGAATGTTGCATCAGAAACACATTCTTCTAATGAATCTGTAAAGCTAATGGCATTTTTGATCCTCTCTTTTTCTGCTTCATCAAAAACCTCATAACCTACTAGCGCTTGTAACTTAGCTTCCACTCCAGTTTTGGCCCGCTCTATATCAGCATTGTCTGTACCCCAAACTTTTACATTAATTCCTGCCCAAGCTGCGGTTAAAGCAATGGAATGCCCCATTATTCCTGAACCAGCTATAGATAATTTTTCTTGATTAGACATATTATTAGCTCCTAACATTTCAATTTTAAAATAAACCGCTTTCTTTACTAGATAAGATATTTTTTCTAAATTAGTTGTATCAACATCAATAATCTCGTTAAGTATTCACAAAAAATTAGTAACCTACTCTTATCTTCAAAAGAAATCAAAGTAGATTCTCTATTGCCGACTTAACGATTTGATTGCCAAAAATGTTTTATCAAGCCTTGAAACCTGTTCACCAATTCTATAAATCAGGTATCATGAAAGGGATTGATAAGATCATTCGTTTTCCATGAATCCCCCCTGCCTCTTAATGTTAATAGATATAATCCAACTACGAAATGCTGTAATCGGTTTCAAGTTATTTTAATTTTATACTATCATTTTTTTTCAAGTTGTCAATAATATTATCGTTTTATTTCATAATGAAATATAAACCTTTTACTTATCGGCTTATATGATATAAAATGAAAATAAAAATTACATAAACAAAAATGTAAGCGCATTATTTTTCCTTGATAAATATACTTAATAGGAATATGATAAAGATATCTAATATGTGGGATGGGATAACATGAAAATGTTTGTCAGCGAGAGAAGAAGTATTATTATGAAACTACTAAAAGAGAAAAGAAGAATAACCGTAAAAGAGCTTGCTTCAGAGATAGGGGTATCAGAGGCAACCTTAAGAATAGATCTAAACTATTTAGAGCAAGACAACCTTTTGACACGTACTCATGGCGGGGCAGTTTTAAATGATTATCGAGAGGAAGATACAAGTTTCTCAGTGCGCAGCAAAAGAAATATAGACGAAAAAATGAAAATAGCTGAAATGGCATTTGAAACCATTGAACATAAGCAATGTATTCTATTAGATGGTAGCTCTACTGTCCTTGAACTTGCACGTTACATAAAAAAACAATCTTTAAAACTTACAGTTGTCACCAGTGGAATTCAAACTGCACTAGAGCTGAAAGAAAACCCGAACATTACTGTAATTTTAATTGGCGGAGTGGCTACACAGGGTTCCAGCGCAATTGAGGGCACACTTGGAATTGATGTACTAGACAATGTCAACATCGACACCATGTATACGTCCGCTAATGGACTGTCTATTTCCAACGGCTTATCAGATTTCAATTTGTATGAAGTTTTTCTCAAAAATGAGATGATAAAAAGAGCGAATAAAGTAGTAGCTTTAATAGATTCTTCAAAAATTGGCGCCACCTCAAGCGCTGTCTTCGCGAAAGTAAATGAAGTTGATACATTAATAACAGATCAACCACTTAATGAAGACTTTACAGTAGAATTAGAGCAAAAGGGTGTAAAAATAGTACTAACAGACTAACGTTTACTTTTACGGCTGTACTTCTAATTCGAAGTAATAAATGTCTATCCATTTCCTATTTTGGATAGATATTTTTTCTTATGGACGAACAAATACTCGTAATTGGATTTAAAATGGAAGATACTCTGACAGAAATTAATGTTTATAATGGTGCACCTAAGAAAAAAAGGGCACTCTTGTCGAGTGCCCTTTCATTTTTTCCGTTTATTCCACCTTAACTGCCAGTTAAAGCCCGATTCGTTCAATTAAGATTTGGTGGGGGGGCGGAAGGAAAATCCGCACCAATTGTCATGCATTAACTCTATTCTTATTGCCTAACATCGTGACATTGAGTTTTAGAGCTTCCTCTAGAGCTCCTGAATCCGCAATTGCTTTGCCAGCAATATCAAACGCTGTACCGTGAGCAGCAGTTGTGATCGTTATCGGCAGGCCACCACTAATCGTTACTCCTTTTTTAAATCCAAGAAGCTTCATACCTGTTTGTCCTTGGTCATGATACATAGACAAGATACAATCGAATTCCTCTTTCTCCAATCGAAGGAAAATGGTATCAGCAGGATATGGACCGACTGCATTTATACCTAGTTTTTTCGACTCTTCCACAGCAGGAACAATAACTTCTGCCTCTTCATCTCCAATTAACCCTCCGTCTCCAGCATGGGGATTAAGCGCTGCTACCGCAATTTTAGGATTATTAAAGCCTGCATTCGTTAATACATTATTCGCAAAATGGATGCTATCTAGCACGCTATCAAACGTTATATTTTCAGCAACTTCCCTTAAAGGAATATGGGAAGTAACACGCGTGAACCACGTTCCATCCATTACATTAACTTCTCCAAATCCAGATTCAAGTTCAAATAAGGAAGCAAGCAAATGAATATCATCCATAAACTCATAACCACCTTTGAATAGTCCATCTTTATTCATAGGTGCATAAGTTAAGCCGTCTAATTTCTTTTGTTTTGCTAATTCAACTGCGTAAACTAAATTGTCACCAGTTGCTTTTCCAGATTCTGTAGACAACACGCCTTTTTGAATCGTACTAGGATCAGTATTCTGGGTATCAATAAGGAATATGCTCCCTTCATCCCCACTTACTTCATCAATATCCTTCACCTTTTTATAATTAAGTGTTACTTCCACAATCTCAGCACCTTGCAGGAATACTCTCTCGTCACCGATTAGAACCCATGTAGCTGAATCCACAATCTTTTGGTTTTGAAGTGCCCTTGCTAAAACCTCTGGCCCTACCCCTACTGCTTCTCCATATAACAATCCAATAACTGGTTTATTCATTTTATTTCCTCCTTATTTATAATAGAATCGTTAATAAAATAGATATTGTAATAAAACTTATGATGGTATTAACTAATGTAGCAACAGAGACAAATTTAGCGTTTCCATCGAATTCCAAAGCATATACTGTCGCATTTACGGCAGTTGGCATTGCCGCTAGAATAATTAATACATTGCGGTACAATGTTTCAATCGGTAATATCATCGTGAGACCTAATACAATGATCGGTGAAATTAAAAGCCTGATGACGGTAACAAGACTAATCTCTTTCCAACTAATCGCTGTCAACTCCAGGTTTGCAATCTGCATTCCTAAAATAAGCATAATAATAGGGATCGCTCCATCTGCTAATAAATCGACGGATGTCATGATGTTACTTGGCAATAGATTGGGAAACTGTTTTAAAACTAAAGCTATCATCACTGCATATATAGCAGGTAATCTCAATACTTTTAAAAGGCCCTTTTTAAGATCACTGGTCTCCTTAGATGCATAATAAACTCCCAACGTGTTAAATAGAATTACTTGTAAGACATAAAACGAAATTGCATAATGGAAAGCTTCCTCACCCAATACGAACAATATGACAGGGGAGCCATAATTTCCAGCATTCATAAAAATAGTAGCTAAGATAAAGACATTTTCTTTCCCTTTATCTAGTTTCTTCAATTTTGCTATTCCTTTAATTAGCAAAATAGTAATCACAGTTAATAAAAATACAACTACTACAAGAATAAGATGTTGCTGTTGAAACTCTGTCTCATATATAGACCTAAATACTAATGCTGGTATAAAAATATAAATGGAAATGGTCGAGATAGCTTTTAAATCTACCTTTTTTATCTTTTGCACAATGAAACCTATTGTAAAAACCATTAATACTGGGAGTACAGCTTCATAAAAAGCACTCATAAAACAAAAACCCTTCTAAACGTTCTTTAATCTTAGTTCTTTGCTTTTCTTTTTTTAATGTAATTCATAATTATTGGGAAAAATAGCATGAGCACTGCTACAATTAATAACCCTAAACTTATCGGTCTAGTGAAAAAGATAGATAAATCACCATTAGCCATTTCCACCGATCGACGGAACTCACTTTCCGCAATCGGCCCTAGAACAACCCCTAAAATAATAGTAGCCAACGGGAACTTCATCTTCTCTAAGAAAAATCCTAGAAAACCGAAAATAAACATAATCCATACATCAAAGTAAGAATTCCTTACTGCATAGGTTCCAATCATACATAGTATAAGGATAAGTGGACCCATCACGTAATATGGAATATTGACAATTTTAGTGAATACCCTTATAAATGGTTTTGCTAATATTAGAATTAAGATATTAGCAATTAACAGTCCAGCAAAAATGGTATACATCAATTCTGAATTTGTTCTAAATAACGTAGGTCCAGGTTGCATGCCGTGCAAAATAAACGCTCCTAAGATCACTGCAGTTGTAGCTCCACCTGGAATTCCAAGTGATAGCAATGGAACTAAGGTACCCATAGCAGCTGCATTGTTGGACGTTTCAGATGCCGAAATACCTTTTGGATTCCCTTTTCCAAATTCAGGTTCAGGATTCTTCGTCCATCTAACGGTTTCGCTATAACTTAGCATAGCAGCAGTGGTTGCTCCAATACCTGGTAAAATACCGATAAATACCCCGATTAAGGATGATCGAGCCATTGTTCCATATATTTTTTTGAAAATCTTCATTTCGAAAATCTTTGTTTTTACCTTTTCTGTGGTCTTTTTTAAGCCATCCGTTATTTCACTTGATTTCTTCAAGAACTCAGATACTGCAAAAAGACCGATCAAGACAGGAATTAACTCTATTCCAGAAGTCATTTGTGCACTTCCAAATGTGTAACGCAATGTGCCTGTTAAAGCATCCATCCCCACCGTTGCAAGCATTAATCCAAATAACACACCTATTAATCCTTTGATAATATCCTTTCCACTTAAGGAAGCTACTACCGTCAATCCTAATGCAGCTAGCGCAAAATATTCTGGAGAGGAGAACGATAAAGCGACATTGGACAATAAAGGCGTTAACGTGATTAAGAATATTGTTCCAACAATTCCTCCTGTTGCGGAGCTAAAAATAGCAATCCCTAACGCTCTACCGGCCTTACCGTTTTGCGCCATTGGGTAGCCATCAAAAACTGTTGCCACTGCCTCAGGAGTACCTGGGGTCCGGAATAAAATCGCACTAATTGCTCCTGAGAAAGAAGCAGTCGCATAGATTGCAGTTAGTAGAATGAATGCGGCATTTGCATCTAATCCGTAAGTTAATGGAAGAAGAATAACTATTAACATCGTTCCACTAATACCAGGAATAGCTCCTCCTACAAAGCCAACTGATACAGCTGCAAATAAGATAAATAAATTAAATGGGTCACCAATGTTTGATAACCCGATCATAATATTCTCTAGCATTTTAACCCCCCTTACTGGTTATGTATTAATAGAATAATAAGCTTAAATCTCTAAAGATTCCTATACCTCTTGGTAAAGGTATTCCTAGTAATATACAAAATAGATAAACAAGGGCCGCAGTACCTATTACCGATAACAAAATGGAATGAGTCTTCCGCTTAATACCTAGTAATAATGAAACAACAAAAATGAAGAGTAAGGAAGACAGGATAAAACCCAATGTATTTAGTAAGAATAAGTAAATACCAACTATTACTGCCACGATAATGGAAGCATGAACATTAAAGACTTTTTTCACAGGTTCTTTTTCTTCACTTACTACATCTTCAACATCTTTTTTAGCCTGAAAATAAGTCTTAATAAACATAATGATCCCCAAAACTAACATTAGTGTTAAAAGAATGATCGGCCACGTTTTGGGGCCAATAATATATGTTGAACTACTTTGGGGAATGCGTGATGTCATGTACAAGAAGAATACGGAAAAGAGAATCGTAAAAATGGATAAAAAATAATTTGACCTTGTCAACCTTTCCCCTCCTTATGTAATTGGTAGAAGGGTAACCCTTCTACCATAATAATTTATATATTATTTTTGAAGTTCTGCTAGAATCTCTTCAAATTTAGTAATACTTTCTTCTAATCGAGTAGTATACTCCTCAGAATTCATCCAGCCTTCTCTCAAGTGAAGGTAATTATTTTCTTCGTACTCTTGGTATGAATCTGTTTCGTATGCCTGTTTCATTGCATCTTCTAAAGCTGCAATAATCTCTGGATCTGTTTCACTTTTGATCATAAACCCACGTTCATTACCATCCGTTAAATCCCAACCATTTTCAACTGTTGTTGGAACATCTGGAAAATCTTCCAGTCTTTCTTCAGAAAATACGACAAGTGGTTTAATATCGCCTTCTTCGTAAAGCGACTGAGTAGGCCCAAATTCATCAAACATAGCATCTAGGTGTCCACCGATAACACCTGCATGCATTTCCCCAGATCCGTTTTGTGGGATAAAGTTTAGCTCCACCCCTGCTTCTTGCCCAAATGTGAAGGCCGTAATTTCGTCCATCCCTAATGAACCTGTACCTCCAACACTAATTTCGCCTGGATTATCTTTTGCAGCTTGTACAAACTCATCAATGCTCTCATATTTCTCCGGGTTTACCCAAAGAGCGTATGTGTCACTTTGAAATCTAGCAATTGGAGTAAATGCATCTAAGCCGTATTGGTTTGTTCCAGCTGCTGTCGTAATAGGAAAAGCCGAGATCCCTACCAATGTATGGCCATCTGCTGGTGCGTTGTATGCATTCTGAATCGCTACCACACCTGCGCCACCTTCTTGGTTGACAACGTTTACATTAACACCCAAAATTTCTTCAAGTTCTTTAGCAACAGCTCTTGTAAATGAATCTGTTCCTCCGCCTGCACCATGCCCTACAAGAATTTCAATATCTCTTTCTGGATAGTCAGTAGCACTACCTTCATTTGAATTACCAGAAGAATCGCTATTCGCTTCAGAACCACACGCCGATAATATAAGTAGTAAAACCGCTAACAAAATAGAAAACTTGAATTTCATTTTATATCCCCCTTATTTTTTAAATCATACGAAGCAATGGAATGAACACACTTTTTTCAAACCCTCCCTTTGTGTAATAAAAACTTCTACAAATTATCTCACCAATCTTGCAGTGTGTTTTTCACTTTTAAATCACCGGTTCTAACTTTTTATGAACATAATTACCTACTTCATGTATTACTTTATCTGGATCCACCGCTGCCTCTTCTGTTTCTTCTTCAACCATTATCCACCCAGAATAGCCGTATTCTTTTAAATTCTGGACAATTGCAGGAAAATTAATGTCGCCGGTACCCATTTCCCGCCATTCAAAGTTGTTGGAACAATCTTTAAAATGCACGTGTTTTATAATGGCTAAGTTTTCGTTAATAATGTTTACTGGATCCATTCCACCAGCTTTGATATGACCAGCGTCAGGAGTATACCCTATGTATCTTGTATCTAGTAGTTCAAACAAGACGTTATAATCTTCTTGTGTTCTAAAATACGAAGTCGCTGGTGAAGCTGGATGGAAAGATGCCACAACACCTTGTTCAAATGCTCGTTTACCTAAAGCATTCGCACAATTTATTATTTGTTTTTGCCTGTTTAGTAGATTTTCTCTGTGCGGTCCAACTCTGGAAGGAACGTTCATTACTGCTTGCGGGAAATGTTTTAGGTAGTTTATAAAATAATCTGCATGTTCCTTCTCTTCTTTCGTTTCTTCATCATACTCCCAAGAAAAAGGAACGGTCAGAGCTGCAAGTTCAATTCCTCTTTTGTCTAGTTCTACTTTTAGCTTCTCTGGATGCTCTTTATATTTCCCTAACATCGCTACTTGTACATCAATACCTTTGAATCCTGCCTCACGAACTGTGTCCATAATATCATCTAAGTAATCAATTTCTTTGTCATAATCAAGTTCCCATGTTGAACCATGACAGCCAAATTTAATTGCCATTAAAACACCCCTAACACCTATAATTTAAAAGATTAAAATTTTTCTTTCTTGTAATCGGTTTCATATTCCTTTACGATTATATTATCATCTATTTGTAAGTTGTCAATATTTTTTTTATTTAATTTCGTATATTAAATAATATGTTTTTATTTATTATTGTTTTAAATATATAACGAAGGTTTAATCGCAATACCAATATTGTAAGCGCACCATGTTTCTGCAGACGTTTTTCTTAAAAGGAATAATATGAAGAAGGTTGTGATAAAGTGAAAATGTTCGTAAATGAAAGAAGAAGTACTATTTTGAGACTGTTAAAAGCGAAGAAGCGGATAACGGTTAAAGAACTCGCTTTAGAAATTGGGGTATCTGAGGCGACGCTGCGTATGGATCTTAATTGCTTAGAACAGGATAACCTGTTAACGCGGACTCATGGAGGGGCAGTTTTAAGTGGAGACAGGGAAAATGATACAAGTTTTTCGGTGCGAAGTAAGAGAAATATAGATAAAAAAGTTAAGATAGCAGAAAAAGCATTTCAAACAATTAAAAATAAACAATGCATATTATTAGATGGTAGCTCTACCGTACTTGAATTGGCGCGTTACATAAGTAAACAGTCCTTACAACTTACTGTCGTTACTAGTGGAATACAAACAGCTCTATTGTTAAAAGAAAACCCAAGTATTACGGTGATTCTGATTGGAGGAGTAGCGACCAGAGTATCTAGTGCAATTGAAGGAACGCTCGGAATAAGCATATTAGACAATGTAAATATTGACACGATGTACACTTCCGCTAAAGGCTTCTCCATTTCAAACGGCTTAACAGATTTCAACTTATATGAAGTATTTCTTAAGATTGAGATGATCAAAAGAGCGAATAAAGTAATAGCCTTAATAGATTCATCAAAAATTGGTGCTACCTCAAGCGCTGTCTACGCGAAACTAAATGAAGTTGATTCGTTAATAACAGATCAACCACTTAATAAAGACTTTACTGAAGAATTAGGACAAAAGGGAGTCAAGATTGAACTTACAGACTAACCTTTACTTTCACACTTATTCTTGTCATTCGCATTAAAAAATGTCTATCAAACTCATTTGATAGACATTTCTTTTGCTTATGCGAACAAATCATCCAACCGATGAAGGATTTGTTTAAAGCTATCCATATTCCATGCAGCTCTGCCAATAAATAAACCATTTACATCTTCAATCTTAATATATTCCATAAAATTCTCTAGGTTGACACTTCCTCCAAATAACAATGGGATTTTTGCACCTGTTTCACCATACAGTTCAACTAACTGCTGACGAAGAAATGCATGGGCCTCTGCCACATAAGTAGCATCAGCAGGGATACCATTCTCACCTATTGCCCAAACTGGTTCATAAGCGACCATTACTTTAGTGACCTCTTCTTTCGTTACGTCTTTCAAGCAAACCTTTAATTGTGCTGCTAACACTTCTTTGGATATGTTATTATTTTTCTGCTCGAGATTTTCTCCAATACATACAAGTGGTGTGAATCCATGGCTTAGCCCGGCATGCACCTTTTTATTAATTTCACGATCATTTTCATTATAATATTGCCTGCGTTCCGAATGCCCGAGCTCGATCATGTCAATCCCGATTTCTTCTAACATACGAGGAGAAACTTCTCCGGTATAAGCACCTTCTTCCTCCCAATGCATATTTTGTGCTCCGATATGAATCCTTGATTTAGAAGTAAGTTCATGAATTGGAATTAACGCTGTATGTGAAGGGATAATAAATAATTCAATATTTGAAGACACCTTCTTTGATAATTCGTTTAATTCTTCTGTATAAGCCAGACCCTCTTTAAGTGTTTTTGTCATTTTCCAATTGGTACCAATCCAAATTTTATTACTCATACACTTTCTCCTTCCTCTATTGTAATAACAAGTTTAAAATACCTTTTCAGGAACAGATCTAGTACTCTAAAAAACAATCAATACGTATAGCGCTTTCACATTTTGAGTTTATATTTTACCTTTTATCTTGTCAATTTTTTTCGTTTTCAATCAATGTGAAAGTGAATGAAATGTAAATGGTGGGATTATTAATTAGATACCACTAATAAAGTAAGTATATAAGTTATGCTCTATCGAGTCGATTTCTTATAGATTACATTTATTCTTGACAATCCCAAAAAAATCCCACCAAAATTAAAAAACCCGTCAAATCAGCCGATAATATACTGGTATGGAAATGAAGAAATAAAGAGAGGGTAAGCAACATGGAAAAGACAGATGCAATGCAAAGCGATGCAGTCTTTAGAGATGGAAGCTAGGAACGCGGATAGATCTAAAAGTAGAAAACCAAAAATCACTCAAAGCGTATGCGAATTTTAGGAGGTAATGTCATCAATGGGTGGGTTCATGTTTTTAATCATGCTTTTAGCAACTGTAGTCTTAGTCCCTGTATTAGCAGGTAGTTTTATCTTAGCATTACCAGGAATGATCATTGGTTTGTTTGATGAAATGGTTATGGATTTATTTGGTTCTATTACACCTATAATCATCATCTTAATTATTTCTACGGTACTTATCGTTTTATTTATTAATTTCTCTGGCGGTATAACAATTTTGCTATTCATTATAAGTGCAATTCTAGGTTATGTAATTTGTTTGAATATATTTGACCACGGCATATCCGAAAACGTTTGGCAAAGTTATAACGATAATCGAGATTCCTTTTTCAGAACGATATTCTATTTCATTCTTTACTCCGTAGTATTTTGTTTAGAATTCGTCGTGTATCTTGTTTTAATACCAGCTGCTCAATTAATTGCAGCTTTTGTGTTGGGGGCCGTTTTCCAAAAGAAAAAAGACTAGCATAAACGTAAAACTAGAAGAAGCGGATATGAAAGCCTCTCCGCCTCTTCTTGTAATTTCCTCAGAAACCCTCTATCCCTAAATATTTTCCCCCACGCCACAAATACTAATCAAGAAAGGAGGGTCCACTATGAAAATCAAGGGTGCAGGAGAAAAGATCGAAGAAACCGCAGAGAACTTAATGAAAAAAGGAGTCCCTGCCAGAACTGCAGCATTTGCCTCTTCAATGGGCTATCTTAGGCATTTGAAAAAGAAATAGGCAACAAAGAGGAGCAGATTTGCTCCTTTTTGTTGCCTGGAATTTTACTTCGGATTTATCACAATCTCCACCCGACGATTGCGCTCTTGCCCTTCTTCATCCTTATTGGAAGCGATCGGCTTGGTATCACCATAGCCTTCTATTTCTACATCCAGCCCAGACACCTCTCCATTTTCCTTTAAGTAAGCCCAAACGGCATCGGCACGTTCCTTGGATAGCTTTAAGTTATAATCCGCTTCCCCGACATTATCGGTATGGCCATTAATTTGGATTTTTGTGTTATCATCCAGCTTCTGTAAATCCTTGATCACATCATCCAGTGTTGCTTTCGCCTCTTCTTTTAAAGTACTTTCATCAAAATCAAATAGTAAATCATCCGGCATTTGGATTTTTACTTCTTCATCATCCATGGTTAATCCAACATCTTCAGGAGGATCAAAATTCGGGGCATCAACTGGTACGATCAATTCTAGATAGCGATTTTCACCTTCCTCTTTAACCAGGTCCCCCTTCAACTTTTCACCATGCTCGCCATAGGCAGTTAGCGTATCTTCCCACGTATTGTTCTGGGGCTCAAACCGTATCGGCATGTACATTCCTTCTTGCAGCTTATAATAAGGCACTTGTAATACGAACGTTCCATCCGGATTTATTCGGGTAAATCCATACGAGAATGCATCAATTATCCCTGAAGCCTTTCGGAGATTCCCACCAATCCATGTACCTTCCACCAGATTTGTTTTCCCGTGAAAATATAAGTATTCGTGGTCACTGTCCATTTCTACTTCCATCCGGACTTCCGGCTCGCCATAATCAGCAGGCTTTTCTTGCCACTCAGGAATTTCAATAGGAATGGCGTATGGCATCGGCTTATCGACATCAATATAGAATTCCGCCCTCACCTCAAACTCGCCATGCTTTTCGGTGACATACACCTGGGGTCCTGTTACTTTCTCCAAATTTTCGCCGTAATGCGCTTTTGATTCATCACTATTATTGTATAACTCCAAATCTACTGTAGTACTTTGGCTAATACCGGAAAATTCAAAAGAAAATGATCCATCTTCTTGAACTTCTGCGGTATCAATAAAATTAGAGGAGGCAAAACCGCCATCCGTCAAACCACCTGAGTAAATTCGTGAACCCGGCAACAGGTTGCTCTCCCCTTCTATTGTAATCTTATCTTCTTCTACGATGGCTTCACCCGACAGCTGCACTTCTAAATCGCCAAGTTCAGTCGACGTGTTCGCTGCTTCTACCTCTTTTTCAGCTTCTTTGTTTGTGCCCTTCGCTTCTTCCGTCGTGTTGCCCTTTTCCTCTTTGCTCTCGCTTGCTGCGTCCTCTTCGTTTGTACAGCCACTAATCAATAATACAACCATGATTGCCAGTAATATTTTCCTCAACTCAAACCCTCCATGTTCCTGCCAGGACAAGTTTCCTGCGCCTTTTCTCTGAGTTTAGTATACCTAGAGGGGGTGAGGATGGGTAGTGTTGATTGTGAAAATAGTGCTTTAGTCACGTGTCACTCATATTTTAATTTCCTTATTCACAGAACTTTTTAAATGCCAGGACGGCATTATGCCCTCCGAATCCAAAACCATTAGAGATGGCATACTTAACATTTTGCTTCACAGCGTTGTTTGGAACATAATCTAAATCGCACGCTTCATCGGGGTGTTCATAATTAATAGTTGGAGGGATCACATTCTCTTCCATACTCTTTAAAGTAAGTATGGCCTCAACCCCGCCAGCAGCACCAAAAAGATGTCCAGTCATTGATTTGGTAGAGCTAACTTTAAGATTGTATGCGTGATGTCCAAAAACATCCTTGATTGCTTTAGTTTCTGATTTATCGCCTTCAGGAGTACTTGTCCCGTGTGCATTGATGTAATCTACATCTGTCGGCTGGATTTTTCCCATATCTAAAGCCAACCTCATCGCATTTGCTGCTCCGTTATAATCGGGTGACGTAATGTGATAGGCATCTGTGGTGGACCCATATCCGATTATTTCACCTAAAATTGTGGCGTCTCTTTCTTTTGCATGTTCATATTCTTCCAGAAATAAGACACCGGCTCCCTCTGACATGACAAAACCATCTCTGTTCCCATCAAATGGTCGACTTGCTTGATGGGGCTGATCATTATTTGTTGACATCGCCCTCATCTTAGAAAAGCCTGCAAAAGCCAATGGGTTAATTGGTGCCTCTGAACCACCAGCCAAAATCCCGTCTGAATATCCATGTTTTATATTTAAATATGCTTCGCCAATAGATTGATTCCCCGTTGCACAAGCGGAAACAGGCGAAAAACTGGGACCTTGAAGTCCATATTTTATCGCAATCACTCCAGCTGCCATATTACTAATCATCATAGGAATCATAAATGGTGAAACCCTTTTAGGCCCTTTTTCTAAAAAAGAACTGTAATTTTCCAAGGTAGTATTTATTCCTCCATTACCTGAACCAATGTATACACCGAGTCGTTTCTTGTTAACTGTTTGCAAATTAAGGTTAGATTGGTCCAAAGCTTGTTGAGCCGCTGCGATTGCGTATTGAACAAACAAATCATATTTATTTACTTCTTTTTTCTCCATGTACTTCTCAGCGTCAAAATCTGTAATATATCCAGCAATCTGCGTATTAATATCTTTAAAGTCATCTGATACAATTTTTTTAATCCCCGATTTACCTTCTATACTATTTTTCCAAAACGTATGAACATCATTGCCTAATGGAGAAACTGTTCCGTATCCTGTTACTACAACTCTTCTTTCCATAACACTACCTCTTTTCATCACTAATAATAAAATTTCCAAATTGATTCAGTAATGTAGACATCAAGTCTTCTTCAACAATACGATTGTATTGTAATCCGCCTTTTACGCTAGTAAGAAGGAGGACAGCTATCCCCTCAACACTGCCCATCTCTTCTTTTAGATATCCTTCTTTTTTACTTCTAAAAGTAATTCTGTTAAATAGTCTATTTCTAATTTGCTTATGACTTGGATTTTCCGCTTCATTTCCTCTGGTAAATAATTATAATCTGCCTGTAATGCAGAGATAGGACATACGTCATCTTTCTTTATATAGTCTATTCTTTTCATAATAAACGCTAGAGGTTTCTCAGAAGCTTTAAATGATGAAAATTAGTTACAATACATGAACACAACTACACATCAAAACAGAATAACTAATTTATTTAATAGGATAGTATTTTAAATACCAAAAACCACTCCTAGTTGAATGGATTAATAATCACAAGAATTTCTTGATATCCATGATAGCCTGTAAGTGCATACCTTCATGAAAAATTGTACGTACGAGGACTTGTTCAATGGTATACATCCCCATGTCGATAGAAGGGTATTCTCTATTTAATCTATTAACATATAAATCCTCAATTACATCAGGTTGACCTTTCAGTAAACTAACTAATTCATCTAATTTAGGTGTTTCAGAAGTAAAATCTTGTGGAGTTGTCCCAAACCCAAACCAGTTATTAAATCGTTTTACTGTTTCGGATGATTTATCGGTTAAGGTTTCGATCCACATAAATTGATCTAAATAAATGTGTCCTAAATTCCAACGAATATTATTTCTAAAGTTTTTGGGTATAAATTCCGCCTCTTTCTCGGTAACATCTTGAACTACATCCAATACATCTTGTCTGAATGTACGGACTTGATTTAATAAAACTTGATGATGCCTTTCCATAAAAAGCCCTCCTTGTTAAAGCTAATTTATCATCCTATTCTTCTAGATCATATCATTACTTTTCCGTCTTCACCTCATATAACCAGTAGATTGCTTTTCCCTTCTAACTCTTAGCTGATCCTCATCCACGATTACTTCCCCACTCAGCTGTATTTCTAAATCACCAAATTCACTTGTGACCGCTTCACTGCCTTCTTTATCTTCCTCCATATCCATCTCTGACGTTGGGTAGGTTCCTCTTTACTTTCACTGCTTGCATCCTTTTCTTTTACACAACCACTAATCAACAATGCAATCAGGATTACTATTAACTTTAACCCTCCCATGTTCCACTCCATATACACGTTATGTCGTTCTTGTGTACTCTGTATTTGGTAAAAAGAAACTTCTTTCAAAGGCTGAGGTTTGATGAAAAAAACCATATTAATTTTTCCATTGTTATAAAAAAATTAATATGGTATAGTTTCCCCATAACTTATTAAAACGTTTTAATAAGTTCTTAAGGTGGTGAACTTTGTGCAGGAAAAATTAACGAATCCAAAATCAATGAAGAGGATAATCCTTCGTGATATCCGCAAAACACTTTTGGAATATGGAAGTGCAACAAAAGTAGAGCTTCGCAATAAATTGGAAATTAGTTTCCCGACTATCAGCAAAATTCTAACGCAGATGGAGAACAATGGCGAAATTATTTCGGCTGGGTTGGACGAATCCAGTGGTGGTAGAAGAGCGAAAAGGTATAGGTACAATCCAGAATATAGGCTTGGCCTTGCGATATTCTTAGAGAAGACGGAGACCAATTATACAATTTTTAATTGTTTGGGCGAAATAAAGGATCAAGGCAAGATTTCAACTGTATTATTAGATAGTGGGTTACATCTATTAACTACTCATATCGACCAAATTATAACCGCCAATCCAAAAATCAGCTCGATGGCGATTGGTGTCCCTGGTTCAGTTGAAAATGGTCGGATTTTTCATATACCTGGATATGAGAAATTTCATAATATAGATTTAAAGGAATATTATGAAGCGTATTTTTCTCTCCCTGTCGCTGTTGAGAACGACATGAATGCAGCTGTTCTCGGATATTACCACAACCGAAAAATTCAAAATCAGTCCCTTGTATATTTATATGCTGGGCACAATGGGCCGGGAACAGGTATTTTGTTGAATGGGGATGTGGTTCGTGGAAGTACGTTTTTCTCCGGAGAGGTTCAGTTTATCCCACAATATAATAACCAAAATTTTCTACAAGCTTTAAATTATGGATCAAAAAATGTAGTCATAAATGGGAGTGCGGAGATTGATGCCATTAGTAGATTAGTAGCTTCTTTTGTAACTATTATTAATCCACATATGTTTATTTTTTGTGATAACCAAGTGGATGGAAGCCTTGTAGAAAAAATTAAAGATGTAAGCGCAACTTATGTTCCATCCGAACATCTACCGGAATTTGCAATAAGCGATTGGCAACAGGACTATTTATTTGGATTACAAACGCTTTGTCTTGAAATAATGATCGACGGAATCAATGATACTTCTTAAAAGATAATACTAAGCATTCAACGACGTTTGGATGCTGAAATTTTTATCAACTTATTAAACGCTTTTAATAAGTTGATTCCAGAACTAAATTGGAAAAAGGAGATTACATGACAATATTACTTTTACTTGTTATATATTTGGCCTTTATTAGCTTAGGTTTACCTGATTCATTATTAGGTGCCGCATGGCCAGTGATACGAGAGGACATAGGAGCTCCACTTGAAGCAGCAGGATACCTGTTTATGATCATCTCTGCTGGTACCATTATTTCCAGCTTAGTTAGTGGGAAGGTTATCAGGCGATTCGGGACTGCAAAGGTTACATTTATCAGCGTCCTATTGACGGCTGGCGCGTTACTTGGGTTTTATTTTGCACCGTCGATTTTTTGGTTGGTTATTTGCTCCATTCCCCTTGGGTTAGGTGCCGGAGCTGTAGATACAGCACTAAACAATTATGTTGCTTTACATTATAAGGCACACCATATGAGTTGGTTACATAGTTTTTGGGGTGTGGGAGCAACCTTTGGACCAATCATCATGGCACAATTTATTTCAGGACAGCAGGCTTGGAGGAGTGGTTACTTAACCATTGCTACAATTCAGTTCGCATTAGCAGCTATCCTGCTCTGTTCCTTTCCATTGTGGAATAAGGTAGCGAAAAATAAAAGTATGACATTAGCAGAAGAAACGATTGAGGAAGAAACACTGGAACATGACAAGCATGTAAAACCTTTGCAAGTAAGAGGAGTGAAGCTAGCGCTGTTGTCCTTTCTATTTTATTGTGGGGTGGAAGCAACAGTTGGGCTGTGGGGCAGTAGTTTTCTTGTAAATGTGAAGGATCTGTCAGCGGCAACGGCTGCACAGTGGGTATCCTTTTATTGGGGTGGATTAACGGTTGGTAGATTTCTAACTGGTTTTGTTACGTTTAAAATGAGTAATCGCATGCTGATACGAATTGGGCAAATTACAGCATTAGTAGGGGCCGCGCTTCTCGTACTGCCTTTCCCTCATCCAATTTCACTAGTAGGTTTTATCATGATTGGATTTGGTCTAGCACCGATTTACCCATGTATGCTGCATGAAACTCCAACACGTTTTGGTAAAACGCATTCTCAGACTATCATGGGTTACCAAATGGCTGTAGCCTATACAGGTAGTACCTTTTTGCCGCCTCTACTTGGTTGGATTGCATCACTTTCAACAATAGCAATCTTTCCGTTCTTTATCGTTTTATATATTTCCGTGATGCTTTTAAGCTCGGAACAATTAAACAAGCTTTTACGCAAAAAGGTGCTTGTAGGGTAATAACTTATAAAATGAAACTTCATTTGGTGAGGGCTTTTCTTCCCTCACCAAATGTTAGTTGAACGAACCGGACTTTTACTGGCAGTTGATCCCATGCTTAGAATACTTGATTGCTTCCCGCTTTCTGGAAGTAGGGGTCTTACTGCCAGTTAAGGCGGGATAAATTAACTAAAGGAGAATAAACCAATGACAGAAAAAGAAACCATGTTAGCAGGAGAAATGTACAACCCTTCGGATCCCGAATTAGTAAAAGATCGGCAAGAAATAAGGCGCAAGGTCAGAATATATAATGAAACCATCGAAACAGATGAAAAAATACGAACAGCGTTATTAAAAGACTTACTCGGATCAACGGGCGAAACTATTTACATGGAGCCTACTATTCGATTTGATTATGGATATAACACACATGTTGGAGAGAACTTCTATGCAAATTTCGATTGTACGATTTTAGATGTTTGTGAAGTGCGATTTGGCGATAATTGCATGCTTGCACCAGGCGTACAAATTTATACAGCAACACATCCCATTAACCCGACTGAACGTAATTCTGGTAAAGAATACGCAAAACCAATAACATTTGGAGACAATGTATGGATTGGGGGCAGGGCCATTATAAACCCGGGGGTCACCGTTGGTAATAATGTAGTCATTGCGTCAGGAGCAGTCGTAACAAAAGACATACCAGATAACGTGGTGGTTGGCGGAAATCCAGCAAAGATAATTAAGGAAATTGAATTATAAAGTTAAATATCAATCCCACTAATTGCTAGTTAAACGATCGGGGTGTTAGCGTCCGTTTTCTACCACTTAAACTTTACTGTTTCACTTCATGATTAAAATGGGAATCTTACGGCAGGTTACGCCAGGATGTAGTAGAGATAGATAATTGATGCTATATTATTAATCTACTGGAGTTGTTTTATATGTTTATATGTCTACCACACTCATCCTATTTGTCATTGCCGTTGTTTTACTCGGCTCTTTAATGAGAGCAACGTTTTTTTTGAGAAGCTGTTATAGGGATGCCTCTTCTTGCACTACTACCATTAGATTTACATACTGCTATATCGCTGATTGGATTGGCCGGGCTTACACTAGCTTTGCTTGCCGTTACTACAGGATGGCGTCACATCGATCGGCCAGCAGTTCTAGGCCAAGCACTTGGAGGATTATGGACAAAGGATGTATTTACACTCTTTGGTCTTTCCTTGACATTTATAATTGTCGCAACTATTTTAGGTACTTTTATACATCGGCGTATCCCTAGTCATAAATTTGAACGTTACGTCTTTATTCTTATCGTTCTGATTGGGGCGGTGCTACTAATTAATCCTACTTGATTACATTAAAAACAGGTGATGGATTCACAATGAAACAGAATAAATTTGACTATCCAAATTTCTTTTCTACATACGAACAAATGCCACGCTCTGTAAATGGTTCTTGACTTAGGCTGTGGTTTCGGTTGGCATTGTCGAGAGGCACGTGAACAAAAGCACGCTCTGTGACAGGTGTGGATATTTCTGAAAAAATGATCTAAAGAGCTCGTGAAATGCCACAAGATCCTTCCATTTCAAATATTAGGGCCAATCGAAGACATCGATTTTTCACACTCACAATTTCACGTTGTAATCAGCTCTCTTGCATCTCACTATGTTAAATCATTTAAAACAATTTGTGAAAAGGTTCATGATTCATTAAAACCTGGGGAGCTTTGTTTTTTCCGTTGAACATCCCATTTTCACTTCTCGAAAATAACAAGACTGGTATTATGATGAACAAGGAAATCTCCTGCACTGGCCAGTTGATTCCTATCATATGGAAGGCGTGCGTGAAACGTCCTTTTTAAATGAACCAGTTACAAAATACCATCGCACCATTGACACCTATATTAACGATTTAATAGACGCTAGATTTCTTACTAAGGCAGTGAAGGAATCATATCCTACTGAGTAATTGGCAAAAAAGGACCCCCTGATGGCAGATGAAAATCGGAGACTAATGTTTTTAATTATTTCAGCGAATAAGAAATCGAGGAACATCCATAACTTAGTGTGGGCCAAAAAGCTCTCCAGACCTTGAAAACCATATTAGGATATAACGAGGGTTTATCATGGGTTGAAGTTTGGGGAAGTTTAATAAATCCCGTAAAAAAGATGGAGGCGGCTAGCGTAATCAACAATAGTAATCATTTCAGAAATCGTTTCATGAAGAGTTTCATTTGGACAAGAAATGATTATAATTAGAATATGAAGGTGTTCAACTGAGTATTTATTAAAGTACATTACCTTTAGGAATTGGTAAAAGGGGTGGTTTTAATGAGAAAGATTAATTTAAATGATATCGATGACAACATCATTACAAATAAGAAACAGGCAAATGAAATCATACAAAAAGAATTTGGTTCAAAACGACGAAAAAAATCAAGAGCTCGTTCTGCAGGCGAAAAAATAGCATTAGATGAAATCTCTTTAAACAGGTGGGAAAAAGCCGTAGAGGCTGGGAAAATAAGAAGTATTGGGAAAAGGCGCTTGTATTATGATTACAATTGAGGAGCTTAAAAAAGAATTCAACAAATTGAAAGATAAGCCGAAGTTCGAAAAGCAGCTAGAGTTTTCTTCTTTGTTGACCGAATACTTGGCTTCAAAAAACATCCATCCTATTATTGTAGGAGGACTATCAGTAGAAATATACACTAGGGATGACTATCACACCCACGACATCGATTTCGTTAGCGAGGGATGGGATTTGTTTAATGAAGTCCTTTTATCTCTTGGTTTCGATAAAATACAAAGAGTTTGGTATCATAAAGATTTTGAAATAGCTGTTGAAGTACCGAGCAGCCAGTTAGAAGGAAGTAAGGAACATGTCTATGAACTCACACTTCCCTCCGGCCGCAAAATTTATGTAATTGGAGTGGAGGACATCATCATCCATAGAGTAGAGGGAGTTTCTTTTAAAAACTACCCAAAGGAAGATGAGGATTATGAATGGGCTTATCGTATGTTTTACATCCACAAAGATAATATAGATATGCATTATCTTATTAGAAAAGCTAAAGAATCCAATATATTTCATTTAATAGAGGGCTGGCTGTAGTCCTGTTTTGGTTACAAAATAAGACAACTTGTTAAGCTGGATTGAGTGAAGTAATACTAGTTAAAGTATTATAAAACTCTTATGAATTCATCATACTATCTCTTCTGTTTTCGTTGGGAAAGAAACGACAGAATCCCTATTTAGTTATGTTCCAAAGCCAAAAAAAGGGTTTCTGTATCCAATTGAAAAACCTGGGATTGGTGTCGAATTTGATGAAGAAAAAGCAGCAGAATATCCAGTCGTATATAGACCCCATGAATGGACACAAAGTAGAATACCTGATGGAACAATTGTTACACCATAAAATAACACCAGAGATCCTTTATTTAATGGATATCTGGTGTTTTAGTATTTCAGTCCATATCTAAGCCGTAGATATGGACTGATGGTTAACGGGATTAAAACGAAAAGTTTCAGTCTCCTTTACAATTATAAAGACATACCTGCGTCAACAACTAATTCTGTTCCAGTCACGCGGCGTGCTTCATCTGAGGCTAGGTAAAGTGCCCCATTGGCAAGGTCTTCGGGTTCTACAACTTCACCTAGTGGAATGGTTTCAATATATTTCTTTGCTAACTCCGGATTATCGAAAATAGCCTGTACCATTGGCGTTCTGGTGGTTCCAGGAATTAAAGCATTCACACGAATTTTATCCTTAGCAAGAATACCAGAAAACGTGTATGACATGGTACGTACCGCTCCCTTAGAGCTAGCATATCCGGGATAATCTGTTGGAGTTAAAGTACTGTTAGAACCCACATTTACAATACTCCCTGATTTATTCTCTTTCATATATGTAACAGCATGCTTAATCATGTAAAAAGTTCCATATGCATTTACTTTGTAAATTTTATCAAACTCCTCTGAGTTAAACTGCTCACCACTACAAAATTGCTAGTGATGAGCAAAGCAAGGAGTTAACAAGATAAACTATTCTTACAGCAATTTTGGCAAACCAATTCATATACTACCTTATTGTTAATGAAGCCAATAAACGACTTCCAAAGACTAAGACTAGTAATGACCTGATTATGTTATCTAGCAGTTACTTGTATAATGTTTAAGTCAGGCAACTCTTTTAGACTTTTAAAGTGCAAAGGGGAAATTTCCAAAAATAGATAATCTAATCCATCTTCCAATACCTTGTGACTAATTAGACTTATCCACTACCTTTGCATGATGTTTACTATTTCAGACGCAGCTTCTTTTATTTCTTCTATACTATCCTTATAAATATTGCTGCCAATACTAACAGCTACCGCTCCGTTATCTATCCATTCCGTAATATTATTAAGATTAACTCCCCCAGAAGGCATTAGGTTTACTTGAGGGATTGGTCCTTTTATCGTTTTAATGAAGGAAGGGGAAACTGCATTTCCTGGAAAGATCTTTATAATATCCGCTCCAGCCTCCATCGCTTTAATAATTTCACTGGCAGTAAAACAACCGGGAATGTATGGTACCTGATATCGATTACAAAGCTTAGCTACTTTTTCATCGAATGAAGGGGAAACAATAAATGATGCACCAGATAGAATTGCTAATCTTGCGGTAACCTCATCTAATACCGTTCCTGCCCCAATAACCCAATCCTTATCATCCTGTTCGGACAGGTCTTTAATTAGCTTAGAAGCATTAGGTACCGTATACGTAACTTCCATTACTTTAATTCCACCTAAGTAAGCACCTTCAACGATTTTCGCTGCTTCTTGGACGTTCTCCCCGCGGATTACAGCAATAATTTTATTTTCAATTAACTGTTGAAGTGTCGTTAATTTATCGTACACTTTCATTCTCCTCCTCATCAATATTTACTTAGTCCCGTCCTCCACTATCTTTCTATAATCTCTTTCTCACCTAGTTGTTCCAGAACCTCATCGTAATAAGGTAGACCTTCATTATCTCCTTTAACCCCGACAACCATCGCTCCTATTGTATTAGCAAATGTTAACGTTTTTTCAAGGGGCCAATTGTTTGTAATACCGTAGAGAAAACCGGCATTAAATCCATCTCCAGCCCCAACCGTATCAACCACTTTCTTTACTTTAACTGCTGGGAGCTCTATTTGTTCATTGTTATAATAGCCAACCGAACCTTCAGAACCCTTTTTTATTGCGACATATTTAATACCAAACTTCTTACATGCCTCAATAATAGCTTTAGGTTCATTTATCCCAAGGATGATTTCCATTTCTTCACTTCCTGCAAGTAATATATCTACATCTGGGAGAAGGCTGGATAATATACGACTGGCTTCTTCTTTACTCCATAATTTCAGACGAATATTCGGATCGAACGAAACCATCACACCATGTTTCTTGGCTAACTTTATAGCCTGCTTCATGATAGGAAGATTGTTCTCCGTATTAACTGCTGGGAAAATTCCAGTTATATGTAGGATCTTAGCATTTCGAAAATACTCCTCCTGCAAACTATCTGGGGTCATGGTTAATACAGGAGACTTTTCACGATAGTAGAATGTATTTACATTTCCGTCTTCTTTTATTTCCTTAAAATTTAACGAAGTAGGGTAGTTTTCAACTAATTCAACTTGCGATACGTCTACCCCTTCACCTCTGGCAAAATTTCGAATATGCTTCCCAAATTCATCATTCCCCAACCTGCTTATCCATCCAGTACTTAACCCAAGGCGAGAACATCCGATTACTACATTTAGTTCTGCTCCACCTACTTTTTTTACAAATGACTCACTAAAGCGCATTGGTCCAGTGGTAACAGGATTAAATGCAATCATTGCATCACCAATTGTTATGATGTCTTTCATATACGATTCCTCCCTAAGTGCCCGTTTGTCAAATCACCTAAGTAATTCAACTTTTTCCTCATGGCCAATAATGGCTAGGTCCGTCATGTTACAAAATAAACCTGTTTCTATAACACCAACCAATAATTTTAATTGTTCGTGTAACTTATTAGGATTTTCTATCAATCCAAAATGACAATCTATGATATAGTTTCCATTATCTGAAATAAACACTTGTTCATCCTGCAACCTCATAGTAGTTGAGCATCCAAGTTGTTCTAGACTCCTAGCCGTAGCTTTCCAGCCAAAAGGAACTACCTCTACTGGTAAGTGGTGTTTTCCAAGCTGGTTACATAACTTACCGTCATCAGCAATAATGATTAAACGATTAGCCAAATGATTTACAATTTTTTCTCTAACAAGAGAGCCCCCTCCACCTTTTAACAGATTGAGATTCGTATCTATTTCGTTAGCACCGTCGATTGCTAAATCTATTTTCGTTGTCTCACTAAAATCTGTTAGTGGAATTCCAAACTCTTTTGCCCACCCCTCGGTTCGTTTTGACGTGGGTATTCCTTTGATGTTTAATCCGCTATCCACTTTTTCCTTTAACTTTCGAAGCATCCAATAGACAGTTGAACCTGAACCCAATCCAATCGTCATACCATTTTCTATTGAATCAACCGCTTTTTCACCTGCTATTTTTTTCTTTAACTCACTTGTTTTCAATGAAAATCATCTCCACGATCGATGTTTCAATAAAAATATAAGCCTATTACAGGCTTATATTTTTATTGCTGTTTTTTATTTTAGATCATTCTTATCGACATGATCCATGTCATCAAAGGTATAGTTTTCTCCTGCCATTGCCCAGATGAACGTATAGTTCTTTGTACCAACACCTGAGTGGATAGACCATGGTGGTGAAAGAACAGTCTGCTCATTGGAAACGACTATTTTACGAGTATCCTCTGGACTGCCCATGAAATGCATAACCTTTTCATCCTCATCAAGATCGAAATACAAGTATGCCTCCATTCTTCTGTCATGCACATGCGGGGGCATCGTATTCCACATATTGTTTGGAGATAGGAAAGTCATTCCCATCATAAGTTGGCAGCTTTGAATACCATCTGCATGAATATATTGATATAAATCCCGTTTGTTAGATTGAGAATCATCCCCTAAATGTCTATGCGTAGCTTCTTCTAGTTTCATTATTTGGGTAGGATAGGTTTTATGAGCTGTAGCAGAGACAACATAAAACTTAGCAGGGCTGGATGGGTCCACACTTTCAATCAATACTTCCTCATTCCCTTTTCCTACGTACAGACAATCTCTTTTCCCCAGTTCATACGTTTCACCATTAACTTTAATTTTTCCTTTGTTGTCTGATATATTGAAGAATCCAACCTCTCTTCTTTCGAGGAAATACTCCGTCTTCAATGTTTCCTTATCTTCTAGTTCAAGCGGTTTGTCAGTCGGAACGGCACCACCTACAATTAAACGATCATAGTGTGAATACACCATTGTTATTGTTCCTTCTTCAAACAGATTTTCAATTAGAAAATCATTTCTTATACGTTCCCCTGTGTAATGTTTAAAGTCTGTTGGATTTGTAGCATATCTGATTTCCATCAAAATTCCCCTTTCTGTATATCAATAATTCATATATAAGATTTCAAAAAATAGTTACTACCTATCTACTAAGATACCCGCCGTCAACAGCGATGGTATAGCCGTTCATATAATCCGATGCCTTAGAAGCTAGAAAAATAGCAGCACCTCTTAGGTCATCTGGATTCCCCCATCTTCCAGCAGGGATTCTCTCTAAAATACTGTTATAACGATTTTCGTCTTCCATAATTGCTGTATTCATCTCTGTAGCAAAATACCCTGGCGCAATACAATTCACGTTGACGCCAAGCTTGGCCCATTCATTTGATAGCGATTGACTAAATTGCATAACAGCACCTTTACTAGCAGCATAGGCTGGTACCGTATAACCACCTTCAAAAGAAAGCATCGAAGCTAAATTAATTATCTTACCCTTTCCGCGTTCTATCATATGTTTACCAACGGCTTGGCAGAGAAAGAAAACAGCATTAGCATTAATGTCCATAACAAAGTCCCAGTCTTTCTTTGGAAACTCTACAGAAGGGTGGCGACTTTGGACTCCTGCATTATTTACTAAGATATCGATTTTTCCAAATTCCTCCACTATCCCATTAACTAGGGATGCATACTCATCAAAATTAGATAGGTCAAAATTAATCCCATGTGCTCTCACACCTTCATTTCGGATTTCATCAAGCACATCTTCTGTTACATTCCTTGCAATAATCACAACATCCGCTCCTGCACTGGCTAATCCAAGAGCCATCCCTTTTCCAAGTCCTCGATTGCCACCAGTCACAACAGCAACTTTACCAGTTAAATCAAATAAGTCATTCATTTTTTATACCTCCTATGTAAAGTCATACATAACTTTTACTGCGTCCGTTTGGGTTGTTAATAAGTCAAATCCCTTACCTGCTTCCTCCGGTCTTAGATAATGCGTAATAATTTTCTCGAATTCGGGATTGTTAGATAATAATTCAATCGCGATTTCAAAATCTTTATCTGTATAGACCCGGACAAACTTCATGGATAACTCTTTGAACATCCCCTCGCGCATATCAACCTTAGGAGGCTGTTTATACATAGCGACGATAATGATATTCCCTCTAACCTTTACAATTTCTGTTAGGGATTCTACAACGGATGGATGCCCTGCACAATCGAATACAAAGTCAGCTCCCACTCCCGAAGTAGCTTCTAGTATCTTTTCTTTTAGTTCTTTAGTAGTTGGATTTATGGTTTTAAAACCAAGTTCTTTAGCTTTTGCCAAGCGACGTTCATTTGGCTCAACGACTGTAACATTTGTTGCACCATAAGACTTTAAGGTAAGTGCAACACAAAGGCCTATCGTCCCAGCACCAAACACGACTACATTGTCTCCCGGTAAATATTTGCCTTGTCTAACAGCGTGTACAGCTACAGCAAATGGCTCAATTAATGCACCTAAACGCATAGGCAAGTTATCTGGCAATGGAACAATACAATTTATTGGAGCTTTAACATATTCTCCAAAACCACCATCACAATCGATCCCAACTAGTTTTAAGTTTTCACAAACATGGCTTTGACCAGTTTTGCATGGGTGACATTCTCCACAACGTAGTAAAGGATTGACGGTAACTCGTGTTCCTCTTTTTAACGTGGGATGACCCTCTTCAATGGTTCCAGAGAATTCATGCCCCATCACAAGCGGTGCTTCAGCTCGTGGATGGACCCCCGCATAAATGCTTAAATCACTCCCACAAATTCCCGCATGTGAAGTTTTAATTAATGCCCATCCTTTAGTAAAAGTAGGTTTAGGTCTATCTTGGAAAGAAACTGTTTTTGGTCCTTCATAAACTACCGACTTCAAAAAAATCACTCCTTCTGTAATAACTAAGATAGTAGAATTGGGCTAGCCTCCAAGAGATACTCCCCTGTTAGCTAATGCCATCACTTTTACTTTAATAGACCAAACAGTTCCGGTATGAATAAAGAAATAGAAGGTACAAAGGTTACTAACAACAGAATAGCAATAGACACTAAGAAAAATGGCATCAACGGCTTTATCACACTTTCAATTGGCAACTTGGCCACCCTTACCCCAACAAATAACACCGGCCCTACAGGTGGAGTGATTGTACCAATACTTAAATTTAAAACCATCATGATACCGAATTGAATTGGGTCTATTCCAAAGCTCTCTGCAATTGGTAAAAAGATAGGTGTAAATATTAGTACCGCAGGAGTCGGATCCATAAAGGTACCAACAATTAACAGGATGATGTTCATGATTAATAGAATGAAAATCATATTATCGGTAATGGATAATAATAGATCGGCTATTAATCTTGGAATGTTAGTAAAAGACATAACCCATGACATGATAGATGAAACGCCAATCAAAAAGACCACGATAGAAGTCGTTCTCGTCGCTTCTAATAATATATTAGGTAAGTCTTTAATTTTAATGGAGCGGTAAAGAAAAGATAATAATAGTGAGTAAACAACAGCGATAGCAGAACCTTCTGTTGCCGTAAAAACCCCACCAATTATTCCACCAATAACAATAACGATTAACAGCAAACTTGGTATTGCATCTAAAATAACTAGAAGTCTTTGTTTCCAACTAATTTGGATCTGACTCTTATATCCTCTTTTTTTAGATATGAAAAGGGCTACTAAAATACACGCAATCCCCCATAAAATGCCTGGTAGATATCCTGCTAGAAAGAGTGCTGCGATGGAAGTTCCACCACTGACTAATGAGAAAACAATCATAATATTACTCGGAGGAATTAGCATCCCAGTAGGTGCGGAAGCTATATTTACGGCAGCACTAAATTCTCTTTTATAACCTTCTTTTGCTTGTAATTCTCCCATGGTGCTTCCAACAGCTGCTGCTGATGCTACTGCAGAACCACTTATTGAACCAAATAACATGTTAGCTAATATATTAGTATGTGCTAAGGATCCTGGCATTCTACCAGCTAAGATCTTCGCACAATTTATTAGCCTTGTGGCTATGCCCCCATTGTTCATAATTACCCCTGCTAGAATAAAGAACGGGATAGCCAAAAGTGTAAATGAATTAATACCAGTGAACATTCGTTGTGCAGAGGTTAATAATCCATCATCAAAATCTACTATTGTAAACATAGCCAGCACTGAAGAAATCCCAACCCCAATACTTATCGGCACCCCAATTATGAGGAAGAAAGCTATGCCTAATAGAAGTATTAATCCGGCTTGAACAGCGATATCCATATAGTATTCTCCCCTCTGCCAGAACTACAGCTGTTCTATAGAATTTTTGTTTTTTATAATACGAGCAATATTGTAAAGGCAGTAAAAAATAGTAAATACTCCACTCAATGGTAATGCTGCATATAAATAGCCAACTGAGATTTGTAAGGATGCAGAAAGTTGATTCCAAGCAATCTCTGTAGCGTACAAGCCTCCCATTATGAGTACAAAAGTTACAAAAGCCATAATCACTACTTCGATAAAAATCTCTACTGCCAATTTAATTTTCGCCGGGAACTTATCTTTAATAAATTCCACTGCCATATGTCCTCTCTCTCCAAACACAAAAGCTGCCCCAAACAATACCAACCATACAAAGCAATACTTTGCTAACTCTTCGGAGATAACACTCGGATCGTTTAAAACGAACCGAGTGAATACTTGCCAAGTAACGAGCAATACTAGGAAGCCGAACAAACCAACACATATTGTTGCCAATACCTTATCTAGAACCCTTTTTACTGCTTCCATAATAAATTCAACTCCATTTACTATTCCGCTGCTTCACGAACTTTTTCATATAGTTCTTGTGCAGTATCAGAAGTTAGTTTTTCTTGAATTAATGGCTCTACTTCACTTTGGAAGACTGAAATGTCCACATCGTTAAATTCAGCACCTTCTGCTTCTGCAGCTTCTTTCGCAGCCTGAACATCCTCATCGAACTGTTTAACTTCCATATCAATAGCTGCAGATAATTCATCCATAAAAATTTCTTTATGTTCATCACTCATCCCATTAAACAAGTCAGAGTTAATGATTAGGTAATCAGGTACCATTAGATGCTGGGTATAACTGTAGTAAGGAGCTACTTCTACGTGTTTTAGATCATTGTAGATTAACTCGTTATTCTCTCCACCTTCCAACACACCTGATTGAATAGCCGTATAAACCTCACCTTGCCCCATTGGCGTACCAATACCACCCATTAATTCAAGCATTTGTACATTTGTATCACTTTCCATAACACGAATTTTTAATCCTTCCATATCCTCTGGCGTATTTACGGGACGCTCATTGTTATAAACGTTTCGCACGCCGCCATGGAAAGCACCAACTACCGTCATTCCTTCATCTTCCACAGAGCTATATAAATCAGAAACTATTTCTTGATCATTTACTACTGCCATTTGATGTTCTTTTGAGTCGAATACATACGGAAGGTTAAACACCGCAAAATCCTCATTAAAGTTTTCCATCAAGCTTCCACCAACGATCGACATTGCGATAGTACCTGATTGCACAAGTTCAATTGTTTCTCTCTGTTCGCCTAACAATGCGTTAGGTGATACCTCAATTTCATACTTTCCATCCGTTAGTTCATTAAACTTTTCACCAAAAGACTCCATTGCTTTAAATTGAGGGTGGTTTTCAGGTTGGTTGAATGCTACTTTTAATAGTTCCGAACTTGAACTTGAGCCTTCACCAGATGTTTCCGTATTATCTCCACAGGCTGAAATAATTACCAATAATAATAAAGCACTTACAAATAACATGAAAAACTTCATTGTTTTTCTCATTCATAACAGCTCCTTAGCATTAGATTGTATTAATCGGATAATGGATATTTTCTCCATTAATAAATCGCACAGATTCCTCTGCCACCTTACGTTTTAGTTCTAGTGCTGCTTGCACAGAATACCAGCCCATATGCGGCGTAATAATAAAGTTATCATGCTTAAGCAATTCCGCGTTAGGATCCATTGGTTCTACTTCTGCAACATCAACTGCAGCACCAGCAATCCAATTGTTCGTTAATGCCTTATTTAAAGCTTGTTCATCAATAATGCCTCCACGAGATACATTAATTAGATACGCTGTTTCTTTCATTTGCTGTAATTCTTTTTCTCCGATTAAATTTCGCGCTTTATCCAATGGACAATGAATGGATACAACATCTGACTGCTTTAATAAGTCTTCTAACGTTACAACTTCATCAACCAACTCTGATAAGTTACTAGAATCTTTTTCTTTGGTTAGATATTTGGGATCATAGCCAACTACTTTACATCCTAAGGCCTTGACCTTTTTGGCAAATGAACTTCCAATCCTCCCAATACCGATAACCCCAACTGTCTGTTCACTGTGTCGATAAAGTGGGATGCTTTTTTGGTAATCCCAAACCCCTTTACGTACATAATCATTCATTAAGTTGATTTTTCTTGTGAAATTTAGCATCATAGCTAAAGCTTGGTCTGCTACTTCATTCATTCCATAATCAGGCACATTACCAATTTGCACCCCATGTTTCGTTGCTGCCTCTACATCAACGTTATCTACTCCAACACCATAACGTACAACATATTTTAAATCTGGTAAACTTTCAAAAACCTTCTCCGTTATCGGAGCATACTGATTAATAAAAACCTCATACCCCTTGCCATTCGCTATCACATCTGATTCGGTTTTGCACTTTGCTAGTTCAAACGAAATATTAGCCTCGTCAAATACTTTCTTTTCCATATCTACATTTCCATGATCGCAATCGGTGATTAAAACGTTAAGTTTAGCCATTAAAAATTGCTCTCCTTATTTAACAGATTAGTTAGTAGGTGATCATTGGACACACTATAACTTTAGAAATTCTTAGTAAAAAACCCTTAATGTAAACGGTGTCAAAAAATACAAAAGAAAAAAATCTCAATATTTAATATAGACTTCACTCCCCCTAATTTATATGTGGAAATGGTAGTTTTTACAAGTCGTTTCATGTATGTATCCACAGTTTGTTCCATAATGCAGAACCGTGTTCCACAAATACATTATAACAAGCGCTTACATGTATGGCAATACTAAATTTTTAAAATTTATAAACTTACAACTGCACATACAAAATGCTTTATCACAGGCATTTTACAAATGGTAAAATTTGATCTACTATTTATATTAGATTAATAGACGATTATTTACTTATAAGGAGCGAACCATATGTCGAACGTTCAATCTATTGAACGAGCATTTGCTATATTAAAAGTGCTTTCCAATAAACCGGAGGGAGTACGTATAACTACCCTTGCTAAAGAGGTAGGACTCACAAAAAGTACTACACATAGAATTACTTCCACCCTCGTGAATTTAGATTATGTTCATCAAGATTCAGAGACAGAAAAATACATGCTTGGAAATCAATTGATTCGATTAACCAGTCTTATGTTAAATAACATGGATGTAATAAAAGTGGCAGAGCCTTTTCTTGCTAATCTTTCCAGAGATGTGAATGAAACTGTACACTTATGTGTAGAGGATAATGGCGAAGTGCTCTACGTCGATAAAAAGGAAAGCAATCAAAACATCCGGATGTACTCTACAATCGGCAGTCGTGCACCACTTTATTGTACGGGAGTCGGAAAAATACTCCTTTCCGGAATGAGTCCATCTTATTTTCATGAGGTGTTAGATAAGATTAATTTCGAGTTACGCACGGCACTAACAATCACTTCAAAAGAAGAGCTTATAAAAGAAGTGGAGAAAGTTAAGACGCAAGGGTATGCATTAGATAATGTAGAAAATGAGGAAGGTATTCGTTGTATTGCTGGGCCAATATATGATTATCGAGGGAAAGTAATAGCAAGCTTTAGTATCTCTGGTCCCACTAACCGTGTAACGCTGGATCGTGTAAAATCGGAATTGGCAGGTAAAGTAAGCGAAACATCTAAAAAGATTTCCGCCAATTTTGGTTACTCACCAGAATAAAATAGTTAGCTTCACCGCTTGGATACTTATTCACTCAACGCTAAGCATTGATATATACTACAAAATAATCTTATTACTAGAAAAGCTCGTGTTATAACATAAGATTGCAGAAATGAATTGGCTTGATGCCGGGTTCCAAATTTTTTTCCTGCTCTTTATTATTGCTATCATAACGTTAATTGTAAAATGGAAAAAAAGAAAAGACAATAAAGATTATAATGTCACTAGAGGTATAAGCTACCTTCTAGTGATTTTTTGTGAATCGAATCTTACATGCAAATTGATACATTGTATTAAGCCTTCCCCAATTCATTATCACCATAAAGTGAACCTTCATTTTGTGTGTCTTTTACTGCCAGTTAAAAGGGAAAATACAGCCACTAATTTAGATATAGCAGCTCCATTTTAAAAAGTTCGAAATCCGATATTTATCACCATAAACATGTCGAGTATTTCCAACATCACTTTGCTATTATGTAGAAAGAAAGGAGGGATACCATGTTAAAAGAATTAAACCAAGTCATTGACTATATGGAAGAAAGGTTAACGGATGATCTCTCGCTTGAAGCCATTTCTGAATATGCCGGGGTTTCCGACTACCACTTCCGAAAAATATTCTTTTATCTTTCTGGAATGACACTGAATGAGTATATAAAAAACAGAAGACTATCCGAAGCGAATAAGGATTTGTTGCGAGGCGAAAAGGTCACAGATGTTGCTTTTAAATATGGATATCAGTCGGTGGACGGATTTACCAGAGCGTTTAAGAAATGGAACGGGTTTTTGCCCTCAGAAGTACTAAAAAAAGGGATAAGCAAGACATTTCCGAAGTTCACATTTGTCATAACAGTTAAAGGAGGAAACGAAATGGAATTTAGAATGGTAGATAAACCAGCATTTAACTTAGTTGGGGTAAGTAAGCGGGTACCGATGCAATTTGAAGGGGTTAATAACGCAATTGTCGAGCTTGCGAAAAGCATAACGGAAGAGCAAAGGAAGGAAATGCATGCACTGCAAAATATAGAACCATATGAAATCGTGAATGCATCCTATAATGCGGACGCTCAGTTTTTAAAAGAAGAAGGCGATTTAACGCACTTGATCGGTGTATTAACAACAGACGATAACGTTAGTGATCAACTAGATAAGGTGGCGGTGGAAGCTTGTACGTGGGCGGTTTTCCCTAATGAAGGGCCATTTCCATCAACCCTACAAGAGACGATGGCAAAGACGTATTCAGAATGGCTCCCCTCTTCCGATTATGAAGTGATCCCTGCTCCTAGCTTTTCGTTTACTAAAATGGATAAACAAAAAGCGGATTACGCGTATAGCGAGGTATGGCTTCCTGTGAAGAAAAAATAACATGCGAAGAACGTATATACGCCTTGTGTTTAAAGGTGATATAGACAAGAAGAAAAAAAACGAAACGAGGCACTCTAGGATATAACTTCTTAGAGTGCCTCGCTATTTTATGTGATCGTTCATTCTATTCCATCAAGATTCATTTCTGATTTATATTTGTATAAAAACCGATGGACTTCACCGTCACTGGCAACCCATTCCTTATCATAACGGCTATCAGCCCAAGATGTATTTCCCACGGCCCGTATGTGAAGAACTCCAGCCGAAATGGTATAGATTCTTTCTTCTCTAGAATTTCTATCCTCAGAATAGGTCTTCCTAGTAAATCCTTCATTTTGCTCGATGATTTTTTGCCTCGTAGAACTTGTTAATCGCACCATATTTGCCCCCTGTAGGTATTAAGGTATAACGAATTTAGCTTTTCTTCTAAGTTTGTTTTCTGGAACCTTCCATCTTATCTTTAGATATATATTTCTTGGATTTAATAATTATGTGCTAAAAACGAAAATGAAGAAACACCCCCACCTTTTTCCCAACCATCAAAAACTACTTGACGGTCAGTTCATTATCCTGTATCTTTAATTTTACAAATTACATATTGCGAATTTTCTTATCCAGAGAGGTGGAGGGACTGGCCCTACGATACCTCGGCAGCAGCTCACTAAGAGTAATGTGCCAATTCCAGAAGCGTAACGCTTGAAGATAAGAAGAAGTATTTTAACGTTGACGTTATAAGGCCTCTTCTTGCTATAGAAGAGGCCTTTTTTATATGTATTTAGACTTTCACAAACAAATTAGGGGGAAAAGAAATGACACAAAATACACCAGGACCATTTAGAGCTGACCATGTTGGGAGCCTGCTTCGTCCAGAACGTTTACTTCAGGCAAGAAAGGATTATAAAGCAGGGGAAATTACATCTCAAGAATTATATGAAGTGGAAACAGTAGAATTGAAACGAATAGTAGATAAACAAATCGAAGTAGGTCTTGATGTTGTAACAGACGGTGAATTCCGTAGAGACTGGTGGCACTTGGACTTTTTGGAACACCTTAATGGGATTGAAGGCTATGTTCCCAGCAAAGGTTTTGACTTTGAAGAGGAAGAAACCGAAGCCTACAATATTCGAAATATCGGGAAGATATCTTTCAATAAAGAGCATCCCTTCATCAAAGACTTTATTGAATTTGACAAGATTGTTGCCTGTCGTGCTGTTGCCAAACAAACGATTCCAAGTCCCAATCAACTACTTTATGTAAGTATGAGAAATCCTGATATCTACCCGAATATCGAGGACTATGCGACCGATATTGTCAACGCATATAAAGAAGCGTTGGCTGCCTTTTACGATGCAGGCTGCCGTTATTTACAGTTAGATGATGTTTCGATAGCAGGGTTCGTTACAAATAATGATTTTATCTATGATGATGCCTATACCATGGATCAATTGTTTGATCTCTCCCTTCGCATGGTAAATAGCGTACTTGAAGATAAACCAGCAGACCTTACCGTGACTACCCATTTATGCAGAGGAAACTATCGATCTACCTATGCATTTTCCGGCGCTTATGACAACATTGCCCCACGCTTATTTCCTGAAGAAAAAGTAGATGGCTTTTTCCTGGAATACGATGATGAACGTTCCGGCACATTTGAACCGTTAAAATATGTTCCTGCAGGCGGGCCAAAAGTAGTGATTGGTATTTTCACTTCAAAAACAGGCGAGCTGGAAGATAAAGAAGCAATAAAAGCTCGAATTGCCGAGGCTAGAAAATATGTTTCCGATGATCAAATTTGCCTTAGCCCACAATGTGGATTTTCTTCAACACACCATGGTAATAAGCTAACAGAAGAGCAGCAATGGGCAAAACTGAATTTTATCGCCGATGTGGCAAAAGAGATTTGGGGATAAGGCTATCTATTGTTCATCACCTAAACGTGGCAACAGGAAAGGAGTACGTTTTCAATGTATACGATGGATCTTACAGATAAAGTTGCCATTGTCACTGGCGGGGCACATGGCATTGGAAAAGCAATTGTTGATGCATTTTTAGATTGTGGTGCAAAGGTTGTGGTTGTGGATATGGCAGAAACACACGATGAAACAACGACTAAAACGTTTCATGTTAAAGCCGATGTGTCCAATCCGGAACAAGTAACCTCAATAGTTAAATCAGTCATAGCCCATTTCGGAAGGGTTGACATTTTAGTCAATAATGCCGGCATTTCGACCATGGACTATTTTGTAGATATTAAAGAACAGGACTGGGATAAGACAATGAATGTGAATGCAAAAGGGGTCTACCTTTGCATGCAAGCCGTTGCGAAACAACTGCAAGACCAAGGCCAAGGTGGAAAAATTATTAATATCGCCTCACAGGCTGGGAAGAATGGCTACCAACTAATGGGCAGCTATGTTGCTTCTAAACATGCTGTACTAGGGATGACTAAAACGGCTGCACTCGAACTTGCGAAAGATAAAATTAATGTGAATGCCGTTTGCCCTGGAATTGTTGAAACAACGATGAAGCAAACAGAAAGGGTAATTGGCGGAAACTTACGCGGTCTTCAAGCTGAAGATATTAAACAAGAAGATCATTCGCAAGTTCCACTAGGAAGAACGGCTGTACCAGCTGACATCGCGAATGTCGTTGTTTTTCTGGCATCAACCTACTCAGATTACATGACTGGCCAAGGAATTAATGTAACTGGCGGTATGACAATGAACTAATTAACGGTTCTTACAAATTCACTTTAAAACAAATTAAAGGAGGGTATTTTGATGGCTAATACTACAAAAGGAAGTCTTTTTGCACTACTACCATTATTTATTTTTGTACTACTATTTATTGGCACTGGCGTCATTTCTGGAGACTTTTCCAATATGCCGTTAAATGTTGCGGTTATTATTGCAGCAGCTTTTGCACTTGCCATGAATAGAAAAGAGAAATTATCTAGTAAAATTGAGATATTTGCGAAAGGAGCAGGACACCCTAATATTATTCTAATGGCTGTTGTTTTTGTGATGGCCGGTGCTTTCGCGCAAACAGCCAGGGATATGGGGGCTGTCGATGCTACCGTAAACTTGGGATTATCGGTCATTCCTGGCAATCTATTAATGGTTGGACTATTTGTGGTTGGTTGTTTCATCTCTGTTTCAATGGGAACATCGATGGGTACAGTTGCTGCGCTAGCACCAATTGGAATTGGGATCGCAGAACAAACTGGCATACCGATTGCGCTTGCCATGGGTACCGTTATAGGTGGTGCAATGTTTGGTGATAATCTGTCGATGATTTCCGATACAACCATTGCAGCTGTTCGGACACAGAAAACAAAAATGAGTGATAAATTTAAAACAAACTTTTTCATTGTTCTACCTGGAGCTATCGTAACAGCAATTCTTTTATGGGTGGTTACCGCAGGAGCTCAAATTGATACGATTGGCGATTACTCTTTTGATATTGTGAAAGTTTTACCTTATATAGGGGTACTCGTCGCCGCTCTAGCTGGTGTTAATGTGTTAGTCGTATTAACTGGTGGAATATTGTTTGCTGGAATTATTGGGTTGGCCGATGGCTCATATACGCTAAGTGGATTTGTTCAAGCCGTTTCACAGGGAATCATAAACATGGAAGATATCGCTATCGTTGCCATCTTAATTGGTGGGATGATTGGAATAATCCAACATAACGGTGGCATTCAGTGGTTATTAAACTTTGTAACAAGTAGAATCAAAACGAAAAAAGGTGCGGAGCTTGGGATTGCAGGTTTAGTTAGTGCAACAGACATTGCAACTGCCAACAACACCATTTCCATTATTGTAACAGGTCCGTTAGCAAAAAATATTTCAGATGAATATGCGATTGATCCTAGAAAATCAGCAAGTATCCTCGATATCTTTGCTGGTGGATGGCAAGGAATCGTACCATACGGCGGGCAAATGCTTGCAGCTGCAGGGTTAGCAGCTATATCACCAATTAGCATCTTGACCTATTCTTTCTATCCGATTGCTATCATTCTATGTGGAATAGTTGCCATTCTAATTGGCTTCCCTAAATTCAAGGAAAATAAAGCCGCTAGCGTAGATAAAAAATTAGCTTAAAGAAACTGTAAATCTGGTAAAATAGTAAAAAATATAATTTAAGGAGTGGAATACATGGTTAAAAAAATGAACGTAGAAAGCTTTAATCTTGATCATACAAAAGTGAGAGCACCTTATATTCGTCTAGCAGGAACGACTACCGGAGCAAACGGAGACGTTGTTCACAAGTACGATCTTCGTCTAAAGCAGCCAAATCAGGAGTATATGGAAATGCCTGCACTGCATTCACTGGAACATTTAATGGCTGAAAATATCCGTAACCATCACAGCAGTGTCATTGATCTAGGGCCTATGGGATGTCAAACAGGTTTTTACTTATCTGTTATTAACCATGATAACTACGACGAAGTATTAGATGCCGTAGAAGCAACATTAAAAGATATTCTAGTAGCAACAGAAGTTCCAGCATGTAATGAAGTGCAATGTGGTTGGGCAGCTAGTCATAGTCTAGAAGGTGCAAAAGAGTTAGCTGAAGAGTTTCTCGCTAAACGATCAGAGTGGCATATCGTATTTGGTGAAGAATAAAGATGAAAAAGGTGAACAGTTATAGGGCTGTTCACCTTTTTTGTGGATTGTTAGTAATATCTGATTAATTGTTTCCTTGATATCTGGGAATATATAATTGAAATAAAAGACACTGGTACTAGACAAGAAAATGTCTAAATAATTTAAGTTAAAGTCAGTTAATTCGCTCATACCCTAGTTGTTAGAGGTAAGATGAATTCAAACAAACTTTACATAATCTCCTTCTTTGATTCGATTCTTTTCAAACCATCCTTTATTCACTTCAATTGCATAACGATAAGAAAATTTTGGATAATAGATAGGACATTCATTCCCTTTACAGGGCTCCATATCTAGTATGTTTAGAATTTCCCCATTTAAATCAAGAAAAGCAATAGATAAAGGAATTAATGTGTCTTTCATCCAAAAGCCAGCATATATTTTTCTTGAAAACACAAATAACATCCCTTCATTTTCGGGTAATTTTTCAACAAGCATTAAGCCCTTTTCAATTTTTTCTTGCGTATCTGCAACTTGAACGGTTAACCTAGTTTTCCTGTTTCCGCTGATTATCTTTATCATTTTTGTTTTTATTCTATTTTCCATGTTCACTCACCTTCGACTATTAGTAAAAGCGTGAAAGAAATTTGGTTAGAAAACAAGAAAAAATAACGAGGTAAGCTTCTTATCGTTTTTAATACTTATTCTGTGGCTTAAAATTTAGTACTTTGTTTTCAATAACACAACAACAATAAAAAAAGGAAAATCCTTCTTGTTGAAGAATCGCACCCGTTTGTTTAAGTACATCTTTTCACAAACTACTCCCAAATTTCATCTAATTTATTCGAGTAGAAATCAATCGCTTTTTTATAACCTAAAATTTCATCGTCTGTTGTTGTATCTGTTAAGCATTTTAATAATAACTCCATCGCTTTACTATGTTCGTTCAAATTATATAAGGTCATCGAATAGAATGTTTGAATAGCCCTGTTGTTTGGAAATGATTCAATCCCCTTTAGAAATATACTTTTTGACTTTTCATACTCGCCTAATGTTCTATACGTACTCCCTAATCCTAATAAAGCCCCTTCCAATTCCTTTGAAGACAACCCTAATTTGATTGCGTTTTCATAAAAGGGTACTGCTTTCGATTCTTCTCCTAATAAATCAAAACTCCAAGCACACTGATAGTTAATTGATGCATTATTAGGGAACTCCTGCACCAGTTTCGTGAGTAATTGATTTGATTCTTTATGATTTCCACTCTTCCGCAAATCAACAGCCTTTTCTAATTCTATTCCCATCATTTTCATCTCCAATGCTTTGTCTCTTGTACCACTAAACTGCCCCGTTAGCTAAATAACACCTATCTAAATACTAACATAATATTCCAATGATAAAACTCGAATTTTATAAAGCAAGGTGACCCCATAAGGATCACCTTGCTTAACTCTTGCACCCGATAGTTTAAGTGTACTATTTAACATTCTTTATTGGCTTCTAAAGTTCTTTTGATAACAACTAGAATATAACAATTTTAGATATTTAATAGCAAACCTTTATTAAAAAGCTAATTTTCTTTTTAAATCTTTGTGTGCCTCTGCTAACCATGGATGAACTACCTTTAAAGTCTTTTTTCTTGCCCATAAATAATCTATATACGCATAAGCAGCATGACCTATTGAAAATTCAAGTTGGGATTTAATCTGATTTATATACGGCGGAGTACCATCCTGGTCCCATTCTATTTTATCCGCAACAAATACTATTTGGTCAATTTTACTGGATTCTCTTTTCAATGTAGTATGACACTCAATTGCACTAAGTATCTCTTCATCCTGAATATTAAAAATTTCTTCAGCCATCACTCTCGAAATTCTTTGGTGGGCAATAAGGGGAAATATTCTTTCTGCGTCAAACACATTTAACCCTAATTTTTCAACTACAACAGCTCTTTCATTATTAGGAAATACAACGCTTATATCATGTAATAGTCCTGCCGCTTTAGCAACATCACCATTACTATTGAAAGAATGAGCTAGTCTTTCGGCTTCTTTCCCTACCTTACAAGAGTGTTCGGCAGTATTTGTAAAATAATTGCTTTTTAGGAAAGTTACTACATCATGTTCAAGGTCGACAGATAACTCGAAATTATTAGTATATTTTTTAAACAGTTCCCTCATCTTGATTCCCCCATACTACAAACTTATTTTTAGAAAGTTTTTATTGGTTATTCTGCTCCATTAGCTTAATATCTGCTACTCCAATACTAACATAATATTCTAAAAACAAAATCAAAAGTTTAAGGTGACCCTACTATGATCATCTTGATTAACTCTTGCACCAGTTACTTTAAGTGTGATATTTCACAAATCACTTTGTGAAATAAGATAATTAACGAGAAGTATAGGTTCTTTTGATTTAGTAGAAAGACGCTCACTTTTTGGTTTTAGGCAAGAAATATGAGCTACCACCCATTAAAAAACCACCCAAAATAGCAAGTATTGTACCGATTATAACCCAATGAGTCAATAAAAAAGTCGATATATATATTCCTAACATCAATAAGAATAAGCCAGCAAAAAATAAGAATTTTACTTTTTTCATTTTCCTTATTCTCCCTTCTAACCTTCTTTATTTGCTTTTAAGTAATGCACCATTTACTTTAAGTACACTAATTCACAATCCAAATTATAATTTTAACATAAATTTCCAATTCCTTAGCTATTTATCAGAGGAATTCGCTAAGTTATTAGGGAGTAGTTCTGCTAAATAATGAAGTTGACACAAATTTATGTCATCTTGGTAAAATAAGTGCCAAATAAGGAGCCATTTTTCTTTCTTTTTTGTAGATAGACATTGTTAAACCAACAAAAATTAGCAATCCATTTTATATGCTAATTGGATTGCTAAAAGGTTTGTTATTTTATGTTTTGTACTATTAAACTTAACCCGTTAGATGATGGCACGCTACTCTCTTATATTTATTCAGTATGAAGTAACAATTGATCTAAATCCATTATTTTAATTTTCTTTTTCGGTAACTGTTTAATCAATCCAAGTTCTTCTAGAGTAGTAAATTTACGGCTGATTGTTTCTGGTGTGGTACCAAGATACGAGGCTAAATCCTTTTTGGACATTGGTAAGATAATCGTTGGACTATTGCCACTTCCCTTTTCAACATTCTCAGCTAAAAAGGATATAATGCGGGTTTCTACATTTTCAATCGCTACTTGTGTGGTTTGTTTTTCAGAATCCTTCAAACGCATCGTTACTTCTGACAGTATTTTTAATGAGATCTGCGGATATTCCACCAAATACTCTTGTAAATCCTCTCGTTTAATTAAACAAATGGATGTATTTTGTAGTGCTTCCGCATAGTTCTCATGAATACTTCCAGGTTGGAAAATGGCGACTTCACCTGTAAAATCACCGGGATTTAAAATGCGAACAAGTTGTTCTTTTCCAGAATCCGATAAGCGGTAAATCCGAGCCTTACCTGAATTGATAATATATAAGGTATCATCTTTCTCACCTGCACGGAATAACATTTCCCCTTTTTGTAGATGAAGTGTCTTGGCAGATTCCGCAATCAAATCCATTTGTGAGTCTTCCAGATGGTTGAAAATGGGAACAATACGAATACATTCTGCATGTCCATGTTGGTGATGACAACATTGGTTTTGTTCCAAAATAACCTCTCCTTTTTATAAAAAGCCTAAGAGGGCATCTTAGGCTTCCTTTCTATTCACTCGATTAAGCAGGTTTTACCTTTGATTTGACAACAGGATATCCTAAGTCTTCAATTGCCTCTTCGATATCGTTAATAACGACTGCTTCTGAATCAAAATCTACTTTTACTTTACTAGCATTGAACATTACCTTCAAGCTATCTTGATTCACACCGTTTATTCCTTTCACCGCATTTTCAATCTTTTGGAGACAAGATGGGCAAGATAAGGTTTCTAATTGAATCGTTGCTTTTTGCATAAATCATTTCTCCCTTCATTTTTTAACGACCGTAAACCAATTTATTCTTTTGTTTTTGGGTTACTTTTAAGCCTGATATGCTTTGTCTACTTCTGATAACATTTCGTAGGTGCCTGCATATGTTTCACATACATCTCCAGGAATGGCGTAGTTGTCTGTGATTTTTCGTAACTGAGCAAATTCAACATCCAAGTCTGGTTTGTTTGCACCAGCATCTTTTACCTTTTTACTGAGTTTTTCAAATAGTTCACGTACTTCAAAGGCTTCTGGATGGTTCTTACCATGGGCCCGTGTAATCGCAGTAGTGTATAAATCCAGTTTTTCAAAATGGTTTGTTATTACTTCGTTAAATGTTTGTTCAGACATTATTATTTCCCTCTTTCTATATATAATTTTTGTTATGTGTGTTTGTCTTAGGCAGATTTTACTTTTGATTTAACAACGGGATATCCTAAGTCTTCAATTGCCTTTTTGATATCGTTAACGGTGATCGTTTCTGAATCAAAATCTACTTTTACTTTACTGGCATTGAATAATACTTTTAAGCTATCTTGATTAACCCCATTTAATCCTTTCACCGCATTTTCAATCTTTTGCATACAAGATGGACAAGATAATGTTTCTAATTGAATAACTGCTTTTTGCATGAATTATTTCTCCTTTCATCTTATCTTTGACTTTTTTGTTTTCCCTCTTCTTCTTTACAATTTAAGTATAGCTGAGGTTCAACGAAATGAAATTGACGCAAATCAAGTTTTAAGAAAAAAGTAGGGGAGTATTTTGTTCTTCCTACCTGAATACTTCCCCTTTATCATTCGTCAAGACCGCTTTCTATTAAATTTATCCTCTCAAACGGTATCGAAGCAATCTCATACCATTCAAGATGACTACTAAGATACTTGCTTCGTGAACCAACATCCCGATTGACATATTCATCCATTCACTAAATAGTAGGCTAGCAAGTAAGACTAATACCACACCAACTGCTATGGTGATGTTCTGTTTCATGTTTCTTGAAGTTAATTTTGTTAAGCCTAATGCGTGTGGTAAACGACTAAAGTCAGAATTCATTAAAACGACATCCGATGTTTCAATTGCAACATCTGTTCCACTTCCCATTGCGATTCCGATATCTGCTAAGGCTAATGAAGGACTATCATTCACTCCGTCACCGACAAAGGCAATGAGTTGGCCTTTTGCTTGCATTTTTTCAATATATGCGGATTTTCCTTCTGGAAGCATATGACCGTGTGCTTCTGTTAATCCAAGTTCTCGAGCAACTAAATCTACGGTTCCTTGGTTGTCCCCTGAAAGAACGACTAGGTTTTTGACTCCAAGTTTTTTTAGGTTTTGAAGATCTTTTTTAACACCTGGACGGATTTGATCCCGAATACCCATCAGAACTTTTAATTCTCCGTCAACCGCAGTTAACACAAGAGAATTCCCATTTTTCTCAAAGCGTTCGACGTCTTTTTTAGCTTTTTCGCTTAATTTCACATTTTCTTTTTCCATTAAAGCTACGTTACCAACGGCTATACGATGAACACCTATTTTTGCTACAATTCCGCCACCTTTAACGACTTCGGTTTCTTCAACAGTATAGAAAGTTGTCTCGCCAATATCCTGTAAGACAGCTTTTGCTAGTGGGTGGTCCGATTCGCGCTCCACACTTGCTAAGTATCCTAGAATTTCTTCAGTGTTGTTGCCGTAAAATTCTTTTTCGGCAACTTCAGGGTTTCCTACTGTCAATGTTCCCGTTTTATCAAAAACGATAGTATCTACTCTGCTAAAGTCATTGATAACTTCACTACCTTTTAGGAGGACACCATTACGTGCACCGTTTCCGATACCGGCAACGTTGGATACAGGAACCCCGATAACTAATGCACCTGGACATCCTAAAACAAGAATCGTGATAGCTAGTTCAATATCTTTTGAGAATAGCCAAACAATAAAACCAAGGACTAAAACAGCTGGTGTATAATATTTAGAGAATCGATCAATAAACCGCTCTGCTTCTGATTTGGAATCCTGTGCTTCTTCCACTAATTCGATAATTCTACCAAATGTTGTATCTTCCCCTACACGGTCAGATCGAATTTGAATCGTTCCATTTTCTAAGATTGTTCCCGCAAATACTTCAGAATCGACCCTTTTGCTTACTGGAACAGACTCTCCGGTAATACTTGCTTCATTGATGTGACCTTCACCTGTTAACACGGTTCCATCTACGGGGACTTTTGCACCCGTTTTGACTAATAAAATGTCACCTTCATCTACATCATCGACATCAACTTCTTCAAATTCTCCATTTTCCATTTGCTTTAAAGCACTTTCTGGTGCCAGCTCTGTTAATTCTTTAATGGCAGAACGTGTTTTGTTCAAGGTACGTTGCTCCAAGTAAGAACCAAATAAGAATAAGAAAGTAACGATGGCTGATTCCTCATAATTTTGAATCAATACTGCCCCAATTACTGCAATGGTAACTAAAACATCAATACTGACAACTTTTACTTTTAATGCCTGAAAGGCTTGAATCGCAATTGGTGCTACACCAAGAATAGATGCAATGATGAGCGACCAATTGAAAATGGCCATGTTGTCTAAGGAAAATCGTCCGAAGAATGCAAGTGCAATCAAAATTGCACTGATCAGTGTAATGGAATTCTTTTTACTTAATATATATCTTTGCATGTTGATTCCCTCCAATTTCATTTTCATTTGTATTCCTTGTTGATGACTCTAGTATAGGATGTTTCTATGAAATAAAAATTGATTAGGATCAAGTTCTATTGTAAAAGTGAAAAATTATAAAAGAACAGCAAAACAAATCCAACTGTTTTACTGAATAACTGAATAACTCTTATATATTATCGAACATACAATCAAAAAAAATCATTATATTGTACATTCTTTATTCAGCAGGCTTTAGAAAAGCATTATAAACTGCAAATCGAGTAGGAGGGGGTGACTAACCCCCGACCTCTCACACCACCGTACGTACGGTTCCGTATACGGCGGTTTCATTTAGGTCCAACGCATGGTCTGATATCGCTTGGATAGACTCTTCAACCCTTGCTCTAACCAATATTGGTTGCCAAGGGCTCTAGACAAGATGGGGCTCTTGGCTATACGCCAATACGCCTTCCTTGAATTTGCCCATTCCCACGCTTTTCCTTTCTTAATTCCAAGTTTCATGAGATTCTTGTATTTTGTTTTGACTTTCTTCCATTCCTTCCAGCGTATCATTCGAAGTCTTCTTCTTATCCAGCCATCTAGAGCTTCAAATATGGTAGGTGTTTCTGCTAGCTGATAATAACCAAGCCAGCCTACTAAATATCGATTTAGCTTTTCGATTCTATCCCTCATATTCATAGATCTCTTTCTGGAGGTTAGTTCTCTGACACGGTGTTTAAACCGTTTGATACTCTCTTTAGAGACCCGAATCTTTGGGTTCACCTTATGGAAAGTGAAAGAAAATCCAAGGAATTTACGTTTCCATGGGCGGTCTACTGCACTTTTCTGTTCATTTACTTTTAACTTTAGTTTTCCTTCGATAAATTCAGTAATACTTTTCATCACTCGTAAACCAGCTCTCCTGGAACGGACATAGATATTACAGTCATCCGCATAACGGACGAAGCGAAGTCCTCTTTTCTCTAATTCCTTGTCTAGTTCATCTAAATAATATTAGAAAGTAGTGGACTTAATGGTCCACCTTGAGGTGCTCCTTCCATGTTCGGCTGTACAATCCCACCGTCCATAATACCAGCTTGGAGATATCTGCGAATCAGTTTAAGCACTCTCGCGTCTTTGACTCGTTGGCTCAACGTTCGCATTAATCTGTCGTGATGTACTTTATCAAAGAATTTCTCTAAATCCATATCGATAACCCACCGATAGCCATCTTTGATATAGCTTCTTGCTTCTCTTACTGCGTCGTGGCCTCGTCTATTTGGACGAAAACCATAACTGTGCTCTGAGAAGGTTGGGTCATAAATGGTTGTAAGAACCTGTGCGATTGCTTGTTGGATGAATCGGTCTAACACGGTAGGAATTCCTAGCTTCCTCATTCCGCCGTTTGGTTTCGGGATTTCGACACGACGAACGGGTTGAGGATAGTAGGTACCTTCTTCGAGTTGTCCTCGAATGGAAGTCCAGTGTTCCATGATATGCGCTCGTAGGTTTTGTACAGGCATCTCATCCACACCATGACTTCCTTTATTTCGCTCAACACGTTTAAGTGCGAGTATTAGGTTTTCCCGTGATAGAATTCTTTCCAACATGATATCTTACTCCTACGTGAATTGTTCCTTCTTCTTGTGTGGCAATAACTTTCAGCCCTTCTAATGTCCCCCGCGGGATTCACCGTTTCCTCCACTAGGAAGGTTTACATGTTTCTGCTTCATCAAGTTTTGCGTACGCAAAGCGACAATTCTTCTTAAATGATTCAGCCCTTCCTAGATATCCTAGAAATATCTAGTACTACGGCTTCGGCTGACTTCTGATAGTTCAGCGAACACTTACATGTTCGGTTACGGCGTGTGCACCGCATTTCTATCAGACCTCCCAGGGTAAGCACACATTCTTCCTCTCCATGTCCCCACTTCATTTACTTTGTATACCCTTTGGCAGTAAGGGTTTTAGTTTGTAATGCAACCTCACCCAAGTATACCTAGCCTGATGAAGTTCGTGTTCCTAAGGGCGGAGATTTGCCGCCGACTTCCTTCAGATTCTGGGTCGCCCCAGACACCCTTGTCTTAAGCTAACCACTACTACTGCCTTCGTGGCTCGGGACTTCAACCCTAAAGAATGTGTGCATGCCTGGCACACACTAAAACGCTCAGAAAATATTCTGAGCGTTTTTATCTTAATATTTAATTTTTCTTCTTCAACTAAACTGCCACTTACCTCAATGTCGCTTCTTTCGCTAATGCACCAGATAGTTTAAGTGAAATCCTTCACAATATTTTTTACACCTTAATATGACTCCAATCCTTTAAATGTGTTGCTCCAGAATCTGATTGATTTGAAAAGACGCCTTCTTATAAAGAAAAGCGCCCGATTGCGGTTGGATTTGTCACTTCAAAGAAGAAATGAAATCAAAGCATTGAATGTGCCATTTTCAAACATTATATATATCCCTAACCCTACAAATACAATTGGTACAATCCAACGTTCATATTTCTCAATTTTTTCCGATACAAAATCTAAGGAAGCTAAGCGATAGCTGACATAACATAAAACCCCAACCATAATTAAAAAGACAATAATAGCAACAAAAATTTCGATCATATTTAACGTCGTGAAGTACGGTATATAAATGGAAAAGTCATCCGCACTGGAAGCCAATACAATGAAAGTAACCGTCAAAAATAATTGATTAAATTTACCTGAGGAGAATAAGGATAAAATGCTACTTTCATCTTCATCCTCTTCCCCTTTAATCCATATTTTTACACCTAAGTAAAGTGGTAAAAGTCCAAGTAGTCCTATAATCCATTGCTGAGGAATTAAATTTGCAACCCCAAGAGCAACTAAAAGACTTACTCCTATAATAATTGCAGTCCCTATATATTGTCCTATCCAAACATGTTTCACTTGATCTTTTTTTATTTGCGAAAACAAAAGAATTAATATAACGAGATAATCAATTCCTGTTGCTACATAAACCGCAGCAGCTGTAAGCGCCGTTACAATCATTTTTTCCATCTCCAATGTTTTGGGATAATAAGGACCTTTCTTCAAATTGAAAAGCCCTTAAATTGAAACACTTATATAGATATACTAAAATATTAGTTGGTAGGCGTGATTTTATTATTCTGTTTTTACCCCTTAAACCTATTCATCTTCATCCACGCGCATAAGCCTTAGCCCATTTAACGCTACTAAAAGAGTTGCACCCATATCCGAGAGAATGGCAATCCAAAGTGTTAACCAGCCCGGAATCACTAGCAGTAAGGCAATAAATTTAATAGCAATGGCAAAAGTAATATTAGCTTTGATGATGTTTAGAGTTTTTCGGCTAAGTTTGACAGTGAATGGAAGCTTCCTTAAATCGTCTCCCATTAAAGCAACGTCTGCCGTTTCTAATGCTGTATCTGTACCAGCCCCACCCATTGCAATTCCAACAGAAGATGCAGCAAGCGCGGGAGCATCATTGACACCATCACCAACCATGGCTACATTCCCATATTCCGATCTTAATTGTTTAATATAGTCCAACTTATCCTGTGGCATCAATTCTGATTGAATATCCGATACGCCTACGTGTGAACCGATTGCATCTGCAGTACCTTTATTATCACCGGTCAACATAATTGTCTTTTTAATACCCAACTGATTTAACTTTTGAATCACATCTTTGCTTGTTTCACGTACTTCATCAGCAACTGCAATAACGGCAAGTATATTTTGTTCAGTTCCAATAATCATGGCAGTTTTCCCTTGATTTTGAAGGTTTCTAACCTTATCTTCAAACTCTTGGCTAAAATCAGGAACAAATAATTCCTTGAAGAGTTTTGGACTTCCTATATAATAGGTTGTTCCATTTACAATTCCTTTTACACCTCTACCCGTAATGGAAGAGAAGTCATCCACTTGTACATCTGAATAGGAGATATTCTCTTGTTTTGCCTTCTTCAGAATGGCTGAAGCAAGAGGGTGTTGCGAACGATATTCAAGTGCTGTAATGATGGAAAGTAGCTCTTTTTCGTCTACCTGTTTATTTAATAAGTTAAAATCTGTTACAACTGGAACTCCTTTTGTAAGTGTTCCCGTTTTATCAAATGCAATGGCTTTTAAAGCTCCCATTTCTTCTAGATAAATACCGCCTTTGACAAGTACTCCTTTTTTTGCAGCATTTCCAATAGCTGAAACGATAGCGATTGGAGTGGATATAACTAATGCACAAGGACAACCAACAACAAGAACAGCTAAACCTTGATAAACCCACGTTTCCCAACTTCCGCCAAAAAAGAGAGGAGGGACCACAGCAACTAGCGCAGCAATAACCATAATAATAGGCGTGTAATATTTCGCAAATTTATCGACAAAGGCTTGAGCTGGGGCCCGTTCCCCTTGTGCTTCTTCTACTAGATGGATAACCTTAGAAATTGTAGTATCTTCTACCTGTTTGGTTATTTTAACCTCGAGTAAACCTTCTTCATTTAAAGTACCAGCAAATATATCATCATCGAGTGTTTTGGCAACTGGGACAGATTCACCTGTGATAGCAGCCTGATTGACGGCAGAGTTACCATTTACCACCACACCATCCATTGCAATCTTTTGACCCGGTTTGACAATCATGATGTCACCAACAACGATATCATTCACATGAATCATTATTTCTTGTCCATTACGCCTAACGAGTGCTTCTTTTGGTGCAATGTCCATTAATGAACTTATCGACTGTCTTGCTCTATCCATAGAGAATCGTTCCAGTGCCTCGCTGATTGCAAAGAGAATAACAACAACAGCAACTTCAGCCCACTCACCTATAATAGCGCCACCAATAACAGCAACTGTCATAAGGGTTTTCATGTCAAATTCAAAGCGTAATAAATTTTGTAAGCCGACTTTAAAAAGGGATAAACCTCCAATAACCATGGAAGCTAAAAACAATAAAGTAGTCACAATGTTTTCTTCACCGTTGACAAACAAGGATAGGTAACCGAAAACAAGAAATAATGCCGAAGTAAGTAAAGTACCATGCTTTTTATAAAAAGGTACTTTCTCTTCTTTTTTCCCTTCTTGAATCCCTTCTGAAGCCTGTTTTCTTCGTTCATCAGGAGCTACCTTGAGGTTTTCAAAAGCGCCGGCCTTTTCTAATTCTTCGATTGAAGTTTCACCATAAACGGATATTTTTGATGCTCCAAAGTTTACCTTTGCATCTTGAACTCCTGGAAGCTCTTTAACATTTCTTTCAAATTTCCCCGCACAATTTGCACATGAAAATCCTTGAACTTGATATACATTTTTTTCTTGATTCATCTCTTGTGGTACTTGACGTCTAGGTTTTTCAGGAGCCACTTTTAAATTTTCAAAAGCACCAGCTTTTTCTAATGCTTCAATGGAGGGTTCGCCGTAAATGGATATTTTTGATGCTCCAAAATTCACTTTTGCATCTTGAACGCCTGGAATCTTTTTAACATTTTTCTCAAACTTACCTGCACAATTTGCACATGAAAATCCTTGGACCCGATAGACGTTCATTTCTTCTTCCATTAGTTTTACCTTTTGTTCAGACATTGACCTTCACTTCTTTCTTATGCGCTAAGGCGATCATCATTATCTGCCTGATATGTTCATCATCTAACGAATAGAAAGCGAGTTTTCCTTCTTTTCTAAAGTTGACAACCCCTTGCTTATAAAGCGTTCGTAAATGATGAGAAGCATTTGCTACCGTAACACCTAATATATTTGCTATATCACAAACACATAACTCTTCATCCTGACACAGAGCGTAGGTGATTTTTGCTCTATTTTCATCAGCAATAGCCTTTAACATTTGGCTTACACCAGAAATATCAACTGTTTGTAAATCCCCTTGTATTCGATTAACCTTTTCTTCGTCATAACAAAAAATTTCACAAGTTTCTTTCTTATTCATATTATCACTCCATCTTATTCAAGTATTTGCTTGAATATATTATAACCATTTTCAATTTATCATTCAAGTAAATATTTGATTAAAATAAAAAGAAAAAGAAGAACCTGGGATCGTACCCCGATTCTTCTTCGTTATTCTAGATGAATACGTAAAAACTTTCTTCAACGAATGGCCCGATTGTTGCACACAAGTTAAACACCACTCTTCAACAAAACTGCCCCGTTACTTTAAGTACATTCTTTCACAAAATCATTTAAAATTAATACTTTTGTGTACAGTAATCGTCTAATCAGAAAATCGACCACCTAGTGATCGTCTTCTAGTTGTTTATAAGAGATAACTAAATATTACGCTCGTTTGTTAACCTCAATCCTAATGAACTCCGGCAAATAATTAGGAGTACATCCTTTCGATACTTTTTCATCTTTGAAAAGACCCGTTTTCTCACCAATTTTAATACAACGTGCACGATTTTTTTCATCATAAACGCCTATCCAGCCTGCGGTGAAATTCATAGCCCATTGGACTTCCGGCTCTTCCTGCGTAATATTCGCTTCTAATGCGGATAGCAAGTCTGCGTTATCAGTAGGTGTTTTTCCAGTCCATCTCAATCGAGCTTGATAATACCAGAAAGCTCGTCTTTGCAGGGCAGAAGGACTATTTTCCCACGTATTCATCAATGCAATATTTTTCTTGTTTTTGGTGAGTTGATTAGCCATTAACCAATCCATTAAGTTATTTCGCTCATCATATGTATGTGTCTGCATATCTTTATCAAGCTTATCCAGCACATCTTCTGAAAGGAGTTTTTTGTCCAAAATTAAGATGGCTAACAGCCTGGGCAAAAATTCTTCGGATGACCAAAGTTCCATAGCTAGTTCGTGATCTTTTTTGATGTCCTTCGCGATTTTTCGTAATTCACCTAGCTTTGTTTGGGTATTGATCTGAGATAGAATGTTTTCTGCTATTGAAGAGCGCTTTATTACTGTATCTTTTTTCACTTCCATTTTTTACAACTTCTTTTTTAAATATTGGTTCATCATATGTCCGTGTCTCGATATAAAACCCATGGTGTGCCACCAAAGTTTTCCCTCTTTTAATATTGTAGCATATCGTATTAAAGCTTTCTTCACGTACTAGAAGAGCACCCTCCTTAATATAAAGCGAAACTTCAATCAGTGGAGGTTTTCGTTCTTCCCCCACTGATTGTTAGTTGAACGAATCGGGGTGTTAGCGTCCGTTTACTCCACTCGAAACTACTGTTTCACTTAAAAAGCAAGAATAGTTAAGATATTTATTATAATATTTGGTAAACTAATACTAAAAGGTATGACCTTGTACTAAAACTTAAAAAATAGGAGAGAGCATATATGAATGAACCGAAGATGAAAGAAAACGACAATAGTGTAATTGAGTTTATTGAGAGTGTGGACCATGAGAAGAAGAAGGCAGATGCCTATCAGTTACTAGAAATTTTTGAAGAGGTAACAGGTTACGATGCAAAAATGTGGGGTCCTAGTATTATAGGGTTTGGTAGCTATCACTATAAGTATGCTTCAGGACGTGAGGGAGATGCGCCATTAGTGGGTTTTTCTCCGCGAAAGGCGAGAATTAGTCTTTATTTGTCTTATGAAAGTGAGGAAAGGGAGAATTTATTACAAAGCTTTGGTAAACACAAGAAGAGTAAGGCTTGTATTTATGTTAATAAATTAGCTGATATCGATACCAATGTATTAAAGGATCTAATTAAACTTACAGTAAGAACATATCAGAATCTTTATCCGGAAGATTAAAAGTTGAGGCTTTGTACTAAATTCATACCCTTTTGTAACTGTAATCTCTTATTCTCAAGTCTAGCATCACTTTCTTTAGGATAAAAAGAAGGAGACATTTCTCGCTGTCCTTGTAGATACACTCGGTTTCATTATTTGGCTAGTAGTGTCTCTACTAGTATGGTTATATCAAATTAAAAAGAACAGTGGATTAAACACCAGACAAAACCAAAGAATCATTCGATTATTAGAGGAGATTACAAGAAAGTAATGATGGCTTCAAATGGATGTGATCATAATAGACCAGCTACATTCTGTAGTTTAGCAGCAATAGTGCTCAAAAATAGATCATTTAAACAGGATAATTATTTACGTTAGGAGGGTGATATATGAGAAAGAAGTTAAGAAATTTAGGATATGTTTTATTCATGTCTGGGACTGTTTTATTCGGAATAATGCATCTCGCAATCTCTTTATATATACCTAGTTTACAAAGTTGGGGTGACCCGCCCGGCCTGTTGGCTTCTGTTTTATCTGAAATCGCTGGATGGGTTCCGTATACGTTAAGCATTGCGTTTATGATTATAGGTGCATTTTTAATTGCTATTGATTTAAGTAATAACTCTGGTTTGTGGCAAAACCAGTCAGAGCTTGATACAGCCCCAAAAAAGAAAGCTAAAATTGATTAAATAATTCGAGATAAATTTAGTCACATGCTAAAAGCAGACCAAATTGTTGGAAAGTGAAACGTACACAGAGGGCAATCCGTAGTAATAAATGACAATAAAACTTTTATGGAAAGGTCTTTGGTTAAATGATTAAAAAATTGTCCCTGGCGCAAATAGTTCTAATCTTGCTCTCATTTGTTGTATCGATAGGTATTGTAGTTGGTCTTATTCAAGTAGCTGGTTACTTGATAAACGATCTTTTACATCTAACAGGTTGGATGAAGACATTCAGCCAATTTAATGCTGTTATCCTTTCATTGTATCCTGTTAAGTTTACCTTTTGGAGTGTTGTTAATAAAATAACCAGTGATGTAAGAACTAATGTGTAACTGCCAGTGAATTTAAAAAGAATATGTTATAAATCTTGGAGGTATTCAACATGGAATTTGACTATTTTTGGATTGCATTAGGGATTGCTGCAGCAGGTTATTTTATAGGAAATGGGCTCAAAAACTTTAATAACCCGGATGCTACAGATGGTCTCAGTGAATTCTTTAGCGATGACGATGAACATGAATTGATAAAGGAAAATGAGGTCCATTACTTTATGGGGATCTCTAAAGAAGATGCGAAGAGCTTGATTCAAGAATATCCAGACATACCACATATCACTGTAAATAATAAAATCTATTATCCGAAAGCTAAGCTTCGCCAATGGTTATCTGATTTAGGAGCATAGACTGTCAGAGGATCGGCGCATTTGCAATATAAGCGAATGTGCCTTATTACGATTGGGGCAAGTTATAGGGAACAATGGGGGGATTATGTGAAGAAGAGATGGGTTTCCTGGTGGATCGCAAATGTTATTTGGATTGCTCTTTTTGCAATTGGTACATTTGTTGTCTGGACAAGAGAGGTTGACGGTGCAGGTGTAACGCAAACACCCGAACTAAAAACTCGTGGCATTTATAGTATTATTAATTGCGTCTATAATTCCATTAGCTATTCAACTTGTATGGATGATGATTAATTTGAAAAGTGGTAGGGCAAGTTAAGCAATAGGGTGCGTTAGTTTGTTACATAGTGGTGTTTTAGTATCGGTTCAGTTATCAAAAATTTTGTAGTGGGAAATTCGTAATGACATGCAGAGGGCCTTAGGAGATGAGATAAAAATTGATCGAATTGCGAAAAATAACCTTGGATAACATAGAATAAGTAATAGCACTTGAGGTTGGAGAAACTCAGAAAGACTTTATAGCAAATTCTAACCTCAGATACATTGCAGACGCTTATGTGTTGGACGAAGACGGGGAACCAGCTATTCCCTACGCCATTTATGCTGATGGTGTCGTGGTGGGGTTTTTGATGTATTCTTACGATATAATGGATCATGAATCATTCGAACATGAAGTTTTTTACAAGAAGATGAGCTATTTTATTTGGAATATTATGATTGACAAGCATTATCAGGGAAAACGGTATGGCAAGCTTGCCGTTGAAAAAATGTTGATGGATATTGAAACGATGCCTTATGGAGAGGCCGAATATGTAGCACTCTTTTATCACGAAAGTAATCATATAGCTAAAGCATTATACGCTTCATTTGGATTTTCAGAAACAGGAATTGTTCAGGATAATTCGGTGCTGGAGGTTAAAAGTCTAATTGGGGAGAAATAGAAGCCACTGTGGAATAAGCTATTCGGGCTTTTTAATAAATTGTTTTTATACGAGTAAAGAAGTTTCTTGTTTCTTAGTAATGGTCAATGTAATGGAGATGATAACTTTAAATGTTATCTCCATTTCCGTCAGCAATAAACCATCTTCAATAATTAGTTTTCTCACTATCGCCTAACACCAACCCACTTTTTTCAATGATATTAGGTTCCTTACGACTAGTATGAAGAACATATAATTCCCGTCTAGGATTTTCTCGATGAAGCTCTTGATATGTTTTCATAGCATCTGGAGAATTTGAAAACTTCTTTAAGGGAGCAATCTCATCTAAAATACGCTCATTTTTCTTATTTGTATGTGCTCGAACAGCTTCTATTAATACCCATTGTCTTGGAAAAGCTTGGCATATCTCTTCCCACTTCATCCCGAGTCACCTCCAGAAATATTTACTTATATTGTATCATGGCTAAATAAAGTGTAATAGCAGCGAATACAGCAATCCAATACGTTATTAAGTATAAACATCCATTGTCTTATCTTCTTTTACTTGCATTACAATATAGTTATAATATTAATTTAATAGTGCACTGATAATTATAAATTGGGGAGTTTTCATTAGTCGGTCATAGCTTTCAGGTGGCTCTGGCCTCAAATGTTATAAATAAAGCGTGATTTCCCTTTTCCTCAAATATTGCTTCATTAACAGCTACAACTTCTCCAGGCTCAATCGTTAAATTTGTTTCTTCCTTCACCTCTCGAATAACTGCTTGTTCCAGCGTTTCACCTCGTTCTACTGCACCACCTGGAAGGGACCAGCGCCCACCCCTGTAATGAACCATAAGGATTTTTCTCTTATTCGTATCATAAATCAATGCATATACTACATCTACTCTAATCATTTCTTCTACCTCCAAACTTTTTTACTGTGTTCTTTTATATTTTCTCTCTAATACTAATTAAACAAAAAAAGGGCATAAACCTTTTATTGGTTAACGCCCTGAAAAGCTTTGTTATTTAACTATCAATCTACTAAGACACCTAACCACATCTTACCAGTGTACTTGAAGTTTATTTCCATTAGGATCATAAAAGTGGAAATAAGCATGTCCGTTATCTTCTATAATATCCTCAACCTTAACCCCATTATCAAGAAGGTGTTGATGGAAACCACTTAAATCTGGGCTCGTAAAACCAATGCTAAATGCTGGCTCATTATCAATCGTAAAATGTACAAATGTTTCATCTTCAGTAGGAACTAGAATAAGTAAAAAAGGTCCTTCATTTATTTTTATAATCGCAAATGGATCCTCCGTTATGGATAACAGCTGAAGCCCTAATACATCTCTATACCAGTGTGCAGACTGATCTAGATCTCTAACAGGGATTCGAATATAATGTACTTGTTCTATAAATGATTTGCTCATCATTATCTCTCCTATATTTATGGATAAAAACTACCTCATAACAAGGTGGTCTTTTTAAAATTGATATCACTATAAATTCCGAGCTCTCTTCGCTGCTTCATTCGCTTCTCGTTGTTTTGCGTTTGCTCTATTAAGTCTGTCGTCAAAATGATGCGTATTGACATTATATTGAGCTTGTTTTCCTGCATGTTTATAGGCGTAATCCGCGTCTTTTTGCAATTGCCTTGCTTTCCAATCTGCTTCCTTTTTTAATTCCCTTCTACTGTCTGTACTATTTGAACCTCTGCCAGAAAGTCCCCTACTAGAATAACCGCCTCCACTAGAGGAAGTACGGGCACCATCCTCTGAAAAGAAAGCAGCAATCACAAATAAGCAATAAATTATAACCGCTCCTATGTAGGATACAGCTTTCCATAGCAATTTGATAGATTTAAACAGGAATACGATAACCTTATATGTAGTCAATTCTGGGAAAAACCTGTCTCTTGCTTTGACCAACACAAATACAATCATTAAACTTAGTAATGCTGCGGGTATCACAAGGACTAGCCCTGTAGCACCGAATGAATAGTTGTATGTATAAATGGTTTCATTATTAGCATTCAGCAGTTTGGTTAACTCTTTATCAGCAATATTGTTAAAAAGGCTAGCAAAAATCCAAGTATAAACTATGAAGTGTATTGTCCTGACTCTTCCAAATTTCTGCCATAGTCGTGATCCAGATATAATATTCATATTTCCCCTCCTATTTGCTTTACTAGAACTTTCAGTTGAAATGTTTTTTCATAGCAGGATATTTCCAAGTTTATTGGTTTACACATCTAGATAATTCTCAATTAAATAGTAGGTTCTTTCTCTCGTAGTATTAGTTAATCTATCTTTGGCATCAATTTCACCGCGAGCTTTTTCAAAATCTGCATTTTTTTCTTGAACCCATTTAATTTGATCTTGTTTTAACTGTTCAAATTGTTCCTCTGGCATTGTATCTGCTAAAACGCCCCATACTTCATTTAGTAATCCATCCCAATCCTCCAGGTAATCTCCATATACACCGACTGGAGCGGGACCATTATGTATTTGTTCAATCTCTTCATCTAGCATCTTTGCTTTTTGCACGTACTCCTCTTTCAAACTATTATCATCTCGGGAGTTCTTTTCCTGCTCCCTTTCATATTTCGCACTTTCTATCATATCGTCCATCGCGCGCAGGCTACTTATGTATTCCTCGGATGTGAAAGACTCGCCTAGTAATTTTAATCGCTCTTCTGCTTCTCCTAATCTTCCATTATCAATCAATTCGATTATATATTCGGATGCAGCAGTAAAATCCTTTAATTCATCATCTTCCACCGTCTCTGCTTCAGCTTGGGCAACTTCTTCTTGTTTTTCAGCATCTTCTGCAGCACGTTTCTCTTCTTCCGCTTCTTCTTGTGCTTTTTCATCTTTTGCCTGTTCTTCTTCCATGTTGTCCACCCTAACAAACTCTGCATTTTCGATTGGCTCACCCATCATTTTTTCAAGTTTTATGTTATCTTCACCCTCAAAATGACCTTCAAAGAAAGGGAATGGGACACCATCTTCTGGATTGATCAGTTCTATCAGGAAGCTATCACTTTGCGTCTCGGTCAGTATGTATTCAGCACTCACAGATTCAGATCTGTTTAATAACCTTTCTTCACCTATCTCAATATATTGCCCTGTCTCACCATCAGCAACTGCCTTCCAGCTTCCAATAACTTTTTCCTCTGTAGAAGCCCCACAAGCTGCCAAAAAAAGTACAGGGATAAGAACCATAAATAAGCTCATCCATTTTTTACCTAACATCATTTTCCATCTCCTCGTTCTCGTCTGATTTTCTAAGTTATGCTAGTTCTAATATACCGTTTTTTCGAAAAGTATTGTTTGATTTAGTTCTTTATTACTATGAAGGCGAGATAAAATTTTTTTCTACTTGTGAGAACCAACCAGAGAACTTTTTTATGACATCCCTTTTCTCTTTCATATCTCAAACTCTTTATCTTCAACACCTTTTGCGTATTCTTTGGCTTTTTTGCCAGTGTCGTCCTTTTCATTTAGAAATTCCAGATCCTCTTCATCAATTTCTAACTCTTCATCCACAAAAATAGACTCAGCATCTTCTTCAAAATCTATTTCCACATCCTCAAATTCTAGCTGTTCCTCAAGCTTTCCATCCAAATATGCCTGTTCTGCTTTGACTTGCTTATAATAAAAATCATCCTCTAGCTCTGCTAACGTTTTGTCTTCATTAATGGGAGTGAGCCAATATTCGTCATTTGAATCTTGAATACGTTCCTCTTCCTCCCTTCTTAATTCTTCCCTTGTTAAACCGTAATCGTTCTTTTTACTCATAGTCATGTCCTCTCCTTTTTCTGTTTGATGGAAGCTCTTGCTCTTTTTCCATTTCAAGAAATGGATCTCTATCCATTATCCCTTTTTCATACAATCGCTGATATTCCTCTATAATTAGCTTTTCTACAAGACTACTGTTTGTTTCATTTCTTTTTTGCAACATTAATTCCAGATACCAGTTGGCCTTTTCTGAGATATAGAGCTTTTTCTGTATCTTTTTGTTTTCTTCTTTCTTTAAAATCAATTCCGGAAAATACTTCGCAATCATCTTTTTTTCAGACTTGGAAACAGCATAAATCTCACTTGCAAATTGCAAAGCTTCCTCATAGGAAACGAGGTTTTTTATTTCTTCTACAACTTCCTGCTCCTCAAATTCCGGATCAATATCATCATCATTCACTACAACATGCGCAACAAATTCACTTTTTACATAGAAGAAAAATTTATTACTTTTCGTTATATACAATTGCTTCAGCTGTTTTACATATGCACCTTTTTCATGATCTGGCCCTTCAGACACTTTTCCACAAATTTTCTTTGCTGTCTCCGTATTATAAACAGCCCCTTGAATGACTTTTTTCATATTCACACCCTTTTGATTTAGTACTAACTCTTGTTTAAACATATACTTTACTTAGTACTAAGTCAATACTTTTTGTGAAAAGTTTCTGAAAACCACGCAACCTTTAATAATCCTTAAAAATAAAGGAAACGACTGTCGACTAACCGTAATTCGCTCCTTAACTATAATCACAAGAAAAAGCCCGCTCCCCAAAACAGGAAACAGGCTGTTCATTTATACACTCTCGTTAACTTATTATCCATTTCCAACATATCAATTAAAGCAATTGAGTTAGCGCAGAATAGCACAACATAAATTCACCAAGCTCTCTTACAACTCTAATTCTTCCATATCCCCCTATACTTCTTCACATACTTTTCATCCTCCACCATGCCAATCAAATCCAGCGCCGTCTCCTTAATAGTCTCATCATCATCATAATCATATAAATTCCGCATGTTTTGCAGGATGTCATTCCGAATTAACGTATAATTCTTTTCATCTGTTCGTTTAAAACGTTCAACCATAAACTCCATAACCATCTCTTTTTGGGGTTCCCCTGCGATTCCGACCTTCCATATGGGTTGGAGGGTGTGCCTTGCTGTCACGAACTTTTCATCTTTCGTTACTTCCCAGAGCATAGGGAAATCTTCCATCATTCTCATTTCTGTATCGCTTATAGCTAGGTTGGATAAATATTGTGCTGCACGAGAGCGTTGGTGATTATCTTTATGGGATAAATCTTCTAATAGTTGGTCCCACACCTCATACGCCCAATCAACTTTTTGGTCCGTTGCCTCTAAAATGGTTTGATAGGCTTCATAACGTTCTTCTTTATCACCTGATTTTGATTTTTCGAATGCTAATTCCATTTGACTATCCATGTCTCTCCCCCATTTTCCAAGTATGCTTTTACTGTTCTATAATCTGAATCAGATTCCCACACGTATCATCAAAAACAGCGATGGTGATCTCGCCCATCTTTGTCGGTTCCATCGTAAACCGCACACCTTTTTCAACTAAGCGGTTGTATTCTTTGTGAATATCATCCACTCCAAACATGGTTACAGGAATCCCTTCAGCAAACAATCGCTGTTGATAGTCCTTTGCAGCTGGATGTTCATTTGGCTCGAGTAAAAGCTCCGTGCCATCTTGTTCATCTTGAGATACAAGGGTGAGCCATCGATGTTCTCCTGCCGGCTCGTCATGCTTTTTGACAAATCCTAGCGTCTCGGAATAAAATGCTAATGCCTTCTCCTGGTCTTCTACAAAAATACTTATAACAATGATCTTCATAATTGTGTTCCTCCCTTAATTTGTTGGTTCCTCATGTGTGTTATTCTACCCAATCTTTCAACAGATCTTTAAGTGGTGCTTTGTTAAAAAGAAGTACTCGATATTTCCCCTTTCTTTTCGATTCAACGAGCGCAGCATCCTCTAGTACTGCAAGGTGTTTTGCTATCGCTTGTCGGGAGATGGAAAGGTCATGCTTCATAATTAGTCTGGCAGTCAGTTCATACAATGTTAATTCATTACGCTCGGCAAGCTCGTCTAAAATAAGCCTCCGTGTTGCGTCACTAAGTGCTTTAAATATCGCATCTTTGTCCCAATTCATATACCGAGTATACGCAACCTAATAGTTGCATGTCAACATTAAGCAACTAATCGGTTGCATAAGATCCTCACAAAAAAGCCCGCTTCCCAAAAACAGGAAACAGGCCCTTTATATCATGCTTTGCCTAATTTATCATCAACCTCAGAAGTATCCACATGCTCCCCAAACAAATCCTTCAATTTACCTCTCGCCTTCTGCTTCACTTCATCATCCACATAGATCGCTACTTGCATCAACGCAAAGATCACCACACTCAAGTCATCCGCATATCCTGCGCCTATTGCAAAGTCTGGAAGGACATCTAGTGGTAAAATAAAATAGCCTAACGCCCCCACGATCGTTGCTTTCACTTTTAATGGCACATCAGGCTTTTGCAATGTGTAATAAAGTAATAAAACAGCGTAAACAACTGAAGTTCCCGCTTTCTTAGAGAATTTTTGCACCTTTTTCCAAAACTTCTCCTCTGAATAGTGCTCTTCGTGTTCCTTTATATCTTCCGTATCAAGCTGCTCTGCTTCTTCTTTCAAATCATCAACCAGTTCTTCTTCTATTTCAATTTCGTTGGCTTCCTCTATAGTAGGTGAGGACAATTCGTCCAAATCTCTTTTCTTCTTAAATGGATTCTTAAACATGAAATCCCTCCAAGCGGATTAGTGTATTGAGTCCATTTTACACGATCACGGACCATCTATCATCATTTCACTTAACATAACGGCAAAGGTCCATTATAAGTGATAAAATTTTCTGTTAACAATGTCTTTCGAGAATAGAAAATGTTACCATTAACTATAGCAATCTACATACATAATACACCATTAGCTCATAAGAGCCACCCTTTCTTTTGGCACATAATGGTTAGGTTCAAAAGCATATTTCATTATAATGGAATTGTTTTTAAAGGAGGGAGTTTTGTGCGTTTAAGATGGTTTTTACTGGCTTTTTCAGCGGGGTACTTAATTGCCGTCTTGCTTGTACACTTTGTTTTTGGTTACTTTTCTTTAGGATTTGTTGCTGGCTCTGCAATTGGGGTTATTTTATTTGCACTCATCATAGCGCCATTAAAAAGTCAACGGCGCGATAATTAAATAAAAACTAATGTAAAAAGGTAGGAGAGGAGAGAAGAACTTGGAATTCTTAGCATTATTTGCGTTTTTGTTTAATATTGCCCTACCACTCGCAGTCATCCTCTTTCTGGTATGGGTTTACCAAATTAAAAAGAACAGTGAATTAACCACAAGACAAAACCAGAGAATCATGAAATTGTTAGAGGAACTGAACCGAAAGTCTTAATTGTTCATGTACAAATACCAGAATTAATCAGCCGAGATCCTTTTTTCTAATCAAATTTTAATCTTCTTCAAATGGGTATTTAACTTGAGGAGGTTAAAATATAGTTAATAAATCAAAGGAGAGGACACAACATGAAAACACTCGTACTTACAACAGCAAGTGCATTACTTCTGGCAAGCGTAGGTGTTGGCTATGCTATTAACACAGATCCAGACAAAACATTGGTTTCAGAAAATGACACTGCCATGACCCAAAAAGCCCAAATCGACACTGAAGACATTAACGATCTCCTTGAATACGACAAGCTCGATGAGGTAGCTGATGTTAGTAAATTTAATACTCAAGTTGTAGAGAACAACCCACACAAACGCATCATTCTATTAAAAGATGATAACGGTCAGCCACAGTTCAAAAGCATTTTTGTTAAGGACACAAACAGGCTGAAAATCATTAACCTTCATGAAGGACTTGTATATAGCAAAATCATAAAGTAAAAACTCTCTCCCCCTGAAAATATTAATGTTTGTTCGTTTTTGGGGGATTCAGTTCATTTAGCTTGTTAAGGTTACAGACACCGAGCCAGATGTATTGTAAATCAAATTACTCAAATCCCAACCTCTTACACATGTTAAAATTAACTAACGTAATCCCCTTAAGCTCTACAGTTTGGGGTTCAATTATCTGATACCCGCGCTGTTCAAAGAAGGCTTTGGCTGTGATACTTGCTTCTGTTTCAATCTCCTTGATTCCGATTAGTTTTGCCTCAGACTCAAGCCTATTCATTAACGCTGTTGCAATGCCTTGTCCCTGAAAATCTTTATGTGTGAAAAGTCTATCGAGATATCCTTTATGTGTCATGTCACCGAAACCAACTATTTCTCTTTGTATTTCCGCAATATATGCGATGTTGCGACCGAATGAATCATTCCACCTTTTTAGTTTAGCATCCATTTCCTCTTTTGGTGCCCAGGCATTAAGTTGTTCTGTTGTGTAATCTCGTGCGTTTACAGCATGTACTGTTTCGTAAAATAAAGAAACCATCTGATTGATATCAGAACTTTGAAAGGCTCTAATTTTCATATCTTGTAACTCCTTGCTACTTTCTTCCAAGGTCGAGATGAAACTCATGAAATTCCCTTTCCACCTATAGATGACGATGTATTAATTTTTTCTACTCCTGCAATAATTGGTTTGGCTTTTTGGATTAATATTTGAGATGCTTCCAATGATAGGGAAGCCCGATGAGCATTTTCGTCACTCCAAACCTCATAAACATAAACTGTGTCCTTATTGGCATCATCTAAACTAACGACATACAACGCACAATCCTCTAGTTCCTCCATCGATGTTGCTGCCTCTAACAACATTTCTGCCAAAGCATCCCTTTTCCCTTCAACCGCAGTAAACTTATTGTAAAAACCGAATTTATTCAATGCCATTCCTCCATTTTAAAAAGTGTATATAAGATAATTCCATTTAGCCATTATAAATCCTTCTTTTATTCCCTAAACGACCCATAATTTAATTTCTGTCTAATTGATAAATAAGTTGGACAACCCCCGATGAAAAAGTTCTTGTATCCATCAAATGTAAGTTCAATCGTTGTTTTATATCACTAAATAACGGTTTTCCTTCTCCTAGTACCACAGGGTGAATCGATAATCTGAACTCATCAACGAGCCCTAACTCGATAAAAGTTGTGATAAGGCTTGACCCACCATATAACCAAATGTCTTTACCTGGACAATTCTTTAATTTGTTTACTTCTTTGCTAATATTTTCATTAATAAATACCGTATTATTGTCAGACGTCCTTTCCTTCCTGGAAAACACATATTTTTGCTTGCTGTGAACCAATTCCCACATTTCTTTTTCATCATCAGGATCTTCAGCTCTTGGAATATATTCTCCCCATAAATCATAGCTTTTTCTCCCATACAAAATAGTATCAATTTGATTTAGGAAATCCGTAAACTCCATTTCGGGGTCCATGATGCACCAATCAATTTCACCGTTTTTGCCTTCAATAAATCCATCTAGCGTCACTGCTAAGTCTAAGATTACTTTTCTCGATCCCGCTTCATTGGACATAATATTTTCTCCTTTCGTATTTCAACAATCTAGCCATACTATTGAAAATGGTAACGCACTATAACCCAGTATTCCTTATTCTTTGCAAAATCACTCCAACACTCCAAACACAATCTCAGCCGCCTCCGCAATCAACGCATCATCATACTCCGCATCCTCTGCGTCATGGCGGGACATAATCGCAATGACAATTGGTTCTCTATCTGGTGGCCAAACGACTGCAATGTCATTCCTCGTTCCGTAACTTGCCGCTCCACTTTTATCACCGACTACCCAGCCTTCAGGTGCTCCGGCACGAATTAAGGCATCTCCTGTTGCATTTCCTTTCATCCAGTCTGTTAGCAATTCCCGCTTTTCGTGTGAAAGCTGTTCCCCGAGCGCGTATGCCTGCAGGCTCTCAGCCATGGCTTTAGGTGTACTTGTATCACGGGGATCCTCTGGCGTAAATGCATTCAACTCTGTTTCGTATCGATCAGCCTGGGTCACCTCATCGCCACTTCCCCTTAGAGCTTCTTCAAATTTATCCGGACCTCCAATTGCTTCAAACAAGAGGTTCCCCGCAGTGTTGTCACTAGTGCGGATGGCCGCCTCAGCAATTTCCAAAAGGGTCATGCCCGTATCCACATGTTTTTCGGTGACCGGCGAGTACGTTACCAGATCATCCTCCGTGTAGGTAATGACTTCCTTGAGCTCTTCCATGGTCTTCTGCTTTAAAACAATAGCCGCTGCCAATACTTTATAGGTTGATGCAAAGGCAAAACGCTCCTCAGCTTGATATGCGATTGTCTGATTTGATCCTATATCAAGCGCATAAACACCAAGCTGTACATCAAACTCATTCTCCAATTCAGCAAATCTCTTATCTAGCTTTTCTGCTTGTCCCGCCTTGTCCCCTTCATGCGAGTCATCCGTAGAACTGTCTGCCTCTGCACAAGCTGTGAGGATAACCAGCGTCAACACCATCATGAATAAGCGTAACTTCCGCATACTTAATTTCTGCAAGTCGAAAACCTCTTTCCTGTTGATAGAATTTGAAATAGATCCCTTCTCGAATCAAGAGCCGAATATTACCACCTACATTATGAATGATTGCACTTAAAAAGCAATATGTATATGGAACTAGAAGTGGTATACTTATTGTAAGAAATTGCTTAATTTGGTAACTGAAGTACTTTCAAAAATACTTTTATTCATAGTAAAAAGCGTTTCATAGAATACATATGGGAGTGGTAATTTGAAAAAAGGAAATGGATCTACTGTTCAATCCAAAAAGAAAATCATCAGCATAGTTATAATTTTATGTGGAGTGTTCGTTTTGCAAGGCTGCAATACCGGAAACGGAGATGCCAGTACCAGTAACATCGACATAGCAAACAACCTGGTAAGCGATTTGTTTGAGGGAGAAGAGATAGAAGATGCAGAGGGCTTTAATAAGATAAAAGATTCAACAGACCAAGAAAAAATTGACGAAGCCCGGGAAGCAGTGGAATCAGTAGATGAAATTGTGAGGGAAGACGGGGAAGAGAATGAAGACGATGAACTTATATATGAGCTTCATTCTGCTCTCTTTCATGCAAACTATCAATTACAAGAACGGAAAACAACAACAGAGTTACCTCGTAATACCGTTCCAGAAGAGGATGCACAAGACGACGAACAAATAGAAGAAGAATTGCCAGAATATCAGCCAGATGAAAATGACGTGGTTTGGAAAAATAATCAACTAAAAAATAAAAATACCCTGGAGGAATTTATAAAAGTCGCTGGGGAAAACGGCAAAGATAATACCAGTGAAATTAGAGTAGTAAAAGACGAGGGCCCACAAGGTGTGCTAATTTATGATTTAGAATCAAGGTATGATGAAAATGCGGATCAAAGTTGGATTCGGGTTACGCCAGATTTGAGCTACTATAATGCATTAGAAAATGAAACGCAAGATGTTTTTAATAATGCACCTCAGCAATGTGGCTACATGGCAAAAGATGAAGAACAAGGCTTTTACAAATTTTATGAATGTCGAACACATTGGGAATATCATTTTCTGCCACTAACGTAATGGAAACGGGTGCGAATCTAGCATTAGATCGCACCCGTTTTTATGTAGTAACTATTCTATCTTAGAAACATCTCTTTTGAAAGATAAAAAGCTACCACAGGAGCCCCCACTCCTCTCAATATATCCCAATTGAACTGCATATTTCCCATCTATAAACTATATGAAACCATCCCTACACACTCTCCCGCAACCGCCTAACAACCTCATCTGTCACTTCATCAGTACTAGACTTCCCACCAAGATCAGCAGTCAAAATGCCAGCTCTTGTCGTGCCTTCGATCACATCTAGCAATAATGTACCCAGCTCTTCTTCTTCAAAATGATCCAGCATCATTTTTGCCGTCCATATTTGGCCAAGTGGGTTGGCGATTCCCTTGCCAACGATATCAGGTGCTGATCCGTGGACTGGCTCAAACATGGAAGGATATTTTCCATTTACATTAATGTTTGCTGCTGGTGCTACACCAACACTTCCCATGATCCCGGCACCAATATCTGTGAGAATATCACCAAATAGATTACTAGCTACTATGACATCGAATCGCTCTGGACGGGTAACGAAAAAGGCAGCTAGTGCATCGATGTGCTGTGAGTCAGTCGTTATATCTGGGTACTCTTTTGCCACATGCTTAAAAACTTCATCCCAGAACGGCATGGCGTAAAAAATACCATTTGATTTTGTCGCGCTCGTCACGTGCTTATTTCGCTTGGAAGCGAGATTGAAAGCGTAATGCATCGCGCGCTCTGTTCCTCTTCTGGAAAAAATAGCGTTTTGAATGGCGATCTCATCTTCTCCGCGATACATTCTCCCGCCAACCTCACTATACTCCCCTTCACTATTTTCCCGCACGACTATTAAATCAAAGTCTTTCGGATTTGCTAGAGGAGACGTCACACCAGGAAGAAGCTTTGCTGGCCTGAGGTTAATTACCTGTTCAAATTCCCGGCGAAGCTTAATTAGGAGACCCCATAAGGAAATATGGTCTGGAACTAGTTTTGGGTTTCCAACCGCTCCTAAAAATAACGCATCGAAATTCTGTAATCGCTCCATCCCTTCATCCGGAATCATAACCCCATGCTGTAAATAGTACTCACAGCTATAAGGGAAGTCGGTAAATTCAAAAGATAGCCCTCCATGAACCTCTGCTATCGCCTCTAATACCTTCGTTGCTGCTGGTACAACTTCCTTGCCTATCCCATCTCCTGATATCGTTGCTATCTCCAATTTTCTCATGTGTGCATACGTCCTCCTTATGTAAGCCGCTCTAATAGTCGGTAGTCGAATCTAATAAGTTGTACTATACGATATTTTCAGACATTTATCAATAGATTATTCAATACTAAATATCCGACAGCATACACGAAGTAGATACCCCCTCTATCAATAACCTTCAAGCAAAAAGTCTGCTTCCTAAAACGTTGGAAACAGACTCAATTTATCATGCTCTACCTACCTCATTTACCCTGCCTTAACTGACAGTACGGCCCACAATTCAAGAAAACGGGGAGGAAGGGAAACCCACACCAAATGAAGTTTTACTTATCTATTATTTCCTATACATAGGGGTAGTAATTTGTAATACCATACAACTTTAACCTTGTAATGCTTACTATTGGCCTTAACCTATATTCAGGCAGTTGGCCTCTTAAACTCATTAATAAAAATGGCTGCAATAATCAATAAAACGCCAATCCATTGTATGAAGCTGACAGATTCAGAAAGTATGATCATTGCTGAAACAATCGCAACAGGTAATTCGATAGAGCTTAAAATATTTGCAAGTCTACCAGAAATAAGCGGAGCGCCTCCGGCAAAGAAGGAAGATGGGATAACGGAACCAACTAAAGCAACTCCTGCGCCAATTAACCATAAGCGACTATCAAGAGGATCAACAGAAGGAATATCTTGAAAAAATACGACACAAACAAGAATGAATGATCCGGTTACCATCCATGTACTTTTAAGCAGTGGAGGTTGTTCCACAGCAACTTGCCCACTAAAAAATATAAATCCTGCATAGGCAACCCCTGATAATAGCCCTAAAATTAATCCTGTTGTAGATATGTTTATCAATTCTCCGCCTATAACATCAGAAGCAAAGAACACACCTAGCAATGTGACCAATAACGAAATATAATTCATTTTAGTTGGTTTCGTACCATTAAAAATCCGCTCATATATCATGCCAATCCATACGAATTGAAATAAAAGGATGATGGCAATAGATGCTGTTAAGTACTGTAATGCACCGTAATAAAATATGCTCGTCAACCCAACTGTAGTTCCAGTTGCAAGGATCTTTAAAATTTCCCGCTTTGGTATACGTGATACCTTCATTCCTTTTATTAATGTCACACTCCACAGAAGCAATAAAGCGATAAACATCTGGACGAGATTTAGTTGTCCTAGTGAATATCCGTTGGCAAATCCAGTTTTCACAAAAACAGGCGTAAACCCAAAGCTGGCAGCTCCAATCAATACTAAAATGACTCCTTTAATTCTCATAGAACTAACTCCTTACATAACGCATTCCCTAAAATAGTGGCATCCTAATTCATATTAGTAGGAAAATTACCGTTAGGCAATGTTTTGACTTTGTAGCCTCTTACTTCTTCCCTTCCATACCAATTCAGGAAACATGTTTCCTCTATGTTCGTAATATCTAACCTTTAAAAAGAACGAATACCTTACTTACCCACTGCTAAACACCCAAATAAGGTGTTTTTCTTATTATCCAAATTTTTTGTGGTATTTTCTAGGCGATAGAGAGGTGTTCACAGTGGAAGGGTTAGGTTTAAAACTAGAAAATCTTCGTGAAAAAGCTGGATATACGCAGAAACAGATGAGCTACAAATTAGGATACTCTGAGAACACATTTGGAAAATATGAACGTGAAAATATGAATCCTTCCTTAGAAACGCTTGTGAAGATAGCGGACATTTTCCAAGTATCACTTGATTACCTTTTAAGAGACGAAGAACCAACACTTGTAAAAGATTGCCGCAGCATGCAAGAAATCCTCAACCTCTTAGAAAAGGCAGGACTAAAGAAACAAACGCTTTTGAACGTCAACAATTGGTCTCTCCTATCGAACGAGGATTTAAAGGAACTATATGATCAGTTCAATTGGAAGGTTGAACAAGCAGCCAAGAAAGAAGACTAGCACCTCTACTCCCCCACTTCACCTAGACAGAAATGCATCCCCCCTCTCTAATCACAAAAGGAGGCATTTCATGTCGAAACTGTACACGTTCGAAGAGATTTACGAGCAGAACAAACGCCGCATCCATTACCACATCCACAAGCTCCACCTCCAAGATCCCCACAAGGAATACTACCAGGAAGGGCTCATTGCCATGTGGCAAGCCTACGAAAAGTACAACCCCGACAAAGGCCCGATGGCCACATACTTCAATTACACGATCCGCAACAAACTCATCGACATGCTTAGGAAGCAAACAAACGATTCCCAAAAACAAAAAACCTACCTCGAAAAGCAAGCTCCCTTATTACCAAAAACCACTCCTGCTATAACACTTAACGACATCCCACAGCTTTTAATCGAAATTAAATCCATTCTTACAGCTAAGCAATGGAAATGGTTTTATCATGCCGTCCTAATGGAAATGCCGCTTAAGGAACTTGCTGCACAGGAAAATGTGAGCCTAGAGGCTGTGAAGAGCTGGGGAAAACAGGCGAGGCGGAAATTGAGAGAGCTAAATTTTGAAGAGCGTCTAGGCGAAATGTGATGAGACTTCCACAGTGAATAAGTAGATTATAAAAATTAGGAGGGCTATCCATGCCAATTAGAAATGAAAAAAGACCATTATACCACGTTATACTTCCTACACCCGTAATAGTCGAAGATCAAGGCGTTGAAAAAGAGGTAATAGCTTTTCAAGATAACCATGGTTATATTTTGACTAAAGAAGAGGTAATAAAAGCTAGAGATGAATTAATTAAAGAAATTGAGAGGTCCAAAGAATTCTACGTGTTGGATGGAGTTGAGGAGGCTATTCGGATAGAGAATGTGAAAACATGTCTCTCCTCCCTTTCATTCGAGATGGAGAATTCACGCTTTCCCATGCTAATTTAACACAGAAACAGATCAAACCCAGCTTAAAGAAGGATTGGAGCCTTAGATGTGGCAGTTGCGGTCAGAGTAAAGGTAGTAAACACTCTACGGTATTAATTTTCCCTACATTGGTCTTTTAAGTTTTAACGAGAGAGCTTGTTCTGAGGAGTGCGGGCCACAAATATGGGGTAGGGAACTAAAAGAGTGGCTTCACAGAATTAAAAAATAAAATTAGAAAGCGAAATACCCGGTACGTGTATGTGAAAGTGGGAGCAGGAACAACAATGCTGCTCCCACAAAAACCTAATATATCATTTCTCCATTAACTCGTTTAACTCCTCTGTCATTTGCTCAACTAATTCCGGTCTCCCATGGAATTGGGCAGGAGTGTTTTGAAACAGCTCGACTTGCCATGTGTTATCTTTCTTCACTGCAACCAGTGTTTGATGCGTATTTACCGAAGGCTCTATCTCTGTTTTGCCAGATGGTATCATTCCTGCAATAGCGTGCAGGATTGCAGCATCCGTTCCCAATGCACGAATATCTTTCACTTTCGTTATATAAGGAGCTGTAGGATGGTTCTCAAAGATAGGTTCCAGGTGGGATAGGATTTCCTTCTGCCCAATCACCTTACTCCCATCAAAACCAATTTGCACTCCTTGTTCTGCAAATTGCTCAGCCATTCCTGCTGCATCCCGTTTGTTCCATGCCTGAATTAATGTTTGATAAAGGCTTTTGATTTCACCTTGAAATGAGATTCTCATGTTTTGTGCCTCCTTGAATTATTGTGCTAGGTACTTACCAAGCACTTTCTTCAGTTTATCACCTTCAGCTTTCCTGTATTAATTCATTCGCATACACATTTCTCATAACTAAAGCGTCTCATCTAATTTTTTCATCGTTGAGTGAGAAAGCAAAAACACATTGCCTAAAATGTCAATAAAAACATTTTCTGCAATATCATTCTGTGTAGTTGTCACCAATGCACTACCTTCAACATGGTGGGACTCAACATTTTATGTAGTATTTAACTAGTGAAGCTTAACTTTATATAATCAAACTATGATACAATTAATATAATAGATTGGCTTCGCATGAGGGGTTTGGTAGCACTGTTGATCTGCCGTTAGTCTTAATTGGAGACTTCCAGGGAGGGAGGTGTTTGCCTATGGACATTGTTAGCGCGCTAACGCTCATGATATCCTTTGGGATGTTAATAGCGTTCATCGTTTCTGATAAAAACCATAAAAAATAATCCCTCATGCACTTTAGCAGGTAAGTGAGGGATTATTTTCCTGAGCTACCAACCCCTCTTGTCGGGGTTCAGTCTATTGGCCGTCCATGTTACAGCATGGGCGGTCTTTATTATTTTATGATCTTCTACCTTTATTATACCACGCTGGGTAAGAATGTACACTTCTAATATCTTCTAGATAAGTGGAGATAGCACATAATCAAGTGCCGCCCCACTTCTATTGATGCCATCTAGGCAAGTTATTCACGCACTTATATATAAATGAGCCAACTTTATATTGCCATAAAGTGAAATTTCAATCAGTGGGGGTTTTCCTTCTTCCACCACTGATTGTGAGCCTTGGAAGATGGTAAAGAAATTATTGAATTAGAAACAGTAGAAGAGCAATATAATGTTTTTAGTAGTTACAAGTTAGATACACAAGTCAAAATGCTAGAACATACGCTGCAAACATATAATCAACAAGCTGATTGGATTAACCAATTAGGACATAGCTGGGTACATAGTAACGGTAGTAGCAGTGAGAAAGAGCTAATTGATATTGTGACTAATGATCTTAAAAGGGCTGATGAGGATTATCAAAAAGAAATGAATGACACCCGTAATATTAAAATGGTACAAAAACTAGATGATATACTACAAAGTGAAAGCAAACAAACCTACTTTGTTGTAGTAGGTTCTGGACATACTCTAATTGACCCTAGTCTTCCAAGTGAACTTAGAGACAAAGGATATAATGTTGAACGTGTCTATTAATACTATGAAATAGGTTTTAAGGTTTTCTTTAGACTATTGTATCTCGTTATGGGCTTAGTGACAGGGTTCCTTCTGTAAGCCACAAGTAAGATTGGAGAAAAAATAAGCCAAACCCTTCTCTATCTTAAGCGAGGGATTTGGCTATGTATTTCAACAAAAGGGTGCGCTTGCTCAATAACGTACTATTCTTTTCGGCTATTCTTTGACCGTTTTGCATTTATAAAAAACACATTCCCCAATATGAATATTCCTAATGAAATAAACATGGCTATCCCTGAGTATTCATCGTTAAATATCGTAGTATTAATTAAAATTATAATGATCATCAATACGAGACAAAAATACAATCCGTTAATATACTTCATTAAGCACCCCCTTGCAACTTGCCCTTAACTGGATATCGTTTTATTATGATGTAAGCCCACCATCAACTACGAACTCTGCACCAGTTGAAGAATTTGATTCATCTGAGAGTAAGAAAAGGATCATGTTTGAAAGCTCTTCTGCTGTTTGAATTCTACCTAGTGGCATTTGAGCAGTTACAGCTTGTTCCGCTTCTTTAAACCCTTCACTAGCAATCATCGCTGTTTTAACTACACCGGGATGTACAGAGTTTACACGAATATTATATTTTCCTAATTCATGTGCTGCTGATTTTGTCATACCACGAATCGCATATTTTGATGAAACATACGCTACTTGATTTGGTACACCCATTAGTCCTGAGATGGAGGAAATATTCACGATAGAACCTTTATCATTTTTCTTCATCGAAGGAATGACAGCCTTCATTCCTAAGAAAGTAGATACTGCGTTAATATCAAAAGCTTTTTTAAATGTATCTACTGTTTGGGTTTCAATTGGTTCAGGTGCTTCTAAAAAACCCGCATTATTGACTAATCCATTTACTGGTCCGAATTTTTCTTCTGTCTGTTTTACTACATTCTTGCGCTACAAGCGTTCCCATTCTTACCGCGTTGGTTGCTAATGGAATATATGTTGGTTGTTGTGAAGCATTGTTATAGACAGCACAGCAATCGCCTGCTGCATACACATCTTTCCTGCTTGTTTGCCTGTATTCATCCACGATAATGGCACCATTGCCTAACATATCCACTTGACCTTTAACTAGCTCTGTATTTGGTCTAAATCCAATACACATCACAACAAGGTCTGCCTTGTATTCCATTTTTCCGTGATGACCTTTTCTACTATATGATTTCCTGCAAATTGTGGAACGGTTAAAGATTTATAGAAAAAAACTATTCTTCCTTACTTTTCCCGAGTATATACCTTTTTTCATCATAAGCAGTACAGCTAAGAATTATTATCATTGCAATAGTATTTTTGTACTACGCAGTAAAAAAAGCTGTTTTCTCAAGGTTTTATTGACAATAATCAAAAGTAAATGTAAAGTATAAGTTATATTACGTAAAGGAGGGTTATTAAAAATGATGCCATCAGGAAGATTACGTCAGCAAACTTTGAACAATAGGTAACTTAATATGTTCAAAGGCTCTGTTTTCATAAAACAGAGTAAACGGGAGTAGTCTGCACATTTTTAATAATCTTCGACGGAGAAGTATACACTTTTGACGTGAAGAAAGGCAGATATTCATCTGTCTTTTTTTCGTATGTTTTTTTCGCTCTTACGAGGGAAGACGTCTATTTTGCTATACCTCGTTTACTCTTTACCACAGACAGTAGCCTGCCTGTGGCTTTTTTATGATTACATCCCTTTAAATTCAATAAAAAAGGGAGTGTAATAATGCAAAAACTAGTTTTGGAATTGAAAGATATAGAAGTTTCATTTTTGGACCGAACCATTCTCACGATTAATAACCTGAAAGTCCATCAATTTGATCGAATTGGTGTCGTTGGGAAAAACGGCAGTGGAAAAAGCACATTATTAAAGCTTTTACACCAAGATCTCCAACCTAATAAAGGACATGTAAACCGTTTGATTGATTTTGGGTATTTTAAACAAACCGAGTCCCCTACTTATCAAGCATCCGATTTTAAATTACTTGGCCAACTTAATGTACCAGATCGTCATGCCACACAAATGAGTGGTGGAGAACAAACTCGGTTGAAGCTAGCTCAGCTATTTTCTACTTATCATGAAGGGCTGCTTATTGACGAACCGACTACTCACCTTGATACAAAGGGCGTTGATTTTTTGATCGAGGAATTAATGTACTACTATGGAATTCTTATTTTGGTTAGTCACGACCGTTTCCTACTTGATCAGCTCGTAACTAAGATCTGGGAAGTAAATGAGGGAGAAATCATTGAATATACAGGTAACTATTCTGATTATAAACGTCAAAAAGAACTTGAACGTATCCAACAACAAGAACGACATGAAAAATATGTAAAGGAAAAACAAAGGCTGTTATCTGCTGCAGAGGAAAAAATGAAAAAAGCAAAAAAAATCACCCAATCAAATCAGTCTATGTCAAAAAAAGAAGTAAATACACCTGCAAACCGCATGTTTATGACTAAACAAAAAGATACTAGTCAAAAGTCGGTTCAGCGAGCGGCAAAAGCATTAGAAAAACGAGTAGAACAATTAGATGAGGTAAAAGCGATAGAAACGGAAAAGACGATTCGCTTTCATAAACCCAAACTGCTTCAATTGCATAATAAGTTTCCGATCATGGCAGACCGGCTTACCATTAAAATGAAGGATAAATTACTGTTTGATCATACAAGCTTTCAGTTCCCGTTGAGCAAAACCATTGCGATTACTGGTGCAAATGGGTCTGGAAAATCAACGTTATTAAACCATATCCTTCATGACGGGGAAGGCATTACCCTTTCACCCAAAGTCGTTTTTGGTGTGTATCAACAACTTGATTATCAATTTAGTAAGGATAAAACAGTTCTAGAATTTATGAAAGAAAACAGCCACTACGAACAAAGCAAAATCCGAGCTGTTTTACATGCGATGAACTTTACAGGAAACGATTTAAAAAAAGAAACCTCTCAGTTAAGTGGCGGTGAGGCTATACGATTAAAACTTTGCCAATTGTTTCTTGGCTCTTATAATGTGCTCATATTAGACGAACCAACAAACTTTTTAGATATTCATAGCATGAAAGCACTCGAGACGTTTCTGCTTCATTATGAAGGAACCGTTTTATTGGTTAGCCATGACCGTGAGTTTGTCAAACGTGTGGCAGATCATAGATATGAAATACAAGAAAAAAGAATCAAACAAATTTATTAGAATGAATATTTGGAGGAAATAAAAATGAATACACTTAAACTTAAACAATTGGCAACAAATAAAGGATTGGATATTGTAGAAAACAGCATCAATATTAATGAGTCTGGTGTTGACTTTCAAGTAGCCTACGCCAAAGATCAACATGACAATAAATGGATTCTAAGAATACCACGTAGATCAGAGTCAATGAGACATGCACGCCAAGAGAAAAAAGCGTTAGATATCATTCACCACCATGCAAGCTTTCAAGTTCCGGATTGGTCTATCTTCTCTGAAGATTTAATTGCTTATAAGCAACTAAGCGGCATTCCTGCAGCGACGATTGATGTGGAGCAACAGAACTATATTTGGAGTTTTGATGAATCCAATGTTCCACCTGCGTATTATCAATCATTAGGAAAAGTCCTAGCTGATTTACACTCATTGCCTCACGAACAATTCAAACATATTGGAGTTGAAATTCTTCGTGCCAGTGAGTTAAGAACTTCCCTGAAACAGCGAATGGAACGGGTAAAGAAACAATACGAGATCAACCCAACTTTATGGGATCGCTGGCAAGCATGGCTTGCCGAAGACTCCCTGTGGCCCTCCCATGTAGGGGTGAAACACGGCGACTTACATCCAGGTCATATCCTTATTAATAAAAACTACCAAGTAACTGGCTTAATTGACTGGACAGAAGTTGGGATTGCTGATGTATCTGTCGATTTCATGTCCCATCACCTCCTTTTCGGGAATGATGGACTAACAAAGTTAATCGACGCTTATGACAACGCCGGTGGAAAAACGTGGTCAAGAATGGATGAGCATATTGTAGAACTTCTAACAACAAGTGGCATCACTGTAGCTGAATTTGCTGAAATCTCAGGCCTGCAAGAAATGTACGAAACAGCTGCACACATGCTTGCTAGCGAAATGTAATGAAATGAACTGGTCGTTAGGCAACGCTTGACGACCAGTCTGATAAGGAGGATGAAAATTGAAACGTAATAACCAAACTTTAAACACGAGTGAGAAACTTAGGACAGAAAAGCCAACAAGGTTGTTATTGAATTTATTGATCCCCCCGATGGACAATTTATCTAGTATAACGCACAGAATTGCACTTCTGTGCGTTTTCACTCGTTCATAAAGCTATTTCTTTTTAAGTTAACCCTAAATGTTCGCGGAAAGTATGACCTTCATAGTTCTTTCTGAAAATACCCCTTTTTTGCATTTCAGGAACAATTAGTTCAACAAAGTCCTCTAAACTACCGGGTAATGTAGGAGGCATCAGATTAAATCCGTCCGCCACACCAGCTTCTAACCAGACTTCCATTTGATCTACAATTTCTTCGGGTGTACCTATCAAAGTGTGATGTCCACCGCCTGCATTAAGATATCCTAATAATTCTCTTACTGTAGGTTGTGTATCCTGAATAATTTCTAGTATCGTTTCGTAACGCCCAACTGGTCCAGTAAATTCTTCTACTGGAGGTAATGAAGGTACTTCTTTATCCATTTCCCAATTAGAACAGTCTTGTTGAATAAAGAAACTCAACTGTTTTAAAGCTGTTTCAAGAGGTAATTGCTCATCTAATGCTGCTTTTTTGGCTAAAGCTTCTTCATGAGTATGACCTACATAGGTTACCAATCCTGGAAATACTTTGATATGTCTATTGCTGCTTTGGCTTTGTTTAATTTGTTCATCTAATCTTTCACGAAATTTTTTTGCTTGCTTTAAGTTCCATGACACGGAATAGACTGCATCAGCATATTTTGCGGCTAAAGCGATGCCTTGTTTAGATGCTCCTGCTTGCATTGATACTGGTTTGCCTTGCGGACTTTTTGGTGTAGTGGATGGGCCAGTGACTTTAAAATAGGTACCATCGTGATGAAAAGGCTGAATATTGGAAGGATTTATCAATTTTCTTTCTTCTCGATGATGTAGAAACTCATCACTGTTCCAGGAAAGAAATAACTTATTCATTAAAGCAGCGAATTCATCTGCCTTCTCGTAGCGTTTTTCACGAGAAGGTAATTCTTTCATACTATGATTTAACGCTTCTAAATCAGTCATTGAAGTAACGAGATTCCACCCAACACGTCCCTTTGTAATATGATCTAAACTTAATAGTTGTCTTGAAGCTGTGAAAGGATTAGAAAAAGTACTTGAAATTGTTGAAACTAATCCCACATGTTTTGTCACTTGAGAAATAGCAGTTAAATTGACTATTGGGTCAAACCAAAATGCTGGCATATCACTAGATTTTTCACCTTGAAAAGATTGATTATCAGCAAAGAATACTGCGTCAAAGTAACCTCTTTCTGCTAACTGTGCTAAAGATTGATAATAAGAAATGTCTCCAATACGTTCAACGCTTGAGTCTGGCATTAACCAAGCAGCTTGATGGTGTCCGCAACCATACAGCAAAACACCTAAGTGTACTTGTTTTTCTTCCGTTTTTGTCATTTGTTCACACCTCCAAATACATCAGATTTAATGTCTTTTATCCTCTTTTTTCATAGGAATATACATGGTCATGTAAGCTATTAGTTCATGGTCAAACCGCCATCTACTGTGAAATTTTGACCTGTAATACCGTTTGCGTTTTCCGAAGATAGATAAGCAACCATATTGGCTACATCTTGAGGTGTGGTCACCTTCTTCAATGGCGTTGATTGAGCAATTAAATCGAACACTTCTGGTGTTGTAACAACACTGGCGTCCGTCTCTTTTAATAATCCACCTGAAACTACATTCGCTTTTATACCGTATTGTCCTAATTCAGCAGCGATATTACGTGTAAAACCTATTAATCCAGCTTTAGCTGTAGTGTATTCGTGGTAAGGTACAACAGGATTTTGATATAAATTAGTCCCTATACTTATAATAGTTCCATTTTGTCGTTCCATAAATTGAGTTATGACGCTTTGAACTACATTAAATGCTGCTTTTACCGTACCGTCTAGTTGTTTTTGATAATCCTCCCAAGTAAGTTCTGTGAAGCTTTTCTGTTTGTTTGGATCAAATTTGAAGTCTACTAATGCATTATTGACCACAACATCAATTTGCCCAAAATAATCTGTTGCTTGCTTTATCAATTCATCTACTTCTTTACGATTTGTTACATCAGCCTGTATGGCAATAGCGTTTTCTTCCCCAATCTCTGAAACGAGCTTCTCAGCAGCTGCTTTGCTTTTATAGTAATTGATCACGACTTGACATCCTTGTTGTGCCAATGTCTTTACAATAGCTGCTCCTAAACCTCTACTACCACCTGTTACTAATACTGTTCTAGTCATCCTAACAACTCCTATATTTTTATTTTGGTAAAAAAAACGCAACCTTCTCATAAGAAAGTTGCGTAAAAACAAATAACTACATAAATAGGCCTAAGGCATAAGCGCTTTTTTAGTATGTATTAGAGTTTACACTTTCCTACGCTAGTTTTAACTAGTTCAGGTTCAAAGGGTTTGAGTACTATACTCATCTCAGTTAAATAACACCCCTAGTGTTTATATTAAGTTATATACCATGGTATAGTTTTACGGGATTTATGTCAACAAAATATGACTAGTTAAAATCTTTCTATAACTTTGCTGTTCTAAAATTAACATGTAATATCTTCTTTCATATAACAAATTAGTTGCTGAACTCTAATTTCAACCTCCAAGCCCCTACAAGGAATACTTCCAAGGAGGACTCATTATCATGTGGCAAGCCTTGAAAAGAACAACCTTGCCAAGCTTGAGCGAGAGTTTGAACCATCATTTATAAGACATACTCATGCTGAATGGTGCCACTAATAGTAAACATATAAAACAGCCATTGAAGCTTAGTAACTCCAATGGCTGTTTATCTTTTTTTCCGTCTTGGTGTATATACCTATCTCAAGAGCTCAGCGGGATGTCTATCCTCTAAATCTATTCAAACACTCTTCAATGTCAATAACTCTACTTTAAACCACAACTTCTAACTCTATCCCTCTCTTAACTTCCTTCGTCATTGCTTCCATTGCGACCTGGTTCAGGTAATTGACTGGTTTGTTGTAATGTGGTTGGAAGAAGAAATCTGTTAAAGCTAGTTGTTCAATTGTCATATTGTTGGAGATCCCAATGCTTACTGTATTAATAGCCTGTGTAAAGTCAGCATCAGAGATGACTTGTGCACCAACAATGCGATGTGTTTCGATTTCATAGACAAGTTTTAATTGAATAACCGCATTTTCTGGCATGAATTCTGGGCGATAATTGTCTGTAATCATCGCACTATCCACAGCTAATCCCGCTAGTTTTGCACTTGTTTCGGTTAATCCAGTTGATGCGATGTTATGGTTGTATATTTTCAATCCTGAAGTACCTTGTGTGCCAGGGTGGGCTAATACAGGGCTTAGCAGGTTATGCGCCACAAGCGTTCCCATTCTTACCGCGTTGGTTGCTAATGGAATATATGTCGGCTGTTGCAACGCATTATTGTATACAGCACAGCAATCCCCTGCTGCATACACATCTTTCCTGCTTGTTTGCATATATTCATCCACGACAATGGCACCATTCCCTAACATATCCACTTGACCTTTCACTAGCTCTGTATTTGGTCTAAACCCAATACACATCACCACAAGGTCTGCGTTATATTCGCCTTTATCCGTGATTACCTTTTCTACCGCACTTGTTCCTTCAAATTTCGCAACGGTTTGAGCAAGGGCTAAGTTAATGCCGCGTTGTTCAAATGTTTTCTCTACAGGTGCTGTAAATTCACGATCTAAATAACGATTTAAGATGCGTTCTTCACTATCAATTAACGTAACGTTTTTGCCATTTTCCTCAAAAGCTTCCGCAAGCTCAATCCCAATGTAGCCTGCACCGACAACTACCACATTTTGTACTGATTCTGAACGTTTAATAATCTCCTGCGCATGGTAAAAGTTCTTACATAACAACACATTATCTAAATTAGAACCAGGAATTGGTGGTGTTACAGGCCAAGATCCAGATGTAATGATCAACTTATCGTAGCTGTAGTTCTGTGTGATTTGTGTTTTCATGTCTCTTGCTTGTAGTTGTTTGCTATCTATATCACAAGAAATCACTTCATGGTTCATATGCATCTGAACACCTTGCTTTTCAAATTGTTCTACAGAAGCATAAAACAGACCATTTGGATCCTCCACTACCCCACCTACATAAAGCGCAATTCCACAAGATAGGAAGGATACATTATCGTTCTTTTCAAAAACATCAATTTGTGCATCAGGGTAAAGATTAACTATATTATTAATCGCTGCCGTTCCCGCGTGTGTACATCCAATAACTGCTACTCTCATTTTTCAACAACTCCTATGGTTTCGATTTATGTTTGTTCAGTATTTCACATGTTATTTTATATTAGTTCCATGTGATTATGGTTTTATTATAATATATTGTGAAGAATTTCACAATATAAACCAGTAAAGTTCACATTTTTGACGTAATTGGGAAGAACTTAGTAAAAGAATAATTTAATATTTCGTATGAATAATTAAGGATTTTTATACATTTAAAAAAATACCTACAGATATCTATTATTAAATTTTCCGTAGGTATTAAAGTATTCATTGCCAAAACATTTGGGTTCAATATTGAATTTTTTACATTTAATATTAAAAAGCGTGACTAATAGGATCTGATATCAATAATCGATGGATATTAAGCGAAGTATATATGTAACAAACTCTATTGAATCAAATTATACCCTTTAGTATATAAGTCTATCGAAGAATTTAGGTATTCCCCAGCCTCTATTAGAGATTTTGCACCCTCGTTATTAAGACCTTTTAGAATATATGCATTCGCCTCTCTTTGATTTGTAACCATATCGTTTGTTATTATATACAATTCTTGATCAGCTTTAGTAATAGGAATAGCTTTCGATTCATACACATCTATTATTTCATTAAACTCCTCGATCCATGTAATTAAATCTCCAATTAACGCAGGACTATAGTTGCCCTCATGAATTAATTCAAAATTACTGCCAATTAAATCTAAATTGTTTTTAAAGATTTCATAAAACTCCTTGTTATAGTTCGAAAAGGTTTTTGAAAATTCCCTATCACTCTGTTTCTTTGTATCAGTATTAACGTCTTCTTTGTTATCCTCAGTTTCAAAGGGATCAATATAAATTCCATCAGTAGTTTCGCTATCATAAACAATAGAGTCATCTTTCTTTAAAAATTGCGATTCAGAATCGGGGTAATATTCTACCTCATACGTATGTTTAGGGGTCTTTAAATTAATTCGGATAATACTACACTTTGATTTCTCTCCACAATAAAATTCACTATATCCTATAATTTCCCCTTGGTTCTTTTGCATTAACTCCACTACTCTAGCAAATTTTTTATATTGCTTTTCTGTAGAGAGTTCGTCAAATGATTTAGTCAACTCTCCCTTAATACTATACCAATACTCAGTTTCAGAGCTACTAATTTCCACAGCTTGTATATTTTTGATATATTCACCTAACTCTTTATCTTCAGATACGACCGTTATCATCTTATCTAATTGTTCAAGAGTAAAATTAAATATAGGTTTACCTCCACAACTACATAGAATTATTGTGGCTAAGATACACAATAATAAATACCACTTTCTCATATTAATCTCCTATTCTTGATGACACATGTGCTTTATCTATAAAAGTAATCTTTTAGTAGTAAGTACTGCTTTCACCATTAAATATCAAAAATTTAATCCCCACCTTAGTATAAAGATGGGGATTTCTTCTACGCCTCAACACCAACCAAAGCTTCAACCCTATCCATCACATTCTCTTTCATCTCTTCCAAAGCCTTCTTACTAGCTTCCATCGTCTCTTCCTTCACACCAAAATAGAACTTAATTTTTGGTTCAGTTCCGGACGGTCTTAGGCAGAACCAAGCTCCGTTGTCCAGCTTATACTTGATAACATTTGATTTTGGCAATGTGATTTCTTCATACTCATTCAGCTTTACATTTAGGATTTTACTACTTTGATAGTCTTCAATCGCAACAACTTGTTTACCAGCTATTTCTTTCATTGGGTTTGTGCGGAAATCAGTTAAAATAGCACCAATTTGTTCAACCCCAGCTTTACCTTTTAAGGTTAAAGACACTAAGTCTTCACGGTAATAACCGTATTGTTCATATAGGGATGTTAACCCTTCATACAAACTCATCGTTTTGGATTTATAATAAGCTGCTACCTCTGCAATTAGGAGACATGATTGTACAGCATCTTTGTCCCGCACAAAGTCACCAATTAAATAACCATAGCTTTCTTCGTATCCAAATAGGAATTGTCTATCCTTCTGTTCATGGAATGCATTGATCCATGCACCAATATACTTAAAGCCTGTTAACGTATCAATTGTTTCCAGTCCATGAGCTGCTGCAATGTCTCTACCCATTTCTGATGTAACAATTGTTTTTAACACCGTTGATGTGGGATGATTTTGTTTTTGTGTAATTAAATAATGTAGTAAAAGTGCTCCAACTTGGTTTCCTGTTAATACTTCATATTGCCCTTGTGCGTTCTTAGCAGCCACACCTACGCGATCTGTATCAGGGTCTGTTCCAAGTAAAATATCCCCGTTGTATTTCATACCATATTCAATGGCTAAGGCAAATGCTGCATGTTCTTCGGGATTTGGTGAAGTTACTGTTGAAAAATTGGAATCTGGTAGTACCTGCTCTTTTACCACTTCCACATTGGAAAATCCAATAGCTTCTAATCCTTTTCGGACTGGAACATTTCCGGTACCATGCAGTGGTGTATAAACAATGCGAAAATCATCTGCTCCTTCTTTGATCATATCAGGGTTTACAGTTATCGTTTGTAGGTTTCGTAAATAGGCTTGGTCTACTGTATCTCCTATCATCACAAGTTTTCCATCTGCTTTAAGCTTTTCAGCATCTTCAACTGCTACTGTTAATTCGTTGTCTACTTCATATACGTGGGCAATAATTTCATCAGCAATGCTGGAAGAAATCTGTGCTCCGTCTGGGCCATATACTTTAAAGCCATTATATTCTTTAGGGTTATGACTTGCGGTAATAACGACCCCACTATAAGCATGTAAATACCTTACTGCGAATGATAACTCAGGTGTGGTGCGTAATGATTCAAAGACATAGGTTTGAATACCATGTGCACCAAGTGTTCTAGCTGTTTCCATCGCAAATTCTGGTGATTTAAAGCGCGAATCATAGGCAATAGCAACACCTCGATTTTTTGCTTCTTCCCCGTTTTGTTCTATGTATCTAGCTAATCCCTCAGCAGCTTTTCGGACTGTATAGATATTCATTCGATTCGTACCTGGCCCGATTTCTCCTCGCATGCCACCGGTACCGAATTCTAGGTGTTTGTAAAAGCTTTCTTCTAATAGTGATGTATCGCTTTCAATTTTTGCTAGCTCTGATGCTAGTGATACTTCTAATTGATTATATTGTTTCCATTTTGTGTAGCTATCTTGCCAAGTCATTATCGAATCCCCTTTAGTAACCTTAAAATATGTTTCTAAAAATGGCTGCCGAGCACTCTCGACAGCCATAGTTTTTCAGGTTGCCCTTACTTCACACCATAATAATCCACATACCAATTCGCAAACTGTTGCAATCCTTCTTCAATTGTTGTCTGCGGTTTAAACCCAACAGCCTTCTGCAACTGATCTGTAGATGCATAAGTTGCTGGAACATCGCCAGGCTTAATAGGTTCAAATACCTTTTCGAATTCAATTTCTTTGCCTAATGCATTGCCCAAGCATTTCTCAAGTGTATTAATAAAGGTCATTAACTTCTCAGGATTGTTGTTTCCAATATTAAATACTTTATGTTGCACATCGCCTTCTGGAGCGGTGCTTAACAGTCTTTCGATACCTTCTACGATATCGTCGATGTACGTGAAATCACGATACAGATCGTTCTCTAAGTCACCGTTATTAAAAATCTTAATAGGCTCACCAGCAAAGTATTTATTAGCAAAGCCAAAGTACGCCATGTCTGGTCTTCCCATAGGGCCATATACTGTAAAGAAACGTAACCCTGTTGCTGGAATCTTATAAAGATGGCTGTATGTATGGGCCATAAGCTCATTTGATTTCTTTGTGGAGGCGTACAGAGAAACTGGGTTGTCCACAAAATCTGTTTCCTCAAAAGGTACTTTCTTGTTTGCTCCATATACAGAGCTTGAAGAAGCGTAGACTAGATGATCCACAGGGTAATGTCTACAAGCCTCTAAAATATTGTAGAAGCCAATTACATTACTTTGCATATACACATCTGGGTTTTCTATTGAATAACGCACACCAGCCTGTGCAGCCAAATTAACCACAATATCAGGAGCATGTGTTGCAAATAAATCCATGATCTTTTCCTTATCAGCAATATCTCCTTCAATAAAGGTAAATTGCTCATATGGTTTTAGTAAATCAAGACGAGTATGCTTTAACTTTACATCGTAATAGTCATTTACATTATCAATTCCGATTACCTTGCAGCCTTGCTCTAGTAATTTCTTAGATAAGTAGAAACCAATAAAACCGGCAGCTCCAGTTACGAGGTATGTTTTTTGAGCATTAAGCGTTTGGTGTGACATGGTTATTCGACTCCTTAAGTTCATTCTTTAAAACTACATTCCGTCCTATAGAATGATATTCAACTCCAACAGCAGCCATTTCTTGTAAGTCATAGATATTTCTTCCATCAAAGACTAAAGGTGTACGCATTAACTTATTATATTTCTCTGGCGTAACAGCTTTTACTTCACCCCACTCTGTGAAAACAAAGCAAACGTGAGCGTCTTGTAAAGCTTGTTCTGGGTTGGAGACATAAGTGATATTCCCTTTACCGTTTGGACCCTCTGGATGTACTTTAGCAAAGTTATCTTCTCCAACTGGGTCATATGCATAGATGTCAGCACCTTGTTCCAATAATAAAGGTACGTTTTCTAAGGATGGTGCTTCACGTAAATCATCTGTACCAGGTTTAAATGTCAACCCAAGCACAGCTACTTTCAGACCATTAAACGTAATAAGTCGCTTGCTGGCCTTTTTATAAAGAACCTTTTTTTGCTCTGTGTTTACATCTATTGCTGCTTTCACAGTTTTCAGTTCATAGCCATTTTGCTTAGCAATATTCTCTAGTGCTTTCGTGTCTTTCGGGAAACAAGATCCACCATAGCCAATACCTGCATTTAAGAACTTGCTTCCAATCCGATCATCAAAGCTCATTCCTCTAGCAACATCCTGGATGTCGGCGCCAATCAGTTCACACAGATTAGCAATGTCGTTCATATAAGAGATCTTTAATGCAAGAAAATCGTTTGATGCATATTTAATCATTTCTGCTGATCTCCTGTTTACAGATACAATTGGAAGATTGAATGGTTTGTATATACCCATCAAAACTTTTTCTGCCCACTTGCTTTCTGTGCCAATAATTATTCTTTCGGCATGTAAGGTATCATGCACTGCAGATCCTTGAGCTAAGAATTCCGGGTTAGATGCTACTTCAACACGTACATTATGTACTAAGAAATCATTGATAAACTGCTCAACTTTATCATTTGTACCTACTGGAACAGTAGATTTAACAACAATTAGGCAATCTTTTTCTACTGATTCTGCGATTTGCCTTGCTACTGTTGCGATATAAGATAGATTAGCAGAACCATCAGCTTGTTCTGGTGTACCAACACCGATAAAAATAGCATCTGCATCTTTATATGCTGTTTGATAATCTGTTGTGTAATCAATTCTTCCAGCAACATAATTCTTTTGCATAAGTTCTTCCAATCCTTCTTCGTAGATTGGAGAGATACCTTGTTTCATTGTTTTCACTTTGTTTTCGTCAATGTCTACACATGTTACGTTGTGGCCGACTTCTGCGAAACATGTTCCGGATACTAGGCCGACGTAGCCTGTTCCTGCGACTGCTATTCTGTACAAAAAAATACATCCTTTCGGTCGGTAAGGGATTTAAAAACTGTACTGTTTTTCGAAGTAACTTTGATATTCTCCAGTAATAATTTGCTCCCACCAATTTTTATTATCAAGATACCACTGAATAGTGTGCGCTATACCCGTTTCAAATGTATATTTAGGTTTCCACCCTAATTGTTCTAATTTAGTCGGATCAATCGCGTATCGCTTATCATGGCCGAGACGATCGCTAACAAACTCTATTAGATCTGCTGATTTGTTTAATGTATTAACAATTGTTTTTACTACTTCTAAGTTGGTACGTTCGTTATGTCCACCAACATTATATACTTCACCATTTACTCCTTCATGTAAAACTAGGTCAATTGCTGCACAATGATCATTAACATGTAACCAGTCCCGAATGTTCTTCCCGTCTCCATATACAGGCACTTTTTCCTCGTTTAATACACGAGAAATAGTTAAAGGAATTAACTTTTCAGGAAAATGGTAAGGCCCATAGTTATTTGAACAACGTGTTATATTAATGGGTAAGTCATAAGTTTCGTGATACGATCGGACCAATAAATCAGAAGATGCTTTACTTGCACTATATGGACTGTTTGGCTGTAATGGAGTTTCTTCAGTGAAAAATGTTTTTGGATTAAAGTCTAATTCTCCATAAACTTCATCAGTCGAAACATGAACAAATTTAGAGACACCAATTTGCTTTGAAGCATCTAATAATACTTGTGTTCCCATAATATTAGTCTGAACAAATATCCCAGGATCAGTTATTGAACGGTCTACGTGACTTTCTGCGGCAAAATGTACTACATAGTCAAATTTTTCATTTTCAAAAAGAGACATAATGCTTTCCCTGTCTATAATATCTTCTTTAACAAAATAATAATTTTCATTAGTTTCAATATCACGATGTTTTGTTAAATCTCCAGCATATGTTAATAGGTCCAAGTTATATATATCGTAATCAGGATACTTATTAACCATGTATTGAACATAGTTTCCACCAATGAAACCTGCCCCACCCGTTACAAGTACTTTCTTCTTTACCATCTAATTCACCTCTTGTAATTGTTTAAGATATCTTTCTACTGCATCCTGCCATCTAGGTAACGGACTAAAGCCACTATCCAACAGTTTTTGTTTAGACATACGTGAATTCTTTGGTCGTGCAGCTCTTGTAGGGTACTCCTCCGTTGAAATAGAGTTCACCTTTATTTGCTTATCTGCTTGTCTAAAAATCTCTCGAGAAAATTCTGCCCAACTGCAAAAGCCTTCATTGGAAGCATGGTAGATTCCATATTTGTCAGTTTTAATCATGTCAATAATTAATTCAGCTAAATCTGATGTATAAGTTGGTGAGCCAACCTGATCACTAACTACATTTAATTCGTTTCTAGTTTCTGCTAACCTTAGCATTGTCTTAACAAAGTTGTTTCCATTGAAACCAAAGACCCAGGAAATACGAATTATAAACCATTTATCCAATAGTTGTTTTACTATTTCTTCCCCTTCGAGTTTTGTTCTACCATAATGACCAATTGGGTTAGGCTCATCAGTTTCTTTAAATGCAACTTCACCCTCCCCATTAAATACGTAGTCAGTACTTATATACATAAACTTGATATTATTTTCTTTAGCTATTTTAACTAAATTATATGTACCTTCTACATTAACAAGTTGGCATGTATCTTTATCATCTTCCGCTTTATCAACAGCAGTATATGCTGCGCAGTGAATAATTGCCTCTGGTTTAACTTTTTTAACATAATTAGAAACGGCCTGTTTATTCGTTATATCTACATCTTTAGACCCTATTCCAATCATGTCTAAACCTAATTCCAATCCTTGGTGTACAACATCATAACCGAGCTGCCCTGTATAACCTGTAACTAATATCTTCATTGTCTACACTCCATAACTGAAGTTATTTTCAGCTTTAGATAGTGAGGGAGCTTTTGCATCTTTTCCAGATAATATAGGCTCGACATCAATTGGCCATTCGATACTAATTTCAGGATCATTCCACATAATACCCCTATCATTCTCTGGAGAATAAAGTTCATCGACTTTATATTGAACTTCTACATCTTTAGTTAATGTCATGAAACCATGAGCAAAACCTTTAGGAACTAATAATTGCTTTTTATTTTCTGCAGTCAATTCTAGCCCAAACCACTTTCCAAAAGTAGGACTATTTTTTCTTATATCTACTGCAACGTCATAAATTGCTCCCTTAGTACAACGTACCAATTTTGTCTGTGCTTTTGGATTAAGTTGATAATGCAACCCTCTTAGTGTACCCTTTGCTGCGGAAAAAGAATGATTATCCTGAATGAAATCTATATTTATTCCTGCTTCATCTAATTTCGACTTATTATATGTTTCCGTAAACCAACCCCGATGATCACCAAATACTTTAGGTTCTAAAACTATTACGCCATGTAAATTCGTATTAGTGAAATTCATTTTCAGCTCACCTCTTAGATATTAATATTGTATTTCTCCATTAGCTACCTTCATGAGATATTGTCCATATCCAGTTTTGCTAAGCCTTTCACCGCATTCACGTAAGTGCTCTTTAGTGATCCAACCATTAATATAGGCGACTTCCTCGAGCGCTGCAATTTTTATACCTTGATGCTCTTCCACTGTCTTAACAAAATTAGTTGCCTCAACTAAACTTTGGTGAGTACCAGTGTCCAACCAAGTGAACCCTCTACCTAATAGTTCTACTTCTAAATCTCCTGATTTTAAATATGCTTCGTTTATTGAAGTAATTTCTAGTTCCCCACGGTTTGATGGCTTCACTTCTTTAGCAATATTCACAACGCGATTATCGTAAAAATATAAGCCTGTAATTGCATAATTAGACTTTGGGGCTTCTGGCTTCTCTTCAACACTTATTACCTTGCCTTCTCTATTAAACTCTACTACTCCAAATCGCTGAGGATCTTGGACATGATAACCAAAAACAGTAGCTCCATTTTCTTTATTTGCAGCACGTTGAAGTATTTTTCTCATTCCACTACCGTAATATATGTTATCTCCTAAGATCATGGCTACAGAATCATCGCCGATAAACTCTTCACCAATTAAAAAAGCTTGTGCTAAGCCCTCAGGGTTAGGTTGGACTTTATAATGTAAGTTCAAACCAAATTGCTCCCCGTTTCCTAACAGTGACTCAAAACGTGGGGTATCCTCCGGTGTAGAAATAATTAATATATCCCTAATTCCTGCAAGCATTAAAGTTGAGAGTGGGTAAAAAATCATTGGTTTATCATAGACTGGAAGTAATTGCTTACTTGTTACCATTGTAAGGGGGTATAAGCGCGTGCCACTACCACCTGCCAAAACAATACCTTTCATATACTTTCCTCCTTTGAAAAAGTTTCTTATATAATGTTTTTCTTATAATACCGTTAAATTATTCAAACAAATAATTTATAAGTCTAGCTAGCTAAGTCTTTATTAAAAAGGAACCTTAAATTTTTTACTACTAGTAATACATCTTTTCTTTTAATAATTACATACGTTAGGTAAGCAATTGTATAAACTATCATACTTAACCAAGAATCTATAAGCCAACTCGCTAAAATAAATACAAATGTCATTGTTAATTCTAATATAACATCTCTTAAGATATTTATATCTAAAGTTTTTGATAAGTACAGTTCACCTATTATACATCTAAAAGCTAATAAAATAAGAATTGATAAAACTGCAAGGTCTAGATTCTTTATCACTAAGCTATTAATAATTGTAATAATTAAACTAATACATAGTGTAATTAAATTAATATTTAACATCCACTTCTCTTTCCTTAACGCTTTTAAATATGTATTTATTAAAAGTGCCATTTTTCCTTCATATAAAAAAAGTGGAAATAATACTGAGAGATAGATTAAACTATCTTTATATTCTGGCAACCATGTTACTAACGCCTCTTTAAGCGGATAGTGAATAATTAATAAGCCTAGCAATAATAACATTAAGAAATCTCTTAAGTTTTTATAAATATTAGATAAATTATTAGTATTTGTCCTTTTTAGAATGGGAAACAGGACTAATCCCAAAGCGTTTATAAATAACATTAGAAGGTTTGCAATACTTAAAATTAGCGAGACTTTTCCGAACGTGCTTACACCCCAAGTTTGTTCAATACTAAGTCTTACTACTCCAATAATTAATAAACTTGAAATATTGGCAATTAATAACTTAACCCCAACACCAATGTTACTTGCTACTTCTTTAAGAGAAAAGTAAAATGTAGTAACCTTACGAAATATGATGTCTTTACAATATAATATTGCTAACAGCATTGATAAAAATCTACCGAATATATCAGCCATTATTAGCAGTTTATAATCCTTAACCCCTAAGAATAAAAAAGTGAGTAAAACACTTAGATAAAGGACTTTTCCTATCATTATTACATTCGCATATTCTTTTATTCTATTTGTTCCTTGAAGAATAGATAAAGGCATCTGCCTAACATTTACAATCAATAAACATAGTGCAGTCATCTCTACTATAAAAATTCGGTTATTATTAGAGACAGTTAATAAAGCGATAAATATGACACTAAGAGAGATGACTAATTGCATAAAGACTAACATATAAAATTGCGAGAAAAATAGATTCTTATCAAGGTTTTTGTACTCTTTTCCTCCATATCTTAAATAGATTCCATCATTCCAACCTAAGTGCATAAATCCTACATAAGCCGAATAAAATAAATATAATTGCCAGTATCCATATTCCTCCACTCCGATTAGTTTCGGAACTATTAATACTACTAAAACCGATACAGCCAATGCAACTAAGTTTGAAATAATCGTGTAAGCAGAATTCTTCACAATATCTATTACTTTTCTATTCAATTATTAAACCGCTCTTTTTTCATTTTATAACTCCCTTTTTTCACTCATTGCCTCAGTAAATAAAATGAGGTTGATGTGTTCTTTATTAAACTTACCAACCAATTAACCAATTATCACCAAAGAAGTTAATTAATTTTATATTTGGATATAACCAGTTCAAGTCTATCCATAATAATAATAAATGATAGCTTATGTAAGAGATCCTAAATAAGGTATTCCTTTTCCCTCTTCTTTTTAGTAATTGCTCTGCCATTATATATGCAATAATATTTAATGGTATTATATTTCGCATAAACCTAGAAAACGTAGCTTGGAATACATAAAAAGGTAAAAATACAAAAGCGAAAATATTAATCCAAAAAATTAGTATCATAAACTTTGTTTTAGTGTCTTCCAATTCGTTATTTGTGTATGACAAATAATTATTTCTTTTATAAATTCTATGTGCCCATATAATTAATAGAAAATTCATTGTTTGTAAAAACCAAAATAATAAAAAGCCAAAATTAGTTTGTATTACCGAGTAATCAAGAATTCTATCATCATAATTACCGATAGTATTTATAATAAAATTTGATAAACTACCCAGAACAGGTTTGTTTAATGAAATAATAACTAATGAAATTATAGTTACTATTAATGTAATTTTAGTAAATACATTTTTTTTGATCCTTTTAAGAAAAACAATTGGCAAGTAGACTATTGCAGTAAGTTGAAAGCTTGAAGCAATTAGTATTAAACAAATGTACTTTGCATCATCTATCCTTTTATTATTTAAAAGGAAAGGTATAGAATAAACAAATATTGCCATCACGAGAAAGTTTCTTACTTGAACTATGTCAATAAAGAATGGGTACATAAAATACAATAAATAAAAGGGTGAAGGGTTATTAATTAGTTTTTTTACTGTCTGGTGAATTAGAAGAATACCTAAGATTGAGGTAATCATTCTAAAAGTGGTATATTCAAACCCAAGAACATTAAACAATTTTACTAATAACATATAACCATAATCCGTACCTTCTCTTGTAGGATCATAAGCTAATATGTATGCATATATATCAGGATTTACAGTATTTGCACCCATCAAAATACATAATAGAAGTATAAATATGACAACTGGCCATTTAAGATGTTTTGTAAGAATCGTATTAATAAAATTAGCTATATAAATAAATACTGAAATTACTATACTCATATGGGTACCTCCACCACTCCCCACTTAGAATGCATTAAAGAATACTGCAAAGAGAAATGATATATTATGTTCAAAATTGTTAGTCCTAATATTCTTGTCAAAAACTAACTCTAGTTTATTTTTAAAGCTTTCTCTATAATTCGCCACTTTAATTATGGTCTCTAAATTTTTATTTGGAATAAAATTAGAATAACCTTTAATAAGTTCTTTAGCATCTTTTTCTCTTATTCGATTTCTTTCTACTATAACATTCTTGATACGCCTCTTATATTTTTTAAAAGTATTTGTCGTACCACCGATTACATTGTTCTCGTGCTGTCTGTAATCAATGTGTGGTTTTTCATCAAAAACAACTTTTCCATCTAAGGCCATACATACTCTATATATCCAAGCATCATGCATATACAAATTTTTATTGTCATACTTTTTAACCATCTCTAATAAAAAATGATTTATGGTCATGGTACAACCGGTTACTGGATTAATAATTAATGAAGAGCCAAGTGAAATTTTCGGTTTTTGTCCTTTGGTTCTTATAGGAATTAGATTAGAATCTACTAGTTGTTTATTAGAAAAGTATAGCGCTGGTTCATTATCACTAAATTCCCCCAATTTTTTTACAGCGATTGCGAGTTTTTCCTTATGCCAAAAATCATCTTGATCACAAAAAGCGTAATAATCTGCTTTGGGTGCATTTTTCACTAAGTCCATGAAACTTAGTGCAGGTTTTAAATTAGCCCCACTATACCAATTAAGAACCCCTTCTTTTTCCCAATTCTTAAGGATTGTAATAGTATTGTCTTTTGACCCATCGTCCCTAACTAAAATCTTTACATTTACTCCAATCTGAGCCACTAAACTTCTTATTTGTTCATCTAAGTATTTCTCTCCATTATAGGTAGACATTAGTACTTGTACAGTTTCATTACTCATAATTTCACATCCACAATTTATTTAATCTCTAGATTCATTAGGCAGTTGGAATTGTTCGCCTATAATATAATCATATTCGTCAGGAACAAACTTTGTATAACCACTTGCATTGTAGAAAGTAGTTTCTCCAAAAATAATTTGACCATTTATGTTATATAAATCAACACGCACATGGGGAAAGTCTTTTGATAGGATTTGTGCTATTTCTACCATTTTTTCAAAGTTCTTTGGCTTTGGTATTTCTCTATTTAACTTACCATAATCAGCTCTTCTAAATGGTAATTTATTAAACTTTTGATCAAAGAAGCCTAGTCTCCCCATTTCAGAATTATCTATATAATCAATCATAGTATACAAGCAAAATACTTTACCATTAAAACAAAAAAACTTGTAGTCTGGTATATCATTATTACTATCTCTTTTTAGTAACTTTTCTATAATTATTCTTCTTTTACAATTGTAGTACCCCCATTCTCTACCATAACTTATATTACTTCTCTTCATCCATAACCTTAATTGCTTATTAACATTATTTATGTCCATTTTTGATTTATCAGGTACAAGTATATTTGTACCTGAACCAGTAGTCATTTTAATTACAAATGAATTTGGCAATGCATCGAAGTCTATTTCATCTGGATCATCATAAACACCATATAATTCATTAAGAAAACTACCTAACCCTTTACTTTCTACATATTTTCGAACTGTATACTTATCTGAGCATTGAGTTATAAGAGGATCACGATAATTTAATTTGTACCATTGAATTTTTTCGGTGTATCTCTTAGGCTCTTCTAAACTTAACTTATGCCCAGTTTTAAGACGATATTGGATATTAATCATCAGTTTATCTGGTATAAACTCTAATAAATCTAAAATTTTATACCTTAAATTTGGACTTCTTATTATTTTTTTATAAAAATTCATGAACTATGTCTCCTTATTATTAAATATCCATAATATTTAACATCTTACTATTAACAATATTCACATCGTACTTTTCTTTACAAAGGCTGAAACTATTGTTTGACATTTCTTCTGTTAATTCAAAGTTCACCAATAATTTTTTCATTTTTTCAGCTAGGATTTTACTATCCTTTGGTTTGATTAAATACCCATTAAAGCCATCAATTACTGCATCTCGGCAACCTGGCCAATCTGTAGTAATTACTGGTCTCCCCATTGCCATTGCTTCTAGAATTGTTCTGGGGAGCCCCTCCCTATAATAAGTTGGCAAGACGAATACACTTGATTCTTTAAAAAATGGAATAACATCCTTTGTTTCACCTGGAAATTCTATAGACCCATCTTGTATATAAGGTTCAATCTCTTCAGGTTTAATTGCTCCGATTGAACGGTCAAATCCTCCTAGTAAAATAAATCTTGCTTCTGGAAAATCCTTCTTCACTTTGCGAGCTGCTTCAGCAAATTCAAATACACCTTTCTCCTTAATAATTCTAGCTACCATTAAAAATATAGGTTGATTCGGTAGTTTACTTGCACTAAATTTTGACATATTAACCCCTGAACCATCTATACGGACAGCCTTTTTCTCGTTTACGTACCCTAATTTGACAAACTGCTTTAAATCGTCACTATTTTGGAAGATCACTTTATTAGACTTCTTAAACGCCTTCTTATAAAGTAACCCAGTAATCATCCTTAACACCTTTGCTTTTTTACTCCTCGAGGCATAAACACGCCCTAATCCTGTTACCATTGAATAAATCCTTTTTACTCCAGCCTTGCGCGCTGCTAAACTCCCATATATTACTGGTTTTATGGTATAACTAAACACTAAGTCCGGTTTCTGCTCAGTAATTGCATTCTTGAGTCTTTTAAAATATTTAATATCACCTAAAATACTTGTATTATCTTTTGTAAATGGTATTTCTATAAATTTGACTCCAAGTGACAAAACATCATTTATAAATTCTCTATCTGGCCCAGTAGCAACCACTTCATGTCCTTCAGAAATAAATCTCTTAATAAGGTCGCCCCTGAAGTTAAACAATGTCTTATTTTTCGGGGAAATCACCATGATTTTCAACTAATCACCTCTCTAAAAATTATCTTTATTTAAATTCTCTTTCAGATTACTTGTAATTAACTTAAAAAGTCTATCGTTTACTTTATTTGACACAAATGAGTTATGAGGGGTAATTAATAATCTATTAAAACTCCATAATGGATTTTCTTTAGACAACGGTTCCTCCTCAAAAACATCCAGTGCTACTCCCAGAAATTTACCCTTCTTAAGGAATTCTATTAAAGATGGTTCATGTATTACTCCTCCGCGAGACACGTTAATGAGGATACTAGTATCTTTCATATTTTTTAATCTTTTTGCATCTATTAAATAATTTGTCTCGTTTGTATGAGGGATGGTTAAGATAACTATATCACTCTTATTCAAGACAATATCTAGATTGTTAATTAGGTAATATTCATTTAAAATTGATGAATTTAGTTCCCTCCTCCCTACCCCTATTAATTTTACATTAAAAGGCATAAGTCTTGTTGCGATCTCTTTCCCCACATCTCCAAAACCAATAATAGCTATAGTTTTTTCTGTCAACTCAAGTAAATCTCGATGCTTCTCCCATTTTTGCACACGTTGCGCTTCATAGAACTGCTTACTATTCTTATAAATTTCTAAGATTTTTAAAATCACCCACTCAGCCATTGGTATACTATATACTCCCTTGGCGCTATGTAGAATTATACCTTTTCTCTTAATATAGTCTAACGGCACTCTATCAAGTCCAGCACTAGTTAGTTGAATGAATTCTAATTTTTTAAATCTCCTTATATCATGATATAAAAACAAGCTGTTACAAACCACTGCATCTATGCTCGATAGATCCATTTGTAAGGGGAGACGTTCATCTTGAATAAAAATTATTTCATACCCTAACGACTTTATACTTCTAATTTGTTCTTCGTTATACTTAAAAGCACCTGTCAACAATAACCTCATTTTATGCTCCTCTAGCTATCTTATTATTAAAATTATCTTTATTTGTTATATCTAAAAAGTTACTTACTTTAGACCCAATTAAATGCAAAGTATAAGCAGATAATAAAATTGTTAAACTAATAACAAACCAATTTAATGGAAAGATAATGGGAGAAAAGACCGGGATAATCACGTATTGCACTAAATATATTTCTAAGGTTATTTTTGCTAAAAAATTTATTGAGGATTTAAATTTGCTTTGTAATCTTTCGAGATAACTATCAATACCAATAAAACACCTAAAAATAAAAAATAACACACCTATCAGGATAATCTGATTAAATATTTGCAAAGTACTTAGACTTTCGTATTCTACAAAGGCTAATTTCGTAACAAAGTAAATACCTGTTAATATTATAAGTAGAGACCAGTTAAATTTCACATTAATGTTTATAAACTTGTCCTTATATAATCTAAAATAAGCACCTATTAACATTGATTGAAAAAACAAAAATCGAATCATAGGCTCTCTTACTGTATCAATATGATAAGTGGACTTATCGTAGAAAAACAAATAAATAAACAATTGAACAAGTAACAGTCCAAACATCACTTTTGGAATATTAGTTGATAACAACTCAGATTTAATAACAATAAAATAAGGTATATACAATAAAATAATAGAGGCAACAAAATGATAGTATGTAGGAAACAATAAATAATCAAATAAACTCCAGTTTTCAAATGTATAAAATCCTAGAAAAATATACAATAATGTAATTATCCAAACTGTAGGATAAATCCTTATTAAACGTTTATAATACCATTTTATAAATTTATATCTTATATTCACTAGTAAAAAGCCTGAAACTGAGAAAAACAACACATCTCCTAGTAACCCACCATTTGCTATCAAGTCTGTAGGATAAACGCCTGTAAAGTGAGCATTTGTAATTAATATTGCAGCTAGTGCTTTAAGAACATTGATAAAAAAAATCATATTATACTCCTAATTTTTTTTGACATATTCACGAACAACATTAGAAACTATATGCTTAATATGATTATAGTTTTTTGCATAAGAAAGACTGTCTAAGTTTAATAAACTTTCTTCATATAGTCTTATTTTTTTTACGCCTTCTCTAAATTCTTGCTCTACTTCAGTAATGTCTATTATACTATTAGTGTTACAAAAGCTTCTTGACAAGATAGTCATCCTTGAACCTAAACGGTAATGTTCAGCGATAATATTTTCAGCGGGAAGAGTCCCTTCTCCTATTTTTGCTATTCCGCCAAATCCATAGGGGATCCCTTTATTACCAATCTTTTCGCAAAGCATCTTAACTGTTCCATCTGTTAAAAGTTCAAACATAAACTTCATATTATAGCTAAGGTGTAAATCATTTAATCCGATATGAATATAGTTAATACCTTGAACAGTTAAGATAGAGTCTATATTTTCTACTGCCTCTGAGGTTTCGCATAAAAGACACACCTTAGCTCTTCCATTTACATAACTGACAAAAAGCTCAACTTCTTCTTTTGTTTTAAAAAATGGGAGCATTACAATGTCTGCTCCGTCTTTAATCACTTTATCTATCTCTTTTTTTGACTCTTCATATATTGGGTTCACTCGGACTAGCAATTCAGAGTTGGTTAGTACACTCTTAATTTTTTTAACATCTCTTATACTATGCCTGGAAATGACTGTATCTAAATGCCCTTGCCGTAAGTCTTTCCCATTAATCTCAAGATCAATGAAAATCCAATCCACTCCACTATTTTCTGCTATCTTTGCAATCTCCTCTTGGTTTGTTATATACATCAGCTTTAAACTCATTTAGTTATTCCTTCTTTCCTCAATGGTTGCTGCAACTCTAGACTCTTGGTCATCGGCTTGTGCTTTTTCTTTCTTTGCAGTTTCACTAATATTGACATTACCTTGCATTGCTACAACCTTGATTAAAGTTTTAAAAATTATCTTTAGGTCAAAACCAATTGAGAGGTGTTCAACGTATTCAACATCATACTTAATTCTTTCATCCCAAGGAACTTCTTTCCTACCATTTACCTGTGCCCACCCCGTCACTCCGGGTCTAACTTTAAATCTCTTTTTTTGTATCTCTGTATATTCATCAATCGGCCAGGGGTGGTAAGTTAAAGTAGGTCTTGGACCAATTATTGACATATCACCTTTAATTATATTTATAAACTGTGGAAATTCATCCATGCTTGTTTTTCGAATGAATTTCCCTACTTTAGTAACCCTTGCATCTCCCTTAGTTTCATATACACCGCTTTTCTCTGCACCTACACACATCGAGCGAAATTTATTTATTTTAAAAACTTTCCCATCTAATCCAATACGTTCTTGCTGAAAAATAACTGGCCCTTTTGATTCTAATTTAATAGCAATAGTTATTATTAACATAATAGGAGAAAGGAAAGTTAACCCAATCATAGAAAAAACAATATCTAAAAACCTTTTTAATCTTTTGTAATTCATTATTCACAGAACCCTTCTACTCCAATTAAACCTAAAAATGTAGTATTCTTTTAATAGATTATACTTTAGATGGTTAGGACTTAATTAGATTTTATTATTCTTTTCATTCCCTCCAACTACTAACCTACTTAGAATCCTTTTTATAAATATTTAAATTAGTATGAAATGAAGTAACTCTCTTATATATGTTTTCATAACCAAGTTTTTTAACCCTTACCTTCCAAAAGTCTTTTCGAAAAATTAAAACCAATAAAGGTTAAGAGAATAGCAAAACAAATAATGGAAACTTTTTTAACATTTTCAAATACAATTCATGTTTTTCACTTACATACCCTAGTAATAAATCTGAGCATTTATACAGTAAAAAACTAGCAGGGTACCTCTCCCTAACGACTCACACCTCAAAACCTAGCCGAACAAGGTAACCTTAATCCACTTTTAAGCATTCAAATCATTTAAATGTATATTTTATAAGACTATGGAAACAACTCTCAATAATGTTTAGTTTTTGAACGTTATTCCACTCTCAATCTTTTCTTTCAAATATGCGAACAATTCATCCTTGATTTCATCATTTTTTAGTGCCATTTCAATATTCGTCTTCACAAAACCTAACTTCTCCCCAACATCATATCGCTTACCTTCGAAATCATAAGCATACACTTTCTGTAATTCATTTAGCATTTGAATCGCATCAGTCAACTGAATTTCTCCACCAGCACCAATCTGTTGCATATCAAGAAAATCAAAGATCTCAGGAGTAAATACATAACGACCCATTATGGCAAGATTAGAAGGTGCACTTCCTTGTTTCGGTTTTTCTACAAAATTACTAACCTGATAACGTCTACCTTCAATCGTACTAGGGTCAACAATTCCGTAACGATGCGTTTCACTGCCTGGAACTTGCTGCACTCCAACTATAGATTGTTGTGTTTCTTCGTATTGTTGAATTAATTGCTTTAGGCCTGGAGTTTCAGCACGAACAATATCATCTCCTAGTAATACAGCAAATGGCTCATTACCAATAAACTTACGTGCACACCATACTGCATGTCCCAACCCTTTAGGGTCTTTTTGTCGTATATAGTGAATATCAACACTAGACGCATGATTTACCTTTTCCAAAAGCTCAAACTTCTCTTTTTTGATTAAATTATCCTCTAGCTCAAAGTTATGATCAAAATGGTCTTCAATTGCTCGCTTACCTTTACCTGTAACAATGATAATATCTTCAATACCCGATTCTATCGCTTCCTCGACAATATATTGAATTGTGGGTTTGTCCACAATTGGAAGCATTTCCTTTGGCATAGCCTTTGTAGCTGGTAAGAACCTTGTCCCTAATCCTGCTGCAGGAATAATAGCTTTTTTAACAGTTCTCATGACCTTTCCCCCATCATGTTTAATGAATAAACCTATTTTAAGTTAGCTTCTCTAGCTCCCTTTCACACTCAAGTACGTTCTCTCCATAAATACAATAGCCATAAGTTTTTCTTTTAGCTCTACTTTATCATAACCTTCAAATCTATCAATTAAATTTAAAAACAGCTGCTTATCAACCACAGCGGTTCGCCCAACATAAATCTTCTCATATACTTCACCAGGATGTATTTCATCTTCTCCAAGTAATTCCTCATACATTTTCTCTCCTGGTCTAATACCAGAGAATTGTATTGGAATCTCCTCTTCCGTGTAACCTGATAGTTTAATAAGGTTACGAGCAAGGTCCACAATTTTGACTGGTTCTCCCATATCAAGAACAAAGATTTCTCCACCTTTTGCCAAGGTTCCTGCTTGCACGACTAGCCTAGAGGCTTCTGGAATGGTCATAAAGTACCTTGTCATTTCAGGGTCTGTTACGGTAACAGGGCCTCCCTGTTCAATTTGCTTTTTAAATAACGGGATGACACTCCCACGACTACCAAGCACATTACCAAACCGTACAGCAACGAATTTTGTTTTACTTCTGCTTGCAAGATCCTGTACAACCATCTCTGCAACTCGTTTTGTTGCCCCCATTACGTTGGTTGGGTTCACGGCTTTATCTGTTGAGACGAGTACAAATGTACTGATGCCAAATGTGTCTGCTGCTTCGGCTACATTTTTCGTGCCAATAATATTGTTTTTCACCGCTTCATGTGGGTTATATTCCATTAATGGTACATGCTTGTGCGCTGCGGCATGGTAGATAATAGCCGGATCATGTGTGTCAACGACCTCGAAAATGCGTTCTCTGTCCTGGACATCTGCAATAACGGGAACAATATCAATCTCTGTATCACCGTATTGCTGTTTTAATTCCATATCAATAGTATAAATGCTGAATTCTCCGTGTCCGACTAGCACGATTTTCTTTGGTGTAAACTTCATAACCTGTCGGCAAATCTCTGAACCGATCGAGCCACCAGCACCTGTTACCATTACCGTTTGACCTGTCACATATTCTGAAATAGCGTTAATATCAAGCTTAACTGGCTCCCGGCCAAGCAAATCCTCGACCTCGACATTTTTTAGGTTGCTAACAGATACACGGCCTGTCATAAGATCTTCAATTTTCGGGATCATCTGTACCTTTGCCTTTGTTTTGTTGGCAGAAGCGACGATCTTTTCTAACTCCCCGTTCTGTAAAGAAGGAATCGCGATAACGATATGCTCAATTTCCAGCTCATCAACAATTTTTGGAATATCCTTTACTCCTCCTGCTACTGGAAGGTTAAATAGGAGCATCTTCTGTTTATGTACATCATCATCGACGAATGCGACTGGTGATAGCTCTGTGTTTTGCTGTTCATTTCTAAGTTGGCGGGCAATCATAGCACCAGCTGATCCAGCCCCAACAATAAGCGTACGTTTTTTGTTGGTGTCCTGTTTTATGTACCGATCACGGAAGATACGCCACATGAAGCGGGAACCTCCGATTAAAATAATATGTAGCATCCACGTAACGATCAATGCTCTCCGATATAAAGCATAATCATTAAATAAATACATGACAACACCGGCACAAAGAATCGAAAACGTAATAGCTTGTACAATGGCGACAAGCTCTCCAACACTGGCATAAGACCATACCTTGTTATAGAGCTTATAGATAAACGCGAATAAATGATGAAATAATAAAAGTGCAATTGCGCTAATGATGATGGCGTTCATGTTTATGATCGATGTAAATGGGTAAACAACCCAGGAAGCAATAAAGATCGCCGTACTAACGATCACAGAATCCAATAAAATTAGAAGTGCTAAACGCATCCGATAGCTCATAAGCTCGCTCCTTTCTTTTGGTTTCTCAATTCTTTCAAATGTTTCATAACATTTCGACGGTGTTTTATGCCAAATTTCGCATAAATGTGGCTAATATGTACTTTAACCGTTCTTTCCTTCGTATCAAGTAGATAGGCGATATCACGGTTTCTTAATCCCTTTTCTATCAGATAGGCAATTTCGATCTCTTTCGGGGTAAGATTAACGCCGGAATTTAAAATTCTGTGGGCGAAACTTTCCTGCTCTACCTGCCTCATGTCGACAATTTTTTCTTTTAGTAAGTGTAACAGGGATGGTGGTAGAATACTATGGTCCTTTTGAGCCGAATTGATTGCTTGTAACAGAGTCGAGAAGGAATGATGCTCTAGTAAACTTGTTATTCCTACTTGAACCAATTGCATCAAGTAACGGGGCTCTTCTCCCCTTGCAACTAGACCAACGACTTTTACATCCTCTTTGGTAAAAGCTTTTATGATGTAGATCCTCTTTGTTTGCGGTAATTCACGCAAATCCAAAAAGACTAAACTACAGCATTTGGAAAGTACATCAATTGGTCCAAACACCACATGTATATCTTGCTGCTCATTAATTTGCGTTGCTAACACTTTCACCCTATCACTTGGCTCATAAAACCCCACATAGAACATATCCGTACCTTCATTCTCAGCTGACATTTCGTATGTAATATCGTAGCTTGTATTTTTCTATATGAACTTTCCTATTTCAGGAAAATAACCTACAAAGAATATAATACTAAAGGCCCGGTCATGATTGTAGTGACTTTTGGAAATAAAAGTCACAAGTAGCCTAAATTGTTCCTAATTCTTCCTGTTTAATACTTTTTGTAAGTATTGGAGCAGCTTTTTACGATTTGGGATGTCGAATTTATGATAGAGCTCACTAATATAATTTTTTATGGTGCCTTCACTGAGGAAGAGTTTTTCAGCTATTTGCTTGTTTGTGAGGTGATCCATAAGCAAACAAACGATGTCCAGCTCTCTTGCGGATAGGGTAATATTTCGATTACGTAGTTTGCGATCAAGGATTTCTTTTTTGCTGTAGGTTTGGTCACGTATTTTCTCTGCTAGTATTCTAGCTGCAGACCCTGATAAAACGATTTCATTATCATAGACTTCACGAATGGAGCGGATAAGGCTTGCAGAACGGAGACTTTTCAGTAGGAAGCCATCTGCTCCTGCGTTTACTCCGGTTATAACAAGATCTTCGTCTGCATATGTGGTCAGTAGTATCACCTTTACGTCGGGATGTGTTTCCTTCACACGAATGGTCGCTTTAATCCCATCCAGTTCTGGCATATGGATGTCCATTAGCACCACATCGGGAAGACATTGCTTGAAGATCTCAATTGCTTCCTTGCCATTGTTCGCTACTCCAACCACTTGAATATCCTCTGTATTAGAGATTAACGCTTCTACCCCTTCACTAAATAAGCGTTGATCCTCCACTAGCATTACCTTGATCATTTTTTACTGCCCCTTTTACGTCGATGATTGTCTCGTTTGTAAGTGTATCTCCTAATCCCCTGTGACATGCTTTACCTGTCTTTCTTTTGCATGTCTGTTAAAAAAGAGAGTACGTGGTGTGTACTCCCAATTCTCTTTCATTAGAACAAGCCTAGAAATTTTTTCTTTTTAATCCTAAATGGTTCCATTTTATTCACATTGCTGTTATCAACTAAGAGCTGGCTGTTTTCCATGAACATATAGAAATAATCACTGCCATACTCCTGCTTGATCGACTGCATGGCCTCCTGCAAGCAAAAGCCACGTGTAGTTGTATTGTGTGCATCTGTTGCAACAAAATGCGTAAGGTTCGATTCAATTAGCTGATGGGAAAACTTCTGAATGTTTTTCCCAAATTTACCGATGACACTCGCTGCCGTTACTTGAGTAAGTGCACCTTTTCGTACAAACTCATACAATTTATTAGAGTCCTGAATTAATTCCGCATTTCGCTCCGGATGAACGATAATTGGTGTATAGCCCGCCAACTGAATATCATAGAGCATTTTCGGTGCATAGCGTGGCACACTACTTGATGGAAATTCAACAAACAGATACTTCGTCTCATTAAGTGGAAGTATCGTCTCGTCTTCAATTTCCTCGATCATGTCTCCATTAATACGTACTTCTTGTCCAGGTAGGACGGTTAGTGGGATGTCTTGTCTAACAAACAGCTCACTTAAAATTTCCACATGACGCATAATCGTGGAGCGATCATTGTCGTATTTTCCATTGCGATGGTGTGGGGTGGCAATGATAGTATGGATCCCTTGTTCGACAGCGGCCTTCGCCATTTCGATACTGTCTGTTTCTGTCTGGGCACCGTCATCAACACCTGGGATGATATGACTATGGATATCGATCATTCAAATCACTTCCTATTAGTTGTTCTTTTCATGCGTATTTATTGGAATTGTTTAAATATTACTGCATATTATAGCAGATATTGTAAGTCTTTACCAAGTAATTTGACTGTTAAAAAATATTAACATTTTAATAGATTTAACTAGTATTCTTAGGTCTATTGTCATAGTTATTGTAACAAAAGATTAGTTAAGGCGCTATGAATTAATCCATAAAAGTAAAAAACCCCCTGCTCCTTAACCTGCAGGGAGTTTTCTCTATTTAATTCGTACCATAATAGTAATGATAGTTGGATGCTTTCTTTTCTCGGTCATTTAACACTGCGCCTAATAGTTTTGCTCTAGCTGGCTCTAGTGCTTCCTTCGCTTTTTCCAAGGACTCATTTTCTGTATGCTTACTGCGAACGACAAGCAAGGAACCATCGACAATATTAGCTAGAATTTGTGCGTCCGCTACTGCTAGCACTGGTGGTGTATCAAAGATTACCATGTCATAAGACTGCCTTGCATCAATTAGGAATTGCTCCATTTTTCGTGAGGCAAGTAGCTCGGATGGATTAGGCGGGATCGGCCCACACGAGATGACATCTAAGTTATCTACGTCTGTGCGATTTACGGTTTCTTCAATTGTATTTTCCCCAACGAGGATATTGCTCAAACCACGTAGATTATCGAGGCGGAATGTGTAATGAACAGTCGGCTTTCTAAGGTCAGCATCAATTAGAAGGACTTTTTTCCCTTGCTGTGCGTACACAACAGCTAAGTTTGCCGTCGTCATTGATTTCCCTTCCCCAGGACCAGATGACGTCACGAGGATCGCACGTAAAGCTTCATCTATTGAAGCAAATTGCAGATTTGTACGGATCGTCCGATATTGTTCCGAGATTGGTGACTTCGGGTTCAGCTTGGCAATTAAATGCCGCATTTTATTCGTTTGGTTAGCTTGTCTTTTTCTGCGCCCCATTAAAGCCACTCCTTTTCGTCGATTTTGCCTGGAAGGAGAATTGATCCCCATGCAAGTCGTCGGTATCAATATGCGCGATCACACCTAGAACTGGGAGACCGTGTTTTTTCTCAAGATCGTCTTCTGTTGTCACCGTGTTATCCAAGTATTCAAGTAAGAAGGATAAGCCGACGCCAATCATTCCCCCAAGCACAATCGCAATCGCAATGTTCAGCATTGGATTTGGTGCAACTGGAGAAGGATTTTCACTTAGCTCTGCTTCTGATAAAACACTTACATTATCGACATTCATATATTCTGTGATATTTTCTTGGAATGTGGAAACAGTTGTATTGGCGATCTCTACTGCGCGTTCTGGACTTTCATCCGTTGCCGTTACTGATACAACCTGTGAATTCTCGGCATTCGAAACCTGAATTTTTTCCCCAAGTGCTCCAGAACCATAAGGAAGGTTTAATTCCTCTACTACTTCATCTAAAATAGCAGGACTTTTGATAATAACATTATATGTATTTATGATTTCAACATTGGCACGTATATCATTGACATTGTATTGTACTTCAGGATCCTGCTGCCCTTGGTTTACAATGAACTGTGAGCTGGATTCATATGTCGGTGTCAGGACAAAATAACTCACTGCGGCCGCAATTAACGCTGCCCCAAAAACAAAGGCAAGTATCAAAAGCAAACGCTTTTTGATAACCCCGAATATCTCCTTCAGGGAAATAGTTTCTTCCATGCTGTTACCCCCATCTTCCTCTTAATCTAAGTAGTTTAATAGCGTATTTCGACATTACAATATGAAATTATACCATAATTGCTAGGTTTTAAAATGATTTTTTTATATTTTTTAACATTTTTAGAAAGGTGAAGGGAAGTTCTTGAAGCTCGGCATGATGGCGGGGAGGTTGATATATAAGTGTTTTGTCGAAAGGAAGTTATACCTAGGACTTTAGGACCGACTCTATATTACAGTTGTATTACAAACCCATTAGTTATCTATCAATCTTTTGTCAGAAAAGATATAATAAGATTACTTTCTAGTATTTTATGGAAAGAAAACACAATTTATGCAGGAGGAAACGACCTTGGCAAATAAGAAGATGATTATGTCGGTTACTGCCAGTGCAGCTATAGCAGCAGCCATCGTCGGTGCGGAAGAAGCAGAAGCAGCGTCGTATAAAGTGAAAAGTGGCGATTCTCTTTGGACCATCGCACAGAAATACAACACGAGTGTTTCACAACTGAAATCTATTAACAAGCTTTCAGGAGACATTATCTTCCCGAACCAGGTTCTGGAAACATCTAAAAAGCAATCATCTAATTCAAATTCTAATTCTAATAATTCAAATTCTACTAATTCAACTACATCATCTAAATCTACATACACCGTGAAAAGTGGCGACACATTAAGTGGCATCGCCTCAAGACACAACATCTCACTTAAGAAACTAATGGATTGGAACGACTTAGACACCACCCTCATTTTCCCAGGCAACGTATTTGTCGTGAGTAAAAATGGCGGGTCGAATGGCGGGTCAAGCTCAAGCGGCGGATCTAGTTCATCTGGTTCTAATTCAAGCTCCGGCGGGCACAGCAACCCATCCACAGGATCAGCGAAAGTGTACACCGTTAAAGCCGGCGATTCCCTATCACGCATCGCCTCCCAAAACGGCACAACCGTAGCAAACCTGAAGAAATGGAATAACTTGAAATCTGATCTAATCCTAATTGGTCAGAAATTGAACATTGGCTCAAGCAAGGGTAGCAGTTCGGGATCTGGTAGCGGGAGCAACGTTTCAAATGAAAAGCCAAGCTCAAACGTAGACTACAATGTCAACAAGCTACTATCCGTAGCAAAAAGCCAATACGGCGTTCCATACGTTTGGGGCGGACAAACGCCAAGCGGCTTCGACTGCAGCGGCTTCATCTACTACGCATACAAGCAAGCGGGCAAAGACATCAGCCGCACATCAACAGACGGCTACTATAACCGCTCCTTCTATGTAAACAAACCAAAAGTAGGCGACCTCGTATTCTTCTCAGGCACCTACCGCGCCGGCATCAGCCACATGGGCATCTATGTTGGCAACAATGAGTTCATCCATGCAGGATCTTCAACAGGCGTAACGAAGACCAGCTTGAATAACTCTTATTGGAAGAGTAAGTTTGAAGGGTTTAAGAGGTTTTATTAATTAGTGGGTTTGGTTTTATAAAATTTAATTTTTTGGTTAATGGGGAACTCCAGCGGGGCTGGAGTTCTTTTTTTGGTGGGAGGATTAAACGCGTTATTTTAGTGGCGCATTTGATGTCTTTATTGAAGGTTTTTATTAAATATATAGATTTTGGTTAATAGAGAACTCCAGCGTGGCTGGAGTTCTTTTGGGTTGGAGGCTGTGCTGTCAGTTTGAGCCGCTCTGCTGTCACTTCGGGGGGCTGTGCTGTCAGTTTGAGCCGCTCTGCTGTCACTTTGGGGCGTTCTGCTGTCACTTTGGGGGGCTGTGCTGTCACTTTGGGCCGCTCTGCTGTCACTTTGGGATGCTGTGCTGTCACTTTGGGCCGCTCTGCTGTCACTCTGCCACGCTCTCTTGTCACTCTGCCCCGCTCTCTTGTCACTCCTCCCTCCTGTGCTGTCACTTTACCACGCTACGTTTGGATAGGGTCCATCTTCTGTTTTCCTTAATATAGGTTAGGTTCATAGATTTAAAAAGTCGATTAGCTATAGTAGCGGAACTTATGCCTAAAAACTGCATGCAATCTGCATTATTTATCGTGGGGTTAACTAGCAAGAAGTAGTCGAGCAATGCCCTCTTATGCGCGACTTTACTTTTCCTATTGCACTTCGGACAAAGCCACGTTCCGTAAATTCGCTCCATTCCGAGATATCTACATGCTGGGCAGTGAACGCCTGGTAGTATATCTTGGGTTTGTATCCCGTAACGCAACACGGGAAGATGGCGAGCTTGTTTACATGCTCGTAAAATTGTGGCCCCTAGCTTTTGATGCTGAATGGGCGCATTTCCGGTCATCGCGTCGGCTTGTGATTTTATCTTCCCTGGTATGTAAGCAGCGTGTGAGACAACTCTGGCGATGTGCTCCCTCTCTCCTTCTACTTTAATAATCGTGCTAGGATCACTAACGGCAATAAAGCAATAAATGGGAATCGGAGGAAGGTTCATCTCCTGCAGCCAGGCTTGAAGGCGTTGCTTTTGCAATTCTGCCTGCTGAATGGGGTGGCGGAAGCCTTTTTCTCGTGAGCCGTCATCACGAGTGAATTGCTGGAGCTCTGTATCGAAAAGGATGGTGCCACTGTAGTTTTTCACTTCCACAATGTACGCGGCTTGGCGAGAAATGAGCAGGTTATCAATCTGCATATTTTTCCCATCAACTGAAAGATTCAGGTCTTGCAAGATGGTCATTTCGGCTGCCAGCTCATCTAAAAAATAGTCCACCTGTTTCTCACCAATGTATCCCTTTTTCCGCCTGGCAAAATCGCTTTCCAACTCCCTTATTTTCGGATGGTCCGGCCTCAGTCTCGATAGTAGTGCCTCAAATTGTTCCAACTCTGTTTTGTTTCTTTTCTTTATAATCATTTCGTTCTCCTTTTTACCTGCTATCATACCTGTTCTCCCAGCTTATGAAAAATGTATAAAATTATATTCTTATTGTTAAAACCCCCTTTATCTCTGCATTTTCCCTAAAACAGAAAGACAGTTTTACACTATAGCAGCATAGGTAAATTCCAATTTCACCTTCTTTTATTTAAATGCTCGTGTGCTATAATGAAGATGAAATTTGAGGAGGTGAAAGCATGCAGAAAGAGGATCAAATTATTGGGATGCTTGGACAGATAGCAGGACGTTTGGACAAGATAGAAAACCGGTTAGATAAGATAGAGCATCGATTAGATAATGTTGAAACACGTTTAGGCAATGTAGAACACCGACTAGACGAACATGACACAAAACTCGATGGCCATAACCAAATGCTTCGCGGCCTATTAGCAGGTCAAGAAACATTAAAAGCGGAATTTGACGGACTGAAAATCTCCAACGCCAAAGAATTCGGTGAATTAAAAGACGAAGCGTTCAATCAAGCTGCCCAGCTTACCATGCTGCGTGACGATGTGTGGGCGAATCGGACGGAGATTTATCGGATGAAGCGCGGTGCTGACCCGCAATAACCCCAATTAAAAAACCCAGATTTCTCCAGGTTTTACTTCACCAAATAGGCTTCTAAAATATATCGTTCTGGTGCTGCGCCAATGAAATCAAATGGATAGCAGGTGCTGACAGTCAATGTGGCACGTGGCTTTGGCACGATGACGGTGCGGTCATCGGCATCGACAATTCGGACTTTGCGCACCTTGTAGGTGAACTCGCCTGCACTTGTTGTGACGATGAGCTCATCCCCAACCCCAACATCCCCTAATTTTCGAAACACTGTATCCCGATGACCCGACAAAACAGCATTATCTTTCTCGCCTGGCAGGACACTATCTGCATAGTGACCAACCCCTTTGGCTAATTCATCCTCATCTGTTCCGTGGAATATTGGTAAGATTGCGTCGAGTTTTGGGATGGAAAGCTCCCCGATCTCATCGCCGATTTTTGGGCGAGTTGGGTAGAGAGGAGCATCCGCGTCCGCTACCTGTTTTTCGCTAGAAGCTGCTTTCGTTTCAGCTGAACGGTCCTTCGATTCAGCCGAAACTTCCTGCTGACCGCCTCCCCTACCAAGACTATACCCCTTCATAAATGTCCACCCATTCAAAACGGTTAACCAGAGCCCTCCAACCAAAAGCAGGACGGCGCTGGCACTCAATAACAGCTTCTTTCTACTTTTCAAGGTTAGTAGACCTTGTTTTCCGGAATAAGAAGACACTTGCTGCGATCAGGAATAGCCCGGCAAGACTGCCCATTCCATAGTTGGAAGCTGTTTTTGGCAACTCCCCCCCTTTAACAGTGGCTGTTGCTGTCGCTTCTGAAGTCACAGTCTTTTTGACTGGTGCTGTTTCCGGCTTTTCCGTGCTATTTGATAGGGCTTGTCCTGTCTCATGTACAGTGTCACTATCGACCATGTCCCCTGTGATGATTAAATCTGCCAGAAATTCACCCTCCAGGTTATAGATCGACATTTTCAAATCTGCGTTCACAAGCTCTGTCATCGCAAATAGCGCAGACAGTGACAATGGCTCTTCCTTGCCATCCTTAATCAGGCTGTAATCCACCTTCACTTGGAAAAGTGAAATGGCTTCCTGGTAAATGGAAAGTAGCTCGGCAGCTTGTGCTGGGGTGAGCTCTGTGGCTTCATCAAAGTTTTCAAATACTAGCATCCGCTCCGATAAAGCAAATATGCGCTCAAGTGCCTCCTCATCCCAATGCTCAGCAATGGAAAGGAAATGCTCCTCGAGTCGGGTGATTTCTTCCTCCGTCAAGCCGTATTCTTTCATTAACAAGCTTAACTCCTCTACAAGATACGAATCGTGAAAATAGCTGCTGATATCCACATCTAAATCATCAAGGAAAATATAGTCGTTGATATCAAGCCCATTCTCTTCCATCAATGCGAGCAGTTCAGCTTTGCTAACATCATACATATCTGTAAAGTAATCGAGATTGCTTAAGTCAGCTTTTATCACCTCACCGAGGAATTCGAAAACACGCTCGACTGTTTTGTAGTTGTCCAGGTTTTCCTCATATAGCGCAAGTGACGCCACGATGTCTTCACGTGTTACGGTAAATCCTCTTATTTCACTTATATCTTTTAAATAGATTTCTAGATTTTTATCAAAATCAGGATCGCGTACAATTCGCTCCTCTAAATAGAAATCGATTGCTTGATAGAGATCATCGAGGAACACATAGTCTTCCAGCGTTTCCCCGTTTTCAGCTAAAAGTGCTTCAAGGTCTGCTTTTTTAAATTCATATATCTCGTAAACATCCTTTAGGTTGCTGCCATCCTTTTGAATGATTTCACCTAGGAAGGATTCAAGATCTTCCAAGCTGTCATAGTTGTCCAGTGTTTCTTCATAAAGAGAGAGGGAATACTCGATGTCTTCCTCTGTAACTGTAAAGCCCCGTTCCTTGCTAACCCTTTCTAAGTACTTGGTTAAATCCTTTCCAAATACAGCGCTTTTTTCTGCGCTTGCAAAGCCCGGCATTACAGTTACCACGAGTAGTACAAAAGCTAAAAAAGCCATTGCCCATTTTTTCATTTCTTCTCCTCATTTCCTAAAATTGCAAATCTTTATGAAATGATTATAGCCTTGAACGTACGTTCTGGCAATCTATTTTTTTGGAAAATAGCGGAAGTGTTCTTTTCAGAGACGTAAGAGGAAGTCGCGCTAGTCTCTGGGCGCTGGAGCTGGACGTGGGCAGATCTCAGAATATGAAACAGAAAAGCTTTCCCCCACAAAACCTGTTAAAATAAGAGTAGGAGGTGAACCATGAAACTGTTTAACTCGAAAGGTGAACGCATTTTTTACCTTATCTATACAACGATTATGCTCCTGCTATATCTCGGTTTTGTGGGAGTGGAGAATCACCGAATTACGACAGGAACAGCCAATGGGTCTGGGGCCATTTCGGAAGAGGAAGGACAAGCTATTGCGCAAATTGGTGCGTGGAGTCAGAACTTGGAGCTTATTTTCCTTGGTCTGTTTATCATTGTGATGATTGTCATGTATTTTCGTGCTTTTAAGAATAAAGAAGTGATCAAGCTTTTCCTCGTGATGAATACGGTTCTTTTTGCTGGGATTATAGTGCTGAGTCTTCTTTTATTACTGCTAACATCCGTGCCATTTGGGAATTTAATACAGCCACTCTTCTTCCCCGTACTTCTGATGCTGATCTTTTTGCCTTTTGTAAAAATGATGAAGGTTGAGAAGTAATCGTTTTAGAGTGCTCCCCTGTAGGGAATAGTTCCTATACATATATTTTTGGGGAGATGATGAAATGGGACAGCAGCACGGACCGGAAACTTACGCAGAAAATTGGTTGCATGAACAAATTGACAGCACGTTAGCTTTTTATTACCCCACCTGCATTGACGAGGAAAATGGCGGATACAACCACAGCTTTTATGACGACGGGGAGCTTTCTCCTTATTCCACGAAGCATCTGGTCGGAACATGTCGCTTTATTTATAATTTCAGCATTGGCGCGATTCTTGGCAAGGGAGGCTTTTGCCTGGAGGCGGCCGAGCATGGCCTGCGTTTCTTGCAGGAGCATCATCAGGACAAGGTGAATGGCGGCTACTATTGGACATTGGATGGTCAGCTGGTTACCGAGGATACTAAGTATGCCTATGGCCATGCCTTCGTGTTACTTGCGGCATCAAAGGCTTATACCGCTGGGATTGAGTGGGCGGGCGATGTAATCGATTCCGTATATAAGGTGCTGGAGGAGCATTTCTGGGAAGACGCCTATCATTTGTATGCCGACGAATTGTCTGCAGACTGGTCGGAAGTAGCGGAGTATCGCGGGCAAAATGCCAACATGCACATGACCGAAGCGATGATCGCTGCCTATGAAGCGACCTCATATCAGAAATATTTAGACCGCGCCTACCAACTGGCCGATGCTGTCACCGGGCGCCTTACTTTCCAGACGAAGGGACTGGTATGGGAACACTTCACTCCAGAATGGGAGCCGGACTGGACATTTGTCGAAACAGATGAAAGCAAGCAGGAATTTCGCCCACATGGCTTTGTGCCAGGACATTCCATTGAGTGGAGCAAGCTATTAATCATGTTGGATCGCCATATTAGCGAGCCGTGGATGACCGACCGAGCTGTGCACTTATACCAGGAGGCCTATCAAAAAGGCGCGGACATGGTATACGGTGGCATCATTTACTCGATTTCCGCAGACAAAATTACCATGGATACTGATAAATATTACTGGGTGCAAGCAGAAACATTCGGCGCCTCCGCCCTATTAGCTAGAAAATTAAACAACCCCGCCTACTGGCAGCGCTATGAAGCCATGCTGGATTACTGCTCGAACATCTTCATTGATCACGCACACGGCGGTGGCTGGTACAACATGTTATTCCGCGATAACATCAGGCAAAGCCCAATTAAAAGTGAAAAAGCAAAAGCAGACTATCACCCAATCGCGAATTATTATGAGACATTAAGGGTGCTAGGAGCGGATTGATGAGAATGAGCGCATAACCTTGGGTGGTGCGCTGGTTTTTAGTGTTGAGTTGGATTAGAGAGTGTGTGGGAGGGCGAGCGGTTGGCAGGCTAAGACGAGCGGCACTCTTGTAAGGGCGAGCACCATGCACGCTAACTCGAGCCTCACTCATAAGGGGGCGAGCGCCAAGCACGTCTAACGGTCTATGCACCATTCCAGCAAAATGCCTATCCATCCATTAATATATTTATATATTATAAAACAAAGGGGAGATTCACATGGAAAACATAATCAAACAAGGGCTCGCAAACCTATGGAAAGGCAAGGAAGGCGTTGGGGGGAAGCTATACTTAACGGATCAGCAGTTAATCCATCAACCACATAAGGCTAATATCCAAAGTGACAGGGTGGAGATTAAATTGGCTGATGTTGATTACGTAGAATTATACACGAATAAACTTTTTGGACTATCGGTTATTAAAAATGGTTTAACGGTCGTGGATAAGACTGGTACTCCATACAAATTCGTGGTGAATAAACGTGAAGATTGGAAAAATGAGATTGAGAGACAACTAGAGACTAATAAAGCAGATGCAATTTCCAATTAACATGAAAAACGGGCTGCCTTGGCAACCCGTTTTTTAGTTCCCCTGCACATTTTGATTAAAAGTGTAGAGAAATGTATTTAAGCTTATAGTGCGAGCAAGGGCGCAATTGATCAAATTACGAAAACTCTGATGCGCGACTCTCATCATTCGGCGCTCGACCTCCAAGTGCTGACGCTCGACTTCCTTCACTCCACGCGCGACTTATCAAGGCTGGTGCGCGACCTCCCAAGTCGCCCCCACACAAAAAAGGCTCCTGAAAAAGGAGCCTTTCCCTATTTACTAATACTACGCTGATACACAGTTCCCATCCCAGCAAGAACGGTCGATAGGACAAATATAGCAACAATACTAATGGCATTAGGAATGATCGTATAACCTAACAGGTTTAACAAAAGCATGATGCCAAAGAACATTACAGCAAAAGACATCATCTTTAATTTCTTTTGCAACTATTTTCCTCCTTTATTTGCCCCTTTATTTCCTCCCTTATTAGCTGCTTTTATCCCTCCTACTTTATCCTTTGAAAGTGCTTTGTAGAAGGAGATACACATTAAGAGCATGATAATCGAAAATGGAAATGCCGCCGAGATTAGGACGTTTTGCAGGGCTTGTAGTCCACCAGTATAAAGCAGGACTGCTGCTATTAGGGATTGTGCAATACCCCAGGTGAATTTCACAACATTGGACGGTGATAATGAACCGTTTGTTGTTTGCATGCCAAGTACAAAGGTTGCGGAGTCTGCGGATGTGATAAAGAATGTAGAGATAAGCAAAATCCCTAGTATGGAAAGAATAATTCCCATAGGCAGGTGGTCAAACATTCCGAATAGCACCTGCTCATCCGGTAATCCCGCTAAATCCACGCCGCTATTTTGGATGTCGATACCAGACATTCCGAATGTCGCAAACCATAGGAAGCAGACGATGGTTGGGACAAGCAACACGCCGGAAAGGAATTCTCTAATTGTACGCCCTCTGGAAATTCGGGCGATAAAGATACCAACAAATGGTGACCAGGCGATCCACCAAGCCCAGAAGAATACAGTCCAGTCCATAATCCATTGTCTTTCCGACTCACTATTTGGTGCGATTCGTAAGGCCTCAACAGGCAGACTCAAGATATAAGTTCCAATCGTATTCGTAAAGGAATTAAGGATGTATAATGTGGGCCCGAGAATTAATGTTCCCACAAATAACAGGCCTGCCAATCCCATGTTTGCATTACTTAAATATTTGATTCCTTTTCCTAGCCCGGAATACGTACTAATCATAAATAATACCGTAACGATCACAATGATCACTAACTGGACCCAAAAATCACTATCCACACCGAAAAGATACGTAAGTCCACCATTAATCTGTGTTGCCCCAAACCCGAGTGTGGTAGCAACCCCAATGATTGTCGCAAATACGGCGATAACATCAACCGCCTTGCCCCAACCACCCTTCATGCTACGCCCGAAAAGTGGCTCAAGTGTGGAGCTGACTAAAGCGGGTTTTCCAAGTCGGAATGTAAAGTATGCCAAAATTAAACCGATGATAGCATAAATCGCCCAAGCGTGGATTCCGTAATGGAAAAACGTAATACGTAGCGCATCCTCTAATGCCGCTACTGACCCGGCCTCTGCTGTTGGCGGGGTTTTTATATAATGGGAGACTGGTGAAGCCGTCCCATAAAACACGAGCCCAATCCCCATGCCAGCACTAAATAGCATGGCAAACCAGGAAGCATAGCTAAATTCCGGGCGATCGTTTGGCTTTCCTAATCTGATCTTGCCAAATCGACTAAAAATCAAATATATACAAAAGATCACGAAAAACGTGACACCAAGTAAATAATACCAACCAAAATGTACGGATATAAAGTTCATTAACACCCCAGAATATTCTTCAAATAAACCTGGAGCCACTGACCCCCATATTGACATGGCAATCGTAATTGCTAACGTTATCCAGAATACGGATGTCACTTCTGTTACTACTCGTTTCATAATTCTCTTCCTTTCCTGCCCTTCCTTTTTAATGAAGGGAACCTGAAGTCCAATTTCTGTTCTGGTTTTCTTTTAGTATTCAAGAAGGAGCTACAATATATACGGATGGAACGAAGCTCTTACGAGAGGTTTTTACTGTCAGAATATTTAGTCATTTTGAGTCGGAATTAGTTTGGAATTTAATGCGCCGATAGATAGCGCCTTAAATATTCTGGTACGATTATGTCAAGAATACTTGAAGTCTCCTCGTGACCGCTCTTTATCCGCTCCAACCTTCTTTATTTTAACACTATCTCATAATTCCGTCATTTTTCAGCTATTTATTATGCAATGGGTTGGGCTGTCTAGTTAGTGGTTTCACTTTTGGCTAGTCTCGTTTCACTTGGGGGTGCTGTGGTTCCACTTTCGGCTGCTCTTGCTTCACTTTGAGGTGCTGTGGTTCCACTTTAAGGTGCTATGGTTTCATTTTTCCACGCTCTCGCTTCACTTCTGCCTCATTTGGTTTCACTTAATCACCCCCCCTTAACTCCCCCTCCCGCACTTCCACAAACACCTCCCACCGAAAACGCACCAGAAATTTGCTATAATAAATTCAACAATATCGGAAATGAGGTATCGACATGCAGGTAATTGAGAATGAGCACCTCAAGGTCAGCATTAGCCCTGAGGGTGCAGAGCTTCGAGAAATTTGGAATAAAAAAGAAGGGATCCAGTATATGTGGGAAGGAGATCCGGCCTATTGGGGGCGTATTTCTCCTGTACTTTTTCCGATAGTTGGGCGGTTAAAGGAAGATCGCTATAAAGTGGAGGGCGAAGAATATTCCATGAATCAGCATGGCTTTTTACGTGATGTAACATTTGATCTTCACCAACAGGGGCCGGATCTCGTGAGCTTTTCCTTTTATTCAGACAAGCAATTCACGGCACAATATCCTTATGAATTTCAGGCGATCATCACGTATTTGCTAAAAGGAGAAAGTCTTTCCATCAGCTGGAAAATCGTCAATGAAAATGAGGAAAGCATGTATTTTTCCATTGGTGGTCATCCTGCTTTTCAGATTCCTTTATTGGAAGGAGAAACGCTTGCCGATTATGAGCTTGCCCTATTAGGCGATGAAAATGTTACACAATTTGAGCTCAAGGATGCGCTTGTACATGTAAAAGAAAATAACATCTCGAGTCCCATTACGCCTGTTCTTTCAGCAGATCTATTTAAAAACGATGCCTTGATCTTTAGCAATGTAAATCATGTTAAGCTAACTTCAAAGCGTTCTGGAAAAGGAGTTGAAGTGGATTGTGCCGGGTTCCCGTATGTCGGCATATGGAGCAAATACGATGAAACTGCTGGCACAATTGCACCGTTCCTTTGCATTGAGCCTTGGTACGGAATTGCGGATATGCATGATACGACAGGCGACCTGAAGGAAAAAGCAGGAATCAACGTATTGCCTGCTGGGGAAGCATTTGAAAGTACTTATTTCATTACATTTAAGTAAAAGCTCCAGTAAATCACATGAAAAATATACAAAAAAATAATTTTGCCCCGCCACAGCAACAAAAGCTTGAGCGGGGCAAATTCTTTATTAAAAGAGCAACCTCCCCTGAGCTGCTTCCACCTAAAATGATTACTTCACCGCCTGGAAAAACTGTGGCAAATACTCTTTATGTGCTTCCATCATTTCATCCAAAATTGCTTTTCCTACTTTATCGGACGCTACTAGTGGATTAATTGTCATGGCTAGCAGTGCTGTATCATAGCTTCCTGTCACGGCTGCTTCTGCTGCTATTCGTTCAAAGGCTTTAATTTCTTGGACTAAACCTCTAACCTGAACGGGTAAATCACCATTCACAATTGGCTTTGGTCCCTCTTTTGTGATGACACAGCTTACCTCTACTGCGGATTCATCTGGGATGCTTGCAATAGAACCATTATTTCTTGTGTTAACGGCTTGGATGTCGCGTTTATCGTTATAAATGGAGGAGATTAATCGAACGGCTGCATCACTGTAGTACGCTCCACCCCGTTCCTCTAATTGTGGTGGTTTGATGGAAAGGTTAGGATCACTGTATAGCTCGAATAATTCTGCTTCCAGCTGTTTCACGACTTCGGCTCTCGTTGTGCCGTCTTCGAAATTTTTCAGTTCTTTTTCTACCATTTCACCACGCTTGTAATAATATTGGTGGTACGGACACGTTAAAACGTTTAGTGCCCGAATGAATTCCGGCTCCCAGCCCAGCCCTTCAATATTTTTAACGAAGCTGGTGTTTTCCGGAACAGCTAATAATTCCATCACTCTATCTTTCACACTAACACCATCCAGATAGACGTCTAAGCCATAAACCATGTGATTTAATCCGGCAAAATCAATGCGGATACGAGAATGATCTACATCCAAGAGCTTTGCAGTCCCCATTTCCATGCCAATCGGCACGTTACATAACCCTACGACTTTTTCATGGTCGGTATAGCGAAGGATCGCCTCTGTCACCATACCAGCAGGGTTGGTAAAGTTGATTAACCAAGCATCTGGGCAAAGCTCTTTCATGTCCTTTATGATATCTAAAATAACGGGGATGGTACGCAGTCCTTTGAAAAGTCCACCAGGTCCATTTGTTTCTTGGCCTAGCACTCCATGTTTTAACGGAATTCGCTCATCCTTTGCGCGCGCATCCAACTGGCCAACGCGAAATTGGGTCGTAACAAAATCTGCACCCTCAAGTGCCGCTCTTCTGTCTAATGTTAGATGAACTTTAATGGGAAGTCCTGCTTTTTCAATCATTCTTTTCGCCAGGTTTCCAACGATTTCGAGCTTCTCCTGCCCTTCTTCAATATCCACTAGCCACAATTCCCGCACTGGCAATTCGTCATATCTTTTAATAAAACCTTCTACTAATTCCGGCGTATAGCTGGAGCCTCCACCAATTGTTGCGATTTTAATCCCGTTACTCATAATTCATCCTCCTCACGAAATAATGAACTTACAACTCTTATTCTAGTGAAGAAAATAGTAACCTGATATAGTTTTGAAAGCGTTAGATTTTTGTTTCATCGAAAGCAATTTGTTCCATTATAGTAACACTGTGTTTCTATATTACGTTATACTAAAGATAGAATTATGTTATGGGGGGAGAAGGGCTATGTTCACAAATGAGGTCATTGCATCGTTTAACGAGCTCGAGATGGTGCTTTATAAATATGTGATGGAACATAAGGAAAAGGTTGTCTATATGCGGATTCGCGATCTTGCGGATGAAGCACATGTTTCAACGTCCACTATCATGCGATTTTGCCGGAAATTAAATTGCGGCGGATTTTCGGAATTTAAAGTGAAGCTAAAGCTGCTACTGGATGAAGGACAGAACATGAACATTAAAAACGGTCAGCATGTACTAGCCGAATTTTTTGAACGTACGAGTAATGAAGCGTTCACTCGCAAGCTAGATGAAGCAGCAGAAGCGGTTGCCGCAGCAGGCCATGTTTTTTCCATCGGGATCGGCAGTTCAGGTGCGCTGGCCGAATATGGCGCGCGGTATCTATCCAGCTTCGGAACTTTTTCCACCTATTTAAAAGACTGGTATTTGCCGATTCATGCCAACTTACATGACAGCATTACGATCGCTCTTTCGGTTTCCGGGGAAAATCGATTCACCCTCTCGCACATCCATAAGCTTAAAGAAAAGGGCAGTAAGATTTTGAGCATCACGAATAATATGCATTCCACCATCGCGAAAATTGCCGACGTAAACGTTTCTTACTACGTATCAGAGGAATTTTTCGATGAAGCGAATGTAACCACCCAAATCCCTGTTATTTATATACTAGAAGAACTAGCGAGGAAGGTTTATGAAAAGAATAATCAATAATATAACAAAGCCTTCCAACACTCATAGGATGGAAGGTTTTTTAAGGTAGCGCAGATTTATTTCCCAATCACGATCTGTAACTTATAGTTGGCATGATCGTTTAACGCATTCAGAAACGTATTCAGTGCTTCGTTGGAAGCGAATTTACATTCGAGAAGATAACAGCCCTCACCACTAATTTTATAGTTGTGCAAGATGTGTTCTTCTTGTGTTTTTATAAAGGCCAAATAGGGTGCGTGCTGGGGGGTTTTTGTAATGATGGTGATAAACGTATGTACCGTAAATCCCAATTTTTCTTGGTTCACTTTAATGGAATATCCCTCAATGATCCCTTCTTCCTCTAACTTCAGCACTCTGGCAGAAACCGCAGGGCCCGTCAGATGTACCTTGGCGCCAAGTTCTTTCATGGTGAGTCTGCTGTTGTGAGATAGCTCCTCTAGGATGCGTTTGTCTGTATGATCTAGCATGTATGAGACTCCCTTCCTTAATAATAAAGGTAAAAGATTAATGATCTGTTTGTTCCTTCTACTATAGAATATACTTGGTTCACATGTAATCTCAAAATAAAAAGTTTAATAGAGAGATATAATATGTGGTGAGTATATCAGACTTATTAAAAGAGGATGGGACATTACTAAATCATCTATGCTTAAATACGATTAATAAGCTTAAGCACCGCTTCGGCAGAACACTTCGCTTTCCACGGGCACGGCCTCAGCCTCCTCGTGGGAAGGGCCCCACTGCGGGGTCTTCGGACTCGTGCTGTTCCCGTTGGAGTCTCCGCGTTCTGCCTACGCTAAAATAAGAAAACCCGAACTAGGCAAACCTTTATTAACGGATTTGCAAGATAGTTCGGGATTTCATGTGTTAAGAGAACTTTTGTCTCAGCCTTCTTTTCTTAACGGGATTCACCTCATCCCTTTATTATCTGTTCCTTTACAGATGTGACAGTCCAGAAGATTTACTTTCATAGCCGCTTAAAATTTTCCATTACTCAAAAAACCGCGGCAAATACGCCCTATGCGCCTCCAACATCTCATCCAATATCCGCTTCGCCACCACATCTGACGGTACCAGCGGATTAATCGTCATTGCAAGCATCGCCTTATTATAATCGCCTGTTACAGCTGCTTCCGACGAAATAATTTCAAACGATTTGATTTGCTGCACAAGCCCTCGCGCCGCTACAGGGAGATCCCCAACCGCGAGCGGGATCGGCCCTTCCTTTGTGATGACACAGCTTACTTCAACGGCAGCGTCACTCGGAATGCTGGCAATCGCCCCGTTATTCATCGTGTTCACGGGCTGAATGTCGCGCTTATCATTATAAATCGAAGTAATTAACCGAACAGCAGCATCACTATAATAAGCCCCACCGCGTTCTTCTAATTGAGGTGGTTTGATCGCTAAATCAGGATCTTTGTACAACTCAAATAGCTCCTTTTCCAGCTTCATGACCACTTCTGCTCTCGTTTCACCTTTTTCATAGCTTTCGATCGACTTCTTCAGCATTTCATCCGTTTTATAATAATACATATGGTACGGACACGTTAGGGCATTCAACCCACGTATAAACGCCATTTCCCAGCCTTGCCCGTCGATATTTTTCACGAAACTACTATGCTCTGGATTTGCCAGCATTTCCATTAACTTACCTTTCACGCTAACACCATCGAGATATACATCTAACCCATAGACCATATGATTTAATCCTGCAAAATCAATGCGAATTCTCGAGTGCTCCACACCTAATAATTTCGCAACGCCCATTTCCATGCCAATCGGGACATTACATAACCCGACGATTTTTTTAAAATTCGTATGGCGGAACACCGCTTCTGTGACCATACCGGCTGGATTGGTAAAATTGATTAACCAGGCATCAGGACAAAGCTCTTCCATGTCTTTAATAATTTCCAATATGACAGGGATGGTGCGCAGCCCTTTTAATAGACCACCAGGCCCATTTGTTTCCTGGCCGATGACACCATGCTTGGCGGGTATTCGTTCATCTTTGGCACGGGCATCTAATAAGCCTACACGGAATTGGGTCGTGACAAAATCCGCATCCTTTAATGCTTCTTTTCGATTAAGCGTGAGATGGATGTCTATCGGAAGACCCGCTTTTTTGACCATCCGTTTTGCCAGGTTCCCGACAATTTCTAACTTTTCACTTCCCGCCTCTACATCAACAAGCCATAGCTCGGATACCGGAAATTCGTCATATCTTTTAATAATCCCTTCCACTAATTCCGGGGTATAACTGGAACCTCCCCCAATGGTGACAATTTTAACTCCTTTACCCAACAGAATTCCTCCCTCTACTTTTCAACAAGTCTTCGGTGTACCTCGATCATTTCATTTGCCAGGTCGGTAATCGTCATGGCATTCATAAAGTGATCTTGGGCATGGACAAGCAACACATTAACCTCTTTCCTCTCACCCTTTGCTTCCCCTTGAATTAAATCCGTTTGGAATCGATGCGCTTTTCCTAGTTCCTTCTTGGCTTCCTTTATTTTTTCAGATGCGGATGTGAAATCCGCATCTTTGGCAAAGCGCATCGCTTCCATGGCACAGCTTCTTGCATTTCCGCCATGTAGAATAATATGAAAGCTTATTTCTTCTGTATTCATATAAATCCTCCTAGTTCGTTTCCTCTGCCGCTTTTTCTTCTCTTACCTTCATCGTGTCCCAAATCTTAAAGAATGGCAGGTAGATGAGTAGCCCGATGAAAATGTTAACGAATTGCAGAACCGAACCAGCAAGACTTCCCGTTGCTAAATACCCTCCGATGATTGGAGGGGTGGTCCATGGAACCGCAATTCCAATCGGTTTTGGAACAAGCCCAGTCGACATCGCAATATAGGTCGTTACGACAATAACGAGTGGGGTGAGCAAGAACGGGATAATTAACAGCGGATTTAACACAATTGGCATCCCGAAAATAATCGGTTCGTTTATATTAAAAGCGCCTGGTCCGACGGATAATCTTCCCAGCTGTTTCATCTGTTTACTCTTCGCCCAAAACAGAATCGCAATAACGAGCGCGATCGTGGCTCCAGATCCGCCCATAAAGACGAAAATATCAAAGAATTGTTTGGTAAAAATATTTGGTAAATCGGATGCAGCCATCCCCTCTTGGAATGCGATCCGGTTTTCATCCATTTTTGATAACCAGATCGGATCCATGACCCCACCAACAATCGATGCTCCGTGCAGCCCGGCCACCCATAAGAGGATGATCAGTGTAACGGCTATTAAGGAACCGAATAAACTGCCGCCTACTGCACTGAGCGGGGTGTAAAGTAAATCCCCGACAATGTTATGAATGCTTTCAAAAGGTGTAGCCTCGATAATTAATCGGATAATCCAGACAATGGCAATCACGGCAAAGCCAGGAACAAGTGCGATAAACGATTTGGCCACTGATGGCGGAACTCCCGCAGGCATTTTGATTGTTAGATTTTTGCTAACGACCCAGCGATAAACCTCGGTGGATAGTATCCCAATAAGTAATGCAACGAATAATCCTTTACTTCCCATAAGCGCAGCGGGGATGACGCCGCCCACTTCAAATGCAGTATCAGAACCTTCTGGTGTAAACATGGTTGTATAAGGGGTAGCGAGCAAGAACGCTGCTAAGGAAATGGCTCCTGCTGTTAACCCGTCCAACTTATACTTCAAAGCTAAGTTATATGCCACCCCAACGGAAGCAACGAGTGCCATAATGTCAAAAGTGGCAGAAACCGGATAGCCTAATTTGTCCTTCCACGCATCACCAAATAGATTTGCCATAAAGCCTTCATACCCAGGAATCGGGATGAACATTAAAATTAAGAAGAAAGAACCGATAATAACTAAAGGCATGGTAAGAATGATCCCATCTCGAAGCGATTGCAAATGTCTTTGACCAGCAATTCTTCCGGCAACAGGCATGAACTTTTCTTCTAAAAATTTCGTAAACCTATTCATATCGACTCCCCCTTATTTTTCCGTTAATTTTAAGGCAAATCGGACGACGTTTGCCCCGTTCATCATTCCATAATCAACCGATGGAATGACGTCAATTGGAATATTATTCTCTTGTGCAACAGGTGTTAACTGGTGTAACATGTAGCGAACTTGCGGCCCTAATAATAAAACATCTGCTTCCTCGATATGACTTCCTACCTCATCCGCACTAACCGCCCAAATCTTCCCGTCTAATCCGTGGCTCGTTGCATACTCCTCCATCTTGGTTACTAGTAAACTAGTAGACATCCCTGCAGCACAGCATAATAAAATATTCATGAAACTCCCCCTAAAATAGAATGACATTCAACTAAAAATAAAGGACCGAAAAACGTAACGCTTTAATGTTTATTGATGTCATTATATTTTGTAAGCGGTGTCATTATGCTTGGAAAATATTTTTATAGATTAGGAAATAGGGGGGGTATTTTTCCCGAGAGAAAAACAGAATAGGTACGTAGCAGGAAAAAGCACCAGCCCCACAGCTGATGCTTTTCTAAATTAATCTTTTTATTTCGCCTTTTCGCCTATATCACTCCAACCGGAAAACGCTCGGAATTGTGATTGATAGACAATATGATCCTGGGTAAATTTCGTTGGACTATCAAGCCCTGCAACGGCTGCTAATTCAAACAGCTCTTGCCTCAAAGTAACTAAGTAGTTACATACCCGATATTGCTTCTCTTCGATGATTAGGGCTTCCTGCAATTTCTTATCTGTCGTCGCCACCCCAACTGGGCACGTATTTTTATGGCAAACCTGCGACATGATGCAACCTGTACTGATCATGAAGCCCCGCGCAATATTGACTAGGTCTGCTCCAAGGCATAATGCCATGGCAATTTTATCTGGTGTGATGAGCTTACCGGACGCAATAACTTTGGTGCGGTGGCGTAATTGAAAGGATTCCAGGCATTTATGAACCAATGGAATGGCGGTAAAAGCGGGAAGACCAACGGAATAGGCAAGCTCATAATAAGAAGCACCTGTTCCGCCTTCTCCCCCGTCTACTGTAATAAAGTCTGGCACGATATCCTTTTCCTTCATGGCTTTGATGAGTTTCTCGACTTCCACTTCATTCCCAGCAACAATTTTCATCCCGACAGGCTTGCCACCCGTTTCACGAAGCTGCTGGAGAAAGTCTAGCAACTGCGCGGCTGTATCAATGCCAGGGAATCTATTCGGACTGTCGATATCTTCGCCTTCTTTTACATTGCGCACTTCCGCAATTTCCTTGGTGACCTTTTTTCCATCCACATGGCCGCCACGTGTCTTCGCACCTTGGGCAAGCTTTAGTTCAAAGGCTTTTACCTGATCCATTTGAGTCTTTTTCTTAAATTCTTCAAAGGAAAAATGCCCCTCTTCATCCCGCACACCAAATAAACCCGGGCTTATTTGCATGATAATAGCTACATTTCCTTTTAAGTGGTAGGGAGATATGCTTCCTTCTCCTGTGTTCATCCATGTTCCGCCTGCCATGTCTAACCCTTTCGAAAGGGCCGTAATGGCGTTTTCCCCAAGCGAACCATAGCTCATGGCGGATTGGCCAATGAGTCCTTTTAAGTAAAAAGGCTCGCGCACCGTGTGTTCACCTAAAATCACCTGCTCCTCATCTGAAAGGAGTGAAGGCTTGATTTCCATTTCCTTTCGCTTTTCCTTTCTATTAAACAGGTTTTCCTCTTTTACCTCATACACTTGTGTGGTGATCGTAGGTTGCTCTTCTACCTTTAATTCAGCATCTCTTTTCGGGAACATACTATTAGCAAGATAATAGTCGTTTTCCTTAAAATCCTTTACTGCACCATATCCCAGCAAGCTTGATTGGTATTTCCCTGCTTTATTCACATATTCGAATTGCTTGCGATTAAATGGCTTTCCTTCCCGATCATTGTGAAACAGATATTGCCTTAATTCAGGACCCATCTTCTCCAGAATATATCGCATTTTCCCTAAAAGAGGATAGTTTTGTAAGACCGAATGTTCATCTTGTTTGCGATCATGGACATATAGCCAGATTAATAGAAAAGCAGGGAAGAGGATTACAATCGCTAAGAGACTGATTAAAATAATCGTTACAACATCCATGACAATCCCCCGCCTTTAAAATAGTCGCTTCATTACTGTTTTTAATGGAGGCATGTCAAAGTTTCCTTCCCCTTCCATCAGCTTTTTCCACATGTGCTTGGAATAGGATTCCGCTTGGCTCCATTCAATTTTTCCTGGTAATGGGGCGCGTTCTTGGATATCCACATCGATAATGGTTGGTTTATTATTTGTTGCGGCATCCGCATATGCATGTCGCAGCTCTTCTTTTGTGGTGACTTTGTAGCCTTTCCCGCCACAAATTTCTGCAAATGCTGCATAATTCATCGTTTGTAAATCTGTCTGGTATGGGATGTTCCCCATTTGTTCTTGTTCATATTTGATCATGCCAATTTTTTCATTATTAAATACCACGATATTAATTGGCAAATCGTATTTGACGGCTGTTAGGAAATCCTGCATGCCCATGGAAAACCCACCATCACCGCAAATCGCCCATACTTGTTTAGTCGGCTGCTTTAATTTTGCAGCAATGGCACCAGGTAAGCCGCAACCCATCGTGGCGAGCCAGCTAGATACGACGAAATCCTGATTCGTCATACGGAAAAAGCCTGCAAACCAGGAGGTGACATTCCCAACATCAACGGACAAAATAGCATTGTCTTCTACAAAGTCATTCAGCTCATGCATAACATGTGGGCCTTGTAAGGCTTCTCCCTCTTCTATATTGGCGATTTTATCCATATGCTTCCACCAGTTTTCCATATTTTTTTGGCAGGCTTCTAGGAAGGAACGATCTTCTGTACGGAATAATTGCTCATTAAACCGTGCTAAAATTTCTGCAGAATCCCCGATAAGCCCAACTTCTGTTGGATACCACTTGCCAATTTTCGCAGGATCGACATCGATTTGAATAGCAGGGACATCATCTGGCAAGAAGTCACGATAGGGAAAGCCTGTCCCAATTAAAATAAGCAAATCCGTCTCTTCCATCGCTTCATAGGATGGCTTCGTCCCGATTTGACCTAAATTCCCCAAGTTATATGGATGCTCATCTGGCAAGACTCCTTTCGCTCGTAAGGAGACGATCACCGGTGAAGCTATTTTTTCGGCAAACTCTTCTAGCTGCTCACGTGCGTGAAGTGCGCCTTTTCCAGCAAGAATGAGCGGCTTTTTAGCATTTTGCAGAAGCTTGGCTGCATTCTTGAGATCTTCCTTATCAGGAAAATAGCGATAGTTACTTTGCACAGTGGATCGTAGCTTATCCTCTTTCACCGTTTCCTCGAAAACATCGTCTGGAATAGACAGGACAGCTACACCTTTATGTGTCGTTGCTTCTTTAAATGCTTGTTTAAGTAATGGTTGAACCAACTCACCTGAAGTCACGCGCTTGTTAAACACCGCGACATCATCAAACATGCGCTCTAAGTTCACTTCCTGAAAATTGTCTGTCCCTACTAAATCATGTGAGACTTGACCTGTGATAACGACTAGTGGCGCACCATCTTCTCGTGCATCATACATCCCATTTAGTAAATGCACTGCCCCAGGCCCTCCAATGGATAAACATACTCCTACGTTACCCGTTAGCTTCGCTTCTGCTGAGGCAGCAAGTGCGCCTACCTCTTCATGACGTACCTGGATGAAACGGATCTCGTCTTTTTCTTTTCGTAGACCTTCGATAAGGTTGTTGACGGAATCGCCGGGATAGCCGTAAACGTGCTTGATATTCCAATCTTTTAAGATATCTATTACTGCTTGTGATGCTTTCATTGTTTAACTCCCCTTTGCACTGGATAGTGCGATAAATTCGCTATAAAATCTCTTCCCTTTTGTGTTGGAATGAAACATTTCTATAAAGTAAAACCTCGACAGTTTTACCGTTCAGAGCTCTTCCGCCATGAGCGAAGAGAGAGATAATTACACATCAGTTATCCATCCAAAACATTGAATTCAATCTTATGCTAAAGATATAATTGAATATATATCTAAAGGAGAGATCACCATGTTTGGTAAAAAAGATGAAAAGCGTTTTGAGGAAACTTTAGTTCAACATTCGCAATCAGGATTGATATACACCTGGAGGGATCGTCAAACAGGCGTCCATTATTTGTATACATGGACTGCACAAGGCTGTGCACTAACTCCACTATTAGATGAGAATGGAAAAGTAGTAGTTGATTAGTTTGAAAATAATTAGCGGAGTAAGTATTTATCATTAGTAACTTCTCCATATAGGTTTAGCCACAAAATTAAGCTTGATGATTGGTAACTTTTAAACCAAATCATCAAGCTTTTCTTTTATTAATGGAGTGGTTTTTTACCTTGCTCCTTTGTGGAGGATATAAGTAGAAATCCTTCATATGTAAACGTGTTTTTTTAAGGAACGAAAAATAAGTTTGACAAACCAAGCTAATCTGTAATACTATATACCAGTAGTAAGTGATACAGAATACCGACAAGAAAAATGAGGGATAAACTTGGAGAATATTACAGAAATGCTAAAAGGGGTGCTTGAGGGCTGTGTGCTAGAGATCATCAGTCGCGGTGAAACGTACGGCTATGAAATAACGCAACACCTCCGGGAATTGGGCTTTACCGATGTAGTGGAGGGCACGGTTTATACGATTACCATGCGCCTGGAGAAAAATAAGCTTGTAGAGATTGAGAAAAAGAAATCCACTGTTGGGCCACCGAGAAAGTTTTATAAACTTAACGATGCAGGCCGAGAGCAGCTGGAGGTCTTTTGGACGAAGTGGGAGTTTATTACAGGGAAAATGGTGGAGCTTAAGACGAAGGAAATAAAAAGGAGATGACGAGAGTGAACTTTTTTGAAAAAATAACCGGTAGTGATATGACGAAAGAAATGAAAAGCTTTGAAGCACGAGCTAGCATCCTACCACCCGAGTATCAAGCTGCTTGGGAGGAAATAAAACGTAACCTTTGGCTTCACGCAGATTTTACGGGACGCAACCTGATGCCAATCCTAGACAGTGCCCTAGAACTACTTGAAGTGACATCAGCAGACGGCCAGAGCGTTGAAGAAGTACTGGGTGATAACATTAAAGGCTTCTGTGCAGCTCTTGTGGGAGACGAAGGTGCAAAAAACTATCGAGATAAATGGCGCGAACAGCTCAACAAGAATGTATTAAAAAAATTAGGGGGACTTTAAATGGATATCAAAAAAATGATCGAAGGGAAAAAAGAATGGAGAGTCCATGTCTCGCGGGTCAAATCGCTTCCGGAAGATTACCAAATTGTCTATAAAGAGATCCAAAAATACCTCTTTAAAGTTGGCCCAGTTGAGCTAAACGATGGTATTGGATTACTATCTGAGATTACCACCTTTTTTGAAGAAGGTGCTGCTGAAGGTAAAGGTGTACTTGAAGTGACGGGGACTGACGTAGCTGCTTTTTGCGATGCACTAATTAAAGACTCTAAAACTTACGCTGATCTTTATCAGGAGTCGATCAATCAAAAAGCAGATAAGAAGAAGTAATTAAACTTTCTGTGAAGGGTCTTGGTAACTATAACCTATTCTGATGCTTTTATTGTAAACTCCCCACTAGATACACACCAGCTAATTTTAGCTGGTGTACTCTTACGTTTAAATACTTTGAACCTGGAATCTCGTACAACAAAGGCTTCTTAAATTTTGTTATAATCCTCTTCTTCCTGCCTTTCTTTCAATTCTACCCTTAGCTTTTCTAAGCTTTTCACCTTTTTTAAAGTCAATAAAGATAGTAGCGACACAAAGATATATTTCATTTTGACTTCGTCGTTGTTTTGCTGAATAATCTTTTCCATATTATCTCTCCTTAACAGTAGAATGCACTCGACTAGCAATTCGTCTCTTCCCCTCTTACAATCTCCCCGCTCTGATCATCTATATAATCCGTCCCAAACTCACAATCTGCATCAATCTCCCACTCCACTTTATATTCACCTGAGCCATGATTTACAGCGTTGATTTTAACTTCTTTATCTTCTCTTGAATGTCTTTCCGTTACCACTGATATGGCATCTCCCTCGGTTAATTTAGGACTACCGCTATTGGTACATGCAGTTCCAATTAATAATATAAACACAAATATTATTAATTGGTTCATTTTTTTCATTTTTTCACCCCAACTTCCATGTTCGCAACACTCGAAGATTGTCATTACAAATATCTAAATGGAAATGAAAAACTATTTAATCCACTCATTATTATCAATGACCTCAAAAAAGTAAATCAAATACATTCACTATCTCAATTCCTCTCCAGAGACAATATGCCAATGTAAATGTTTTGAATCCTGATAATTACCTAAGTTCGTGATAACTCTACAAGCTCCATTTTCCTCTGTAACCATAGCAGCAACTTTTCTAATAACTCCTAGTAGTTCTATTAATAATTCATTATCACTATCTTCCAAAGTAATTAAAGATGAAATATGCTTCTTTGGTATGGCAACAATATGAATTGGCCAAAAAGGTTTTGTGTGATAATAGGCTAATACATTTTCAGTCTCCAATACTTTATTTACTTGCGTTTTCCCGCTTAATACTTCATCGCAATAAAAGTCTTCAGTCATAATATCCTCCTAAAAGTTTTAGTTACTTAAATTACATATTAACATTAAAATCGATATTATATTCAGAAAATTTAATTTAACCTAAAAAAGCACAGAGCCTGACACCACCCTGCGCTTTAATATTAATTAATTTTATCTACTCCTTCATCGACCCCGAAGTCAAACCAGACACAATCCTTCGCTGGAAAATCAACACTAGAATAACAATTGGGATGGTAACAATCACTGTTGCTGCTGAGATATCACCCCATGGCACCGAATATTGACTCTGATACATCGAAATTCCAACTGGCACGGTTCGCCACACATCATCACTGTTAATCGTTAGTGCAAATAAATATTCATTCCATGCTGCAATGAATACGAGTATCCCTGTCGTAAACACACCAGGTGCTGCAAGCGGAAAAATGATTTTTCGGAACGTCTGGAACGGACTTGCCCCGTCCAATTTTGCAGATTCTTCAAGCTCAAATGGAATCTTTTTAAAGAAGGTTGCTAGAATCCAGATGGCTAACGGTAAACTGATTGTGATATACGGGATTACCAATCCTAAATAGCTGTTTCGCAGTCCCAAATCTGTTACCAAATTAAAGATCGGTGAGATAATTGCAATCTGTGGAAACATAGATGCTGCAAGTACGAGCCCGAGAATAAGCCCTTTTCCTTTAATCGGCAATCTTGTCACAGCGTACGCTGTTAAAGAAGCGAAGGCTATCGATAAAAGTGTTGTCAGCCCAGAAACAACAAAACTGTTCAACATATAGCGTAACAATGGTCGATTGGTTAAGGCTGCATCATAAGATTCCAAGGTCGGTGATGGTGTAAACCAGCGAAAGGATGAAAAGATCTCCCCTACTGGTTTAATGGAGGTTAAAAAGACCCAGATAAACGGAAACATAACGAGAAACACAAAGGCGATCAAGAAGACATAAAATCCGATTCCTGCTTTTTTATTCATCTGATTAACCTCCTCATTTTGTACGACCTGCGAATAGATCGGATCCGATTAATTTAACAAACACAAAACTAATTAACGCCACACATAAGAAAACGATGACTGAGAGTACCGAGCCTTCTCCAAAATTCTGCTGGGCAAACAACGTTTTATAGGCATACACCGAGATGGACTCAGTAGCATTTGCCGGTCCCCCACCTGTAAGCACATAGATTAAGTCAAATACACGGAAAGCATCTAACGTTCTAAATAATAGAGCGACTAGAATAGAAGATTTTAAGAGTGGTAAAGTTATCCCCCAAAATTGCTGCCATTTATTTGCCCCGTCTACGTTGGAGGCTTCATAAAGCGATGTCGGAATCGTCTGCAATCCAGCTAAAAGTAATAAGGCCATATATGGCGTCGTTTTCCACACATCAGCAAGGATGATTGAGAACATTCCACCATCAGCAGTAGATAGCAACCAGGATGCGTCAGGCACAATGTTTAACATTTCCATGTAATGGGCGACAATTCCAGATTGTCCGTCGTATAAAAAGCCCCACATCATCGCGGCTACCGCTGTTGGAATGGCCCATGGAATGAGGACAGAAGCTCTTACTAGCCCTCGCCCTTTAAAAGCCCGGTTTATTAATAGTGCAACTGCAAGCCCGATAACGAGCTCAAGCGCAACGGTAACCACTGTAAAAAATGCCGTGTTCCCTAACGCTCCCCACATTCGGGCGTCCTTCAAGTATTTTCCATAATTAGCTAACCCGATGAAGTTAGATTCGAGAATATTTTCCGATGTGGCACCTAGTAAATCAGCTGTTTGCGTGATCGTAGAGGCAACCTGTTCATTTGATGCCTGCTCTGCGGCTTTGTTTAATTCCTCTTGTGCGCTAGATAAGACCTCTCTATAATCCGAAGCAAAGTCATTATCCACCTCTGCATATTTCAGCTCGCTATCCCTTACAGGCGTAAAGCTTGCGAGCATCTCATCAATCTTCTCGACTTTTTGTTTGATGTCATCATCTTCAATTAATTGAGCATGATACTGATCTATTTCTTCCTGAATCGCCGTTGCGGTAGTAGCTAGCGCTTCATCCTCACTTGCTAAAGTCTCCAGCTGCCCTTCTATATAAAAATGATTATCAACATATCGCTCCAAATCAATGGTGGAACCTAGCATAAGCTGTGATCTTGTGGGATCATTTAACCTGTAATCAAACAAGCTGTTATAAAAGGATTGTGCAACCGGCCATAGTACGACAGCAATTACTAACAGAAGTGATGGAAGCACCATGGCATAACCGAGTTGTTTTTCATTTAGTTGAAAGCCACGCCGATTGTTCTTTTTCATTTTTCCCCTAAGCCTCCTTGCCATGATAGTTTAATAGAAAAGCAAGATGAGCAACTGCCCCCCATCTTGCTTTATTTGTACTACTCCGCCATGGCGGCTTCCATTTTTTCCTGCATATTCGTGGCTGCTTCTTCGGCCGTTTGTTCTCCTGTTAATGCTTTAGATAATTCAATTTGCATAATGTCCGAGATTTCCGGATAGATTGGTGTAACAGGGCGTGGCACAGCTGTTTGTAGTACTTCTCTAAATTCTGGATTTGCAAATAAGGAGCTAACCTCCTGTACTTCTGGATCATCATAAAGTTCCACTAGTGTTGGAGCACGGCCCCCTTCAACTGCAGAAATCTTTTGCCCTTCTGGACCAGAAATGAATTTCACAAATTCCCATGCTGCTTCTGGGTTTTCCGAATAACGATTAATCATGGTCATCCAGCCACCAAGCGCTGCAGCACTTCCTTCATCCCCAGCTGGCAGCATTGCCATTTCTACATTGTCCACAATGCTGGAACGTTCTTCATCGTTGGATGAGGACATCATATACGGCCAGTTTCTGGCAAATACCGCTTTTCCTTCGATCCAAGCATTTTCTGTTTCAGTTTCCATAAAATTAAGGATATTATCTGGTACAAAATCTGATCCTACTACTTCTTGCATTTTTTCAATGGCTTTTATTGTCTCTGGACTATTTACCACAACCTCGTTATTCTCATCGACAACTTGCCCGCCATAGGAGGCAATATATTCAATCGCATTTGTAATTAACCCTTCATATTGTGCTGCTTGCATAAGGTAGCCAAACTCGGTGCCTTCCTGCCCCTGAAGCTCCTGCGCCTGACTAATGAGTTCATCCCATGTCGTAGGTGGTTCTTCTACTATATCTGTTCTGTAGTAGAATACCCCAGCATCGGTAAATTGCGGCATCGCCCATTGTCGGCCGTTAAATTTTCCTGCTGCAACGGTACCTGGGAAATATGCTTCCATGTCAATGCCATCCTGCTCAATAAAACGATCAAGCTCAAGTGCATAATTTGCCTGCGCAAACTCAGCTGGCCAAATCACATCGGCATTAAACACATCGATTTCCGTACTTTGTGAGCTAAATGCAGTTACATACTGGTCATGAGACTGTCCTGTATCTGCCGGCATTTCTCGTTGCTCTACTTTGATATTAGGATGTGCTTCTTCAAAAGCTGCGATAACAGCATCTGTCGCAGGCGTTGTATCCACCCCGCGCGCATAAACAATTGTTACCGGCTCATCTTCTGCTGCTTCCTCGGTATTTCCTTCCGTTTCTGAACCTTCTCCCCCTGATGATCCTCCAGTTTCCTCACCCTCGTTATTACATGCTGCTAAAAAGACTCCCAACGAGATAACCAATACGAACAACATAAATAATCGTTTGAAATTCATGTTTTAGCCCCCCTTGTTTGGTAAACATGTTCTTTTATGAAAACGTTTACATTTGAGTATATAATATACACTAACGTCTAATATGTCAACACGATTTTTGAATTTTTGGTAAATTAGGCTTGTTTGTATAAAAGGATTGGTTAGAAAGTAGCAGTGACATTAAATGACCTTTGTGCGAAAAATTAGTTCCGAAAAAAGCCTCCCTCTGAGTTGATCACCTGTCCCGTGATCCATTCCGCTTTTTCACTAGCAAGAAAAGCGATCAGACGCGCAGCATCATCCGGCAAGCCAATTCTTTTGGAGGGGAATTTTGGAGCTAGCTCTTCTTTTAGCTCCTCTGTCATCCATCCTGTGTCCGTTGGTCCTGGGTTTACCGCGTTTACTGTAATACCGAGATGGCCAATTTCTGCAGATAACGCAAGGGTAAACGCTGAAATGGCTCCTTTTGTAGCAACATAAGCCAGTTCATTTATCATCGGACCCTGCGCCTGTCCGGATGTCAGGTTTATAATTCTGCCCATGGCTTCACCTTGTTTTTCAAATCGACGAGCAAATTCTACACATAGTAGTGCCATGGAACGTATGTTGACCGCATAATGGGCGTCCAATGTTTCGACATCCAGCAGTTGGTAGCCATCACGTGTAGAGTAGGCGGCATTGTTAACTAAAATCGTCGGAAAACCTAGTGCTTTTTCTGCCCTGTCTAGTAATTTCTTTGCTGCATCAGCATTCGCTAGATCAATAGATAGTCCCACACACCGCACCCCATATTGTTTTATCTCCTGCTTAAATTGCTCCTCCCAATTTTCAGCAGACTGCCAATGGGTGAAAAATATATCGCTTCCCGCCTCAGCCAGTCGTTTGCAAGCAGCTGCTCCAATTCCCTTTTCATGACTAACTCCTGTCACAATGGCAACACTCTTTTTCATTGCTTCTCCCCCTTATGTAGATTCCCGGCAAACAAGCCGATGCTCCAGCACCTTGCTCGATACGTTAACTCCATTAAGTTTATCCATAATCATTTCCGCAGAGATCCGCCCCATTTCATACATGGGCTGGGAAATCGTCGTTAGACTCGGGCACGCCATATCAGAAAAGGAAATCTTATCAAATCCGATGAGCGCAATGTCCTCTGGCACTTTTTTTCCCATGCGATGAATCTCTTTTAACGCACCAATTGCGTAAATGTCGGACACGGCAAATATTGCGGTTGGCTTATCCTCTAGCTGCATTAATGTGCTGATCGCTTCCTGCCCTGCAGCGAACTTTAACTGGGGAGCATTGTATAGCCACTCTTCACGAATTGCTAATCCATGTTGTTTCATTGCCTGCTCATAGCCATTACGCCGCTGCCTCGCATATAAAAAGCGTTCATCTGAATTAATCAAAGCAATTTTCCGGTGACCCAATTCAATCAGGTGCGTAACAGCTTCATAGGCAGCCTTCTCACTATCAATGGTCACGTAAGGAATCGGGCTCTCTGTATCATACTCACTACATTGTATGATCGGATAGCTCTCCGCCAGCTCATTTAATTTATTTTTGTTCACAGAGGGATCCATCGAAATAATCCCCTCTGCCAGCCTGTTGCGAAGCAGGTTAAAATAAATCGTTTCCCGCTGAGGATTCGAATCTGTCTCACAAAGCAAAATGTTATAGCCCCTAGCAATCGCAGTATCCTCAATCCCATTAATAATCTCCGTATAAAACGGATTGGAAATACTAGGAATAAGTACTAAAAGCAGACTGCTTTTCGAAGTGCGAAGGTTCCTCCCTAATACACTTGGCGCGTAATTCAGCTCATTAATCGCCCGCTCCACTCTTGTTTTCGTTTTCTCCGCCACTCTCGCATGATCATTCATCACCCTAGACACCGTAGCAACCGACACCCCCGCTAATTTCGCAACATCATGAATCGTCACCATATCCCCACCCACTTCTCTTTGTAAACGTTTTCATTAAGATTAATTTGAAATTGAAGATGTGTCAATAGGTGTTTGGGCGGATAGTGGAAGGTGGGAGTGGTTGATTGGGTGGTGTTTTTGGTTGATTGCGCTACTGTACTGGTCGATTGGCTGGTCCTCTTGGTTGATTGCGCTGCTCTCTTGGTTGATTGGCCCGTGCTCTTGGTTGATTGCACGGCCTTCTTGGTCGATTGGCTAGCGCTCTTGGTTGATTACACGGCCTTCTTGGTCGATTGGCTAGCGCTCTTGGTTGATTGCACGGCCTTCTTGGTCGATTGGCCAGTGCTCTTGGTTGATTGCGCAGACACTCTGGTTGATTGCACGGCCTTCTTGGTCGATTGGCTGGTGCTCTTGGTTGATTGCACAGCCTTCTTGGTCGATTGGCTGGTGCTCTTGGTTGATTGCAAGGCCTGCATGGTCGATTGGCTGGTGCTCTTGGTTGATTGCAAGGCCTGCATGGTCGATTGGCTGGTGCTCTTGGTTGATTGCGCGGCCACTCTGGTTGATTGCGCACCCGCATTGGTCGATTGGCTGGTGCTCTTGGTTGATTGCACAGACTTTCTGGTCGATTACGCGGCCTTCATGGTTGATTGCGTTGGCATTCTGGTTGATTGGCTAGCGCTCTTGGTTGATTGCAAGGCCACTCTGGTTGATTGCACTGCTCTCTTGGTCGATTGGCTAGTCCTCTTGGTTGATTGCGCAGGCGTTCTGGTCGATTGGCCCGTGCTCCTGGTTGATTGCGCGGCCTTCTTGGTCGATTGGCTAGCGCTCTTGGTTGATTGCGCACCCGCATTGGTCGATTGGCTAGTCCTCTTGGTCGATTGCGCACCCGCATTGGTCGATTGGCTAGCGCTCTGGTCGATTGGCTAGCGCTCTTGGTTGATTGCGCACCCACATTGGACGATTGCGCACCCCCGCTGGCCGATTACCCACTCCCACACTACTCAATCTAACCAAACCCAAAACCTCACTCTACAAATACTCCCCGACATACGCCAACGTCTTATCAACATGGCTAATCATCGTCATATCATGCCCGCCGAATGGATAGACTTCCATGCTTTTCGGTGCCTGGACCAAATTATACACCCCATAACTTGGTTGTGGTGGACAAACGATATCACGTAGGCCCACGGCAAAACGGATCCGGCACGTTATTTGCTCGGCTAAATTAACGTGGTCGAAATACGATAGTGTTTTATAAACTTGTTCCGTATGCTGCGGATGCTGTCTAAGAAAATTTTCTACAACCGTCAAGGAGCCTTCGAATTTTTGTTCCATGGCCAGCGGGATATCACACATGTTTGGCATATCAGCCACAGCTAGCTTCGGCCGATCATCCAATGCAGCTGCTGCTAATGTGATGCCGCCTCCCATACTACCGCCAATGACCGCGATCCTTCCGCTATCAATCTCTTCTCGCCCATAAAGAAAATCAATGGCACGTACAGCATCTACATAGACGTTTCGTTAATAATACTCCTGTTTATCCAATATTCCCTTTGTGACCCAGCTGCCGGTTACGTCTGTCGAATAAGCTGCAGCATCGCCACTCTCGCCATGTCCGCGTATGTCTACTGCTAAGACAGCATAGCCTTGGATCAGCCATTTCATATACTGGGAAACCGAACCTTTATTTCCCCCGTACCCATGGAAAAATAATAAGCAAGGCAGTTTATCGTTCACATGTTTTGGCAAAATATAATGGGCATGAATAGGGGTAGCCCCAAAACCTTTATAGACGACCTGATACACATTGACTTGTTTAATCGGATAATCCTTTTTTATTACGGATTCCGACAATGGCTGCTTGTTCGATTCCTCTAGTGTCTTTTGCCAGAATGCTGCATGATCTGGTTGCTTTGTGGATGCTGGCACATACATTTTTAATCGTTCAACGGTTTGCGTAAGATGTTCCATTTGCTTTCTTCCTTTCATTCTTGTTTCGACATATAGCTATAAAATATTACCCGGGAAATAAATAGCGAATTCTGTTTGCAATATTTCCACGAATCAATGTTTGCTTAGCTATAACTGCCATTGAATCGACACCTCTTCGGTCATAACATTCTACAATTCTACTTAAATCCCTGCCTTAAACACCTAAAATTGCCGAACCCTAGATTTTCTCATCCTACAAAAGGGTAGTATACTTAAAGCAGGTTGCTGAAAGGAGAATCAAATTGCAGAAAACATTTCAAATTAAGACAACACGCCACTCAGATATGGTAGATATTACGAGTAAACTAGAAGAATGGATTTATGAATCAGGTGTCGAAGAAGGGATCCTTGTCGTTACTTCCATGCACACGACTGCTGGGATTACAGTTAATGAAAATGCTGACCCTGATGTGAAAACAGATATGCTTCGCCGGCTTGATGAGATTTATCCGTGGAATCATGTCAAAGATCTTCATGCAGAAGGAAACACTGCTGCACACTTAAAAACCAGCACGGTCGGCCATGCGCAAACCTTGATCGTGTCAGAAGGAAAATTGTTGCTTGGCACGTGGCAAGGGGTTTATTTTTGTGAATTTGATGGTCCGCGAGATCGCAACTACCAAGTGAAATTGATCGCTGCGGAATAAAGTGAAACTTCATTTGATGGATGTTTCCCTTCCTCTCCCACCAAATGTTATTTGAACCGGTTGGACCTTTACTGGATGTTGATCCCAGGGACTTACTGCAAGTAAAGGCGGGATAACACTTAAAAAATCGCATGGCCTAAAAAAGCCACGCGATTTTTTTATAGCTTTCTAAAGTCTAACAGCAGTTCCCGATTCACTACTCTTATAAATCGCTTCTATAATGCGTGATACTTCCAGCGCCTCTTCTGGTTTTACAACCAATTCCGTAGCTCCTAAGCAGCTGTCCACAAAGTTGTGTGCCTGAGCAATTCCTGCATCTCCTTCATTATGATCAGCCTTTGTCGTCGTGGTCATGAAAGTGCCATGCTTCGCCTGATAAAACTCGAGCGGATAAAGATTAAGTCCTCCATCCACACCAGAAATACTTAAATGGCGAGTGTCTTCTTTAATATTTGCCGACCACGAACACTCTAAAAATAACGAAGAACCATCATCAAATGTAATATAGGCTGATACATGGTCATCCACATCGAACGTTTCCGTGTCAAAAACGCCCCAATCATTGATCTGATTTGGCGTCTTACTTAAACGGTTATACGTTCGGCCACTTACTTCGACAGCTTTTGGACCATTTAGCAGCCAAAGTGCAAGGTCAAGCATATGGCAGCCATAATCTATGAGACTTCCCCCACCTTGCAATTCCTTGTTCGTGAAAACACCCCAGCCAGGAACTTTTCGACGGCGCATTGCTTCCACCCGGGTTACTAGCGGGTCCCCTACCTCTTTATTTAAGACGGCTTTTTTCGCAACCTGCGCCGGATCTGTAAACCGGTAATGATACGCGATAGCCAGTTTTTTGCCTGATTTACGGGATGCGTCCAGCATGCGCTGGCATTCTTCGGTTGTCATGGCCATCGGTTTTTCACAAAGTACATGCACGCCTGCTTCCAGTGCGGCAACGGCAATGTCTGCGTGGAATTTATTCGGTGTACAAATCGTCACGGCGTCCACCACATCAAGTAGCGCTTTGTAGTCTTCAAAGACATGGTCAATGTTATGCTTTTCCGCAACCTCTTTTGCTCTTTCTTTATTCACATCTTGTACTGCTGTTATCTTTACTTTTTCTGGCATTTGAAGATAGGCAGGGATATGCCTTCCTTGGGCTATCCCGCCAACTCCAATGATCCCCATTTTGAGCATGTATGTTAACCCCTTTTCCTTAAAATAAGCAACTGGCTATGTCCTGTTCTTTGACAGAAGTTGACACATCATACTACTGCGACCAGAACTTAGCCCTACAACAAGAAATCGCCCTATCCTTCTAAACAGGCTGCCTCCGACTGTTGAATCAGCCGCAAATCCGCTTTGTTTCTGCTGATTCCAATGCATTTAAAATAACTTCTAACGATTTTTTGCCATCTTCCCCATCAATTGGTGGGTTCGTGTTTTCAGTAATGCTTGTTACAAAGTGATGGATAACCTGGGAAGTCGTCTGCCCACCCGAATCGTTGGTTTGAATCCCACCGAGCTCATATTTCACAACTTCTCCATTTGTGTACTGTGCGATTAATGAAAAGTTCGGGTCATCTTCCAATCGTAGCGTCGCTTTCTCGCCGTAGATTACAGTGGAGTTATCCTCTTTAGAGGAATAAGCCCAGCTTGCTGCTAATGTGCCAACAACACCGCTTGCAGATTTCAATATACATACCGCGTTATCATCCACATTGGAGTTCTCCTTTGCGGAGCTTTCCACAAACCCTGCTACCTCTGTAAATTCTTCACCGAGCAAATAACGCATTAAGTCCGCTTTATGAACGCCAAGGTCGCCCATAGCACCGATAAATGCTTTATCCTTTTGGAAAAACCAGCTATCCTTGCCATCAACACTCCAGCCTTCAGGGCCGCCATGGCCAAAAGCAGTGCGGAAGCTGTAGATTTTTCCTAGCTCCCCTTTTTCAATTAGTTCTCTTGCCTTCTGGTGGGAGGGGACAAACCGCTGATTGTGCGCAATCATCAGTTTTTTACCATTTTTATTGGCAGCATCGATCATTTGCTGTGCTTCTTCCCGAGAGGTCGCCATTGGTTTTTCACAAAGCACATGGCAGCCTGCTTCAAGTGCCGCGATCGACACAGGTGCATGTAAGTAGTTTGGCAGGCAGACACTAACAGCATCAATTTTTTCCTGTTTTAAGAGTGTTTCATACTCTGCATAGGCAGTGGCGCCGTACTTCTCTGCCGCTTCCCTTGCTCTACCCTCGACAATGTCGCATACTGCTACGATTTCCACATTTGGCTCCAAATCGTACTCTATTAAATGGCGATGCTTGGCAATACTTCCACATCCTATTACTGCAATTCTTACTGCTGTCATGTCTATCTCCCCTTTATTTTCAATGTACTTTCTTAAAAACGGTCGCTTATGCTTTTGAAGTTATGTTCTCAAGTGGCTGGTGATTCCCTCTAACCGGCGTTGGTGTTGCTGTATTCGCTGCCCATTTCACACCATTGGTGATGACTTTCTGTATTTCTTCATTATGATAGGTTGGATATGTTTCATGTCCTGGACGGAAATAGAAAATTTTCCCGCGACCACGCTTAAAGGTCGCCCCACTGCGGAACACCTCGCCACCTTCAAACCAGCTAATGAAAATTAATTCGTCAGGTGCTGGGATATCAAAATGCTCCCCGTACATTTCTTCTTTTTCCAGTTCGATGTATTCGCCAATGCCTTCTGTAATCGGGTGAGTTGGATCTGCAACCCATAGCCTTTCTTTTTCGTCTGCTTCGCGCCACTTCAAGTCACAGCCTGTGCCCATTAGCTTTTTAAATACCTTGGAAAAATGAGCGGAATGCAGGACAACAAGGCCCATGCCATCAAGCACGCGTTGCTTCACTTTATCCGCAATCTCTTCGGTCACTTCATCGTGAGCGAGATGTCCCCACCACACTAAGACATCGGTTTCATTTAGAACCTCATCCGTCAGCCCATGCTCTGGTTCATCTAATGTTGCTGTTCCAGTTTCAAATCCTGCTTTTTCTAAAAAGGAGGCAAGCTGCCCATGGATGCCCTCAGGGTAAATCTCAGAAACTTTCGGGTTTTTCTTTTCATGTCGATTCTCATTCCAAACCGTTACCTTCATTCTATGTCTCTCCTTTTCTGAAATAATAGCGCTTTCTTTTTCCTTCTATTATTATAGCATTTCCTGTAATGCCGCTACATTTTTCTTCGCACTGACTAACGGGTCCCCGTTGAAATGCTCTTGTTCGACAATCAACCATTCAACATCGTGATCAAGCCCTGACTGAATTAAGGTTCTTATATCCAACGTTCCTGTACCTATCTCTGTGGAGATCTTTTCCCCATTTTCTACTTTAATATCTTTTATATGGAGTGAGATGCAGCGCGCTGCATAATCCTTAATAATCTTGTTAGGATCGTGCCCTGCATAGGTTGCCCAGTAGCAATCAAGCTCCATTTTCACAAAATCAGGGTCTGTGTTGCCAAATAATAGTTCAAAGCCTATTGTATCTTCTACGCTATCAAACTCAAAGGCATGATTATGGTAGCCAAATTGAAAGCCAGCCTGTTTTAACTCTTTGCCAATTTTATTAAATGTCTCTGCTGTTTGCATGTAACCTGCTTTGTCCTGACGCATTGTTTCCGGGAGATATGGACAGATAATAAGCTGATTTCCAATCTTCTCATGATAACGCATGACGTCTTGCAAGTTATTTTGCAGCTGATGAATCTGGACATGTGCTCCAGCTGGTTTGACCCTTGCTTTCTGCAGCGTGTCGGCCACTTCCTGGGCAGATGCATCATAAAATCCTGCAAATTGTGCCCCTTCATAGCCGAGTTTCCCAACATCTGTTAAGAGCTTATGGAAATCTTCTTCAGCAGCATCTCTTACGGTATAAAGCTGTAAGCCAATTTTAGCCATGCAATCCTCTCCTTTTTCAGAAATAAGAAATTCCTTTTTTTTAGACAGCAACAACCACGTCCAGCTCCAGCGCTAAACGGGCACTTCCGCTTTTGTTTCATAAATTAAGTTTAACAGAAGGCCAAGCAGGGTAATAGTCTAATACCCTTAAAACCTTCCCTTTTTAAATATTATTGAGAAAACCGGGCGTATCCTTAGTGGAGCGCCCGGTTTTTTAACAAGATAAGATAATTGGCGGTATGTTGTTCATTGACAGCAACAGCCACGTCCAGCTCCAGCGCTATACGGGCGCCCTGAGCTTTTGTTCTAGGTCTATACAAATACCTCAATTATATTGCCTTCTGCTTGAAGCGCCTGGTCCAGCTGTTCACGCGGGATGCGAATTCCGCCGGCACGGTATGGATTAATAAGTTCCATCGCTTCCATGATCGCACCATTAAGGAGTACCTGTTGCTTATCAGCGTTTAGATGGTAGACAAATGTGACTGGCTTGCCATTCCACGTATAGTTGAATCGCAGACCATCAAGACGATCAGGAAGAACAGGATCCAGGATTAAGTCCCCAGCAAATTGACGTACGCCTAATGTGTTGGCAATAAGTTGGTTCATATAAATTCCCGGACCGCTGGAGTAAATGCGCCAGCCTCCTTTTACTTTCACAGATCCATCTCGTAATTTATTAAAGTGTTCCTGTGCCTCGTATCGTGTTTTAAAGTCGCCATCTGAGCTGCTGAAATAAGCATTGCTTTGACGAAGTTCTGCATTTGGCACAACGTCTTGGATGGCGATTGGGTTGATCACTGCTAATCCATCCCACGTTTCATCCCCATAGCCAAGCTTCGCCATTGCTTCCACATAGCGAATGTGTGCGTGGACATATTGCAAGCCAATTTCTCTACCAAAGTTGGCTGCCTGTTCCGCCCGTTTAAAGTGGGTGCTGACGCCGCCTTTGTAGTTAGCTGGCCGGTTCATTAAGCGCACCCCATCCGGGAAGAATAGATGCTTCTTAATAATGTCATAATGAGATTCCGCCTGTTTTAAGCTAAACAATTCACTAATAATGCTCTGTTGCATTGGCAGTAAACGATAATTGATGCCTGTTTTTTCGTCAGTTGGGTGTAGCATGCGTTCCACTTCGCCAGGTTCTTCCATGTATACAAAGCCTGGGATAATGTCGGTTTGCATCAGGTAGTCATTGAAATCACGCTTGATTCCTTCGACAATTTCCTGTGTTTTGCTTGCTTCTTCTGGATCTACCTCTTGCAACACATTGGTCATCTTGCGCAACGCCTCATATGTCAGCGCCACTGTCCAGCTGCTTGACATAAATTGCTTCAAGTTCTTGTTTGCTGGCTGCAAGGTATCATCCCAGTCACCATCATCATAGGCAGACAAGTAGGTGTCATGCAGAAAATGTGCTTTCATATAAGCAATTTCCTTTTTCAAATGATCAAGCAGTGTCGCTTTTTCTTCTGTAAATTCATATGTCTCACGATTTGTGTATGGAATTCTTTCTTTTAAAATCTCCGTATCACCTGTTGCTTCAATATAGTCACAAACAACTTTCATTGGCCAGACAATAATATCGCCATGGCTGTCATCTTGTTGGATCTTATTGTATTTATCAAACATAAACCATTGCGGCCAGTTGCCTGTATCCTCATATTGATGGGCAAACATCGTGGTGATGATTTCCTTTACCGTGTCATAGTTCTGAGTTGCCATAAAGTATTCAGCTGGTCCTTGGCTGACATCCCTTGTCCCCCAAGCTGCACCTCCATATTGCTCCAACCCGTGTGGGACAGAGAAGTGGACAAGCATGTTATGGGTATACCACCATGCAAGCGTGTTTACTTTCTCAATTTCTTTCACGTCCTGCTTATTGTCTTGCGTTAAATGGAAGCCTTGCATGACTTTTTGGTAATAAAAACGATAATCCTCCGCTACTGTTGAAAAATCAAATGGTGTCAGCGTATGCTTTTCTCCGTAAAGGTTCCCGGCGATGCGCATCGTCCAGCTGGAGCTAGGCTCTAATGCAAGGACCACAAGGGAAGCACTTCCTGGCTCGACATTTTCTGCAAGCACCGTTTCATCTTTAACTTCCACATCTGCTCCAATAACCTTCACTGTATACGTAAGGTCAGGGTACGTTTCGTTACTTCCAGCCTCATCACTCGCTGTAAAAACGAGGGTAGCGCCTTCTCTTTCGACATGATAAGGCACTTCATATTCATTGTTTTGCATCGTCAGCTGGTTTGTTACGAGATAGCGATATGGTTTTCCCTCTTTTGATCCTACTTCAAGCTGAATATTTGCTGAATCAACCATTGTAAACGTTGTGATTGTCAGAACATCACTTTCCAGCTTATAAATCCAACGTGCATAGTTGAAGCCAATCTCAAACAAGGATGGCATTGTCAGCAGGCGATACTGTCCGTCTACCTCTACATAAATGCGCTGGCCGGAGGTTTTCATGCGATTCAATGGGTTTCTGGCATTGGATAGCATTTTGTTCATGTTGGTGTTTCCAATAGAAATTTGCGAATTAAACAAGCCGTACATATAAAGGTTCGTCGTAATCGTCGTATCCTTTACGACATCATTTTGACCACTCATTAAAATATGACCGTGTGGACGCTCGACCATTAATTCCTTTTTAGCTAAGACGACATGCTCGTGTGTTGGTGTGAAAAAGGATAGAAGTCCCCCCTCCGTTTTTTCCTCGAGTCGGCGCTCTGGATAGTATGCAGCCACTTCGTCCTCTGACATTTCCACTGCCGCAAGCGGCGCTCCAATTGTGCGGGATTGTTCCACTTTCGCAAGCATTACACCTTGTCCAAGCGCCTCACGCGTATTCCAAGCCTCTTGAATGCTTTCTGCTGCAACGGCTTCGGTAACTGCCGTTTCCTGATTTTCCTGGAAAAGGCCATAGAAAACAAATTGCTGCTCTCCGCTTAGTTGCATCTTTTCGGATTGTAAGGCAGTAAAAGCAAATTCATATTGATACACTTCATTTGCCAGGTTTTCTTCGCCTAATACCTCTGGCACATTCGTGTTCCGGTAGCTTTTACCGAAAAATTGAAAGCCGTCTGTGGAATAGCCGACTGTTTTCCCAAGTGCTCCCTGTTGGATGAACGGAAAACCACTACTCATTGGCTGGTTCTGCCTTGTTGCAATTGTGTAGCCAGTTTCATTTTCGAAAACTTTGTGGTCCATATATTGTGACATGTACGACTCATTGGAACGAACGGCTGCTTTGTCCGCAAGGCCGAGATCCTGTCCGTAAATAAGATCTACTTCTTTTCCATTTCCGTTAAGCGTTACATCCCAAAACCACAGATTATCTGACGCTAGATGGAAGGTGACGGTATAGCTGACGTCAGCTACTTCCCCTTTCCATTGCACCGCGTTATCTAACTTGCTAAACGTACTGGTGGAGGTAACCCCAAGCAATGGGTAGGCTTGTATCTTGTTGTCTCCATGCACGCGCAAGTAAATATTATTGATCGATCCATCAACTGGATTTGCCATTAGCTGATTAATTAAGGTTTGTTTATGGGTTACTTCAAAAATATCCCCACTGTTTAAAAAGGTAACCTGTAAATCTCCTTTTTGGATAGGAAGATAGGTGTTTGTAAGCTTCATGTAGGCATTCTCCTTTATTTATAATTAAACTTTCGCATTAAGAAAAACCAACCGCTGAAAAGGCTATCCTACTATTAGAACAAATCTTTCTAGACACCGCAGATTGCATATACTTCGCTTTCCGTGGGCGAGTGCCGAGCCTCCTCGGACTATCGTCCTGCGGGGTCTCGCCGATCTCTTACTTCCCACTGGAGTCTACGTATATGCAATCTGCTAATAGTAATCGTTTAAGTCCTTATCAGCAACGAATTTTTAACGTGGCAAGCGGTCTGATTAAAACAACTACGCTCTATCTCTACTGCAAAATAAATGTTTTTCCATCTACTTCTTTACTATTTGGTCCAACATAAACCACAAATTCTCCTGGATCACTCGAAAAGCTCAAGTCTGCATGATGATAGCGGAGCTGATCTTCAGTAATCGCAAACTCAATTGTTTTGGCTTCTCCTGGCTCCAGGTAAACTTTTTGGAAGCCTTTTAATTCCTTCAGCGGTCGTACGACTTCGCCAACTTTATCTTGAATGTATAATTGCACAATTTCTTCGCCAGCTACTTGCCCAGTGTTGGTGACTGTAATGCTTGCGGTCAATGTTTCGCCAGCTTTAAGAGTCTCCTCAGAAAGCGTAAAGTTCTCGTAAGCAAAGGTTGTGTAGCTTAGTCCATAACCAAAAGGATACAATGGGCCATTCGGGCTATCGAGATACTGGGATACATAGCGAACTTGCGCATCTGGTGCTCCCTTTGGTCGACCTGTGTTGAAATGGTTGTAATAAACCGGTACCTGACCAACCGAATGCGGGAAGGACATTGTCAGTTTTCCAGAAGGATTGACATCCCCGTATAACAGGTCGGCAATTGCTGTTCCTCCCTCTGTGCCTGGGAACCATGCCTCTAATACTGCATCCGTTTTATCAACCACACCGTGAAGATCGAGTGGGCGACCATTAAATAAAACAGCGACTGTTGGCTTGCCAAGTTTCGTAATTTCTTCTACTAGTTTCAGCTGAGCATTTGGTAACTTAATGTTTGTCCGCGACCCAGCCTCTCCGCTCATATCCGAATCCTCACCAAGTGCAAGCACGACCACATCAGCCTTATCTGCTATTTCCAATGCTTCTTGTAATACAGTGTCTTCCCCTGTTTCAATATCACTGCCCTTTGCGACCATGATTTCTTTATCTAGCTTTTGCTCGAGACCATCCTTCACAGTAATCGCATCTTCCTTTTTGCCTAAAAAGGACCAAGGGCCAAGAATATCATTGCCTTCTGCAAATGGGCCAATCAACGCAATGTTTTGCTCCTTGTTCAATGGAAGCACTTCATCGTTTTTCAGCAGCACACAAGATTTTGCCGCAAGCTCTTGTGCTGTTTGGCGATGCTCCTGGCAGCGAATCACTTCTCTTTCCCGTTCTTCGTCTGCTCCGCGATACGGATTTTCAAAAAGTCCTAGCTTCTGTTTCAATTCTAAAATTCGCATTACCGCTTCATCTAAAAGGGCTGCATCTACTTTTCCTTCTTCTATCAATTCCTGAAGATGGCTGGCATACGTGGTCGTCATCATTTCAATGTCTAAGCCAGCTTTAATCGCCTTTTCTGCTGCTTCTTTTTCGTTTGCCGCCACCCCGTGTGGGATAAGTTCTTTAGTTGCGCCCCAGTCAGAAATCAAGACGCCATCAAAGCCCCATTCCTCGCGAAGCAGATCACGCATTAAGCGTTTGTTTCCGGTAGCCGGAATACCATCAACCGTATTAAACGCAGTCATGACCATTTCACTCCCTGCATCTAATGCCGCTTTATAAGCTGGCAGGTAAGTTTCCCGAAGCTCACGTTCTGACATGTTCACCGTATTGTAATCACGCCCACCCTCTGCTGCACCATAAGCAGCAAAGTGCTTCACACAGGCTGCAAGTGTTTCGAGGTCATTTTTTAAATCATCACCTTGGAATCCTTTTACTTGTACTCTAGCAAACTCTCCATTTATGTATGGGTCCTCCCCTGTTGATTCCATTACCCTTCCCCAGCGCGGGTCACGCACCAAATCTACCATCGGGGCAAAGGTTACATGAATGCCGGCAGCTGCTGCTTCTTTTGCAGCGATCCGGGCACTTTTTTCAGCAAGTTCTAAATCCCATGAGCTGCCAATTGCGAGTGGCACGGGGAAAATGGTGCGATATCCATGGATAACATCTGCCATCATGAGAAGCGGGATCCCTAAGCGATTATCCTTTAAGTGACGCTCCTGTATCGCCTTAATTTCTTTCGCACCCCAAGCACCAAGAACAGATCCTGTATTTTCCACCATTTTATCTGTAACGTTCATATTTACCATCGGACCTGTAATTTCCCCGCTGTTAGATGCCCCTTTAAAGAATGGTGTCGCAAGCTGCGTAAGCTGGGCAACTTTCTCTTCTGTTGTCATTTTAGCTAGTAAATCTTGTAGAAATTGATCTGCCATCTGACTTCCTCCGTTTCCAAATATCTTTACTATATTAATAGGTATTCCATTTAACTGGTCCTTTTTGTTCAAGGATCGTTAAAAGTAGTAATTTGAACGTAGTTACACGCTCTTCAAATTTGCATTTTTTAACTTGTCAAAAAAATAATTGTTGCAATCGGTTTCAATTACTACTATAATCGATTTGTAGAAACGTTTCAACAAAAACATGAAATTTTCAACAAGAGATTTTAGATGTAACGACAACCAGAATAGCTATAATAATAAGTTTTAACTTAATCTTTTTAAAAGTGAGTCTTTTTTTACGGATCACTTGAAAACGATTTCAAAATGTTTTATGCTAGATTCACAGAAACGTTTCAATAAAAACCTTCTGGATAAGGAGTGATGGTTTCAAAACCAAAACCTGCTTGATGTGATGAACTACTTCTTTCGTATTCAAACTAATATAATTTAAGGGGTGTACGTATGAAAAATAAAAAGTTTGCATGGCTAACTGCTATTTTGCTTAGTGTAGTACTTGTGTTGGGAGCTTGTTCTAATGACGAATCAAGCAGCGGATCATCTGGCGACTCTGATACCATCACAGTTTGGACAATGACAGATGGGCTAGATGACTTTGTAACAGAGTATGAAGATGAATCAGGTGTTAGCGTTGAAGTACAGGCAATCCCTTGGGACAATGCCCACGATAAATTGCTTACTGCAGTCGCTTCAGGTGATGGCCCGGACGTTCTGCAAATCGGAACAACATGGGTAGCTGAATTTGCTGAAGCTGGAACTTTCTTAGATATTTCAGATCAAATTGGTGACTACGAGAACTTAGCAGCAGACAACTTCTATGAATCTGCCGTAGAAACAACAAAGTATGAAGACCAAACAATTGGTGTTCCTTGGTATGTAGATACACGTGCACTATTCTATCGTACAGATCTACTTGAGGAAGTAGGCTATCCTGAAGGTCCGCAAACTTGGGATGATATGTTAGATGCTTCTCGTCAGCTGGCTGACCGCGGAGATGATCAGTATGCAATTGATTTACCTGCAACAGATCCACAATTCCCGTTTGTTCTAGCATGGGAGCATGGCTGGAACTATGATATGGAAAAAGGAGCAGCAAGCTTTGATGATCCTGGATTTAAAGAAGCAATTGAATTACACAACACGTTTTATAGTGAAGGATTATCCCAAACTGGTGAAGGAAAAGAGTTCTTCCAAGCATTTGAAGACGGTTCTAAACCAATGTTCATTAGTGGTCCTTGGGATATTAAAACCATTTCCGAAAGAGCTCCAGAAATCGAAGGCCAATGGGATGTTAAGTTAATGCCTGAAGCAGAAAACAACAATTCGATGATGGGTGGCGCGCACTGGACTGTTTTCAATAATTCCGAAAACGTGGACCAAGCGCTAGACTTCATCAACTGGATGGCAGCACCAGAAACACAGGTGAAATGGTATGAGGAGTTCAGTGAGCTTCCTGCAAACCTTGAAGCATGGGAGGACCCTGCTTTAACAGATAACGAAATGGTTGCAACATTCGGGGAACAATTACAAGCAACACAACCACTTCCATTGATTCCTGAATACGAAAGATTAGGTCAAGAAATACTGAACATGCTTGAGCAAATCAACCGTGGTGGCGCGGATATTGACCAAGCTTTAGAGGATTATAAAGCAGAAGCAGCCAGAGTTCTTGGTGAGTAATGTGTTGAAAGGTGTATGCATGTTAAAGCATACACCTTTCCCTATTTTCATCCGTTATACGATAACCCCCTCTCTTGCATCTGATCCTTTAATAAAGTCTACCAATCAACCACCCCTCTAGTTTTTTCTAAAACGAGCAGAAAAGAAAGAATTTCTCTTGCAATCGATTTCAATACCTACTATAATGACATTATAGAAACGTTTCAACAATTCATTTTTAATTTGTAAAAAGGAATCGGATATTAATTTAACGGTTATTAGACTAGTATGTAAGAAGAAAACCTCCATAATTTTGACGCTTTATTGAAAACGATTTCAATAGATTGTTGCATCGGTTTCATAGAAACGTTTCAATTTCGTCTTATTTTGGATAGCAATGCCTAACAATTAAGATCCATAAGTAGACAGGAAAGGTAGCCATTACCTATCGACATGTCATTGAAGGGGTGAATGTAATGAATCGCTTTAGAAGTAAGCTAACACCGTATTTCTTTATTATGCCTGCTGTAATTTTACTCGGCATTTTTTCTTTTCTACCAATCCTCGTTTCATTATTTATTAGTTTTACAGATATGAACTTGAGCGGTCTGGCAAATTGGTCACAAATCGGCTTTGTCGGATTTGATAATTTTGTTCAACTGTTCCAGGATGACGTCTTCCTGCAATCCATGGGAAATACGTTCTTCTACGTTGTTATCGGAGTACCACTTGCCGTTATTAGCTCATTTGTGATTGCCCTGCTATTGAAGTTAGTATCGGACTGGATGTCCACTACATTTCGTGTTATCTACTACGTACCTTCTGTTACAAACATTGTAGCGATCGCTGTTGTGTGGAGCTTCCTTTACAACCAGGAATACGGTTTGTTTAACTATCTCTTGTCACTGGTAAATCTTGAAGCTATCCCTTGGTTAGAAGATCCTTTCATCGCGAAACTTTCTTTAATTCTATTGGCTGTATGGAAAAGTAATGGTGTCAGCATGTTGATTTTCCTTGCTGCCTTACAATCGATTCCGAAAATGTACTATGAAGCAGCAGACATTGATGGTGCGAACCGCTGGCAAAAGCTTTTCCGAATTACGTTGCCATCCATGAGCTTTGCAACCTTCTTTGTTGTTGTAACAACATTAATCGGCTGGCTGCAATTCTTCGAGGAACCATTCGTTATGACAGAGGGTGGCCCATTGAACGGTACAAACTCTCTTGCACTATTTATCTATCAAGAAGGTTTCCAATACAGTGAGTTCGGATATGGTGCCGCAGCATCATTCGTATTGTTCATCATCATTATTTTGGCAACACTTGTTCAATTTAAACTAAGAAAATCTGAAGATAATTAAGGAGGCGGCTTCCATGGACTTAAAAAATAATTTTGAACGTGCCATCGTTAACACAGTTCTTTTCATTGGCGGTCTGCTTGTGTCATTGCCATTTGTTTGGATGATACTTAGCTCATTTAAGAATGAAAGAGAAGTATTAAGTATTCCGCCGACTTTGTTCCCAAATGCTCCAACCATTGAGCATTATGTGAATTTGTTTACGAATTTAAACTTTGATGTTTACTTAGTCAACACCCTGATTATTGTGTTCTTCTCCATGGTCGGTTTATTACTAAATACTATGGCTGGTTATGGGTTTGGTAAGTTCCAATTTAAAGGAAAAGAGATTTGGTTTGGAATTGTACTCATTACCATGATGATTCCTGGCCAGGTTACCATGATCCCAACATACCTGATTTTAAATGAAGCTGGTTTAACGAACAGTATGGCAGGTATTATCCTTCCTGGTTTGATTGCAGCGTTTAACATTTTTCTAATTCGTCAATTTATGGTGACGATTCCGGATGATTTGATTGAAGCAGCACGCCTGGATGGTGCTAGTGAGATGTATATTTTCCTTAAGCTAATTATTCCATTGGCAAAACCAATTCTTGCTGTACAGGTTATCCTTACGTTCATCGGCTCTTGGAACAGCTTCCTCTGGCCATTAATTATTGCAAACGATGAAGGGTTGTATACCTTATCTGTTGGTCTTGCCCTGCTTCAAGATCAAAACGTGTCCAACTACGGGTTGCAAATGGCAGGTTCTACCTTCATGGTTGTCCCTGTTCTGATCATCTTTATCATTTTCCAGAAACATATCGTAGAAGGTTTCAATGTATCTGGTATAAAGTAAAAACGAACGAAGGTGGAAGGTGTCGCTTGGTGGCGTGCCTTCTTCTTTCATCATTCGAAAGAGAAAGGAAAATGGAATATGGCACTTTTTCAATGTGAATTTTCGTCAGAGGTTCTATCAAGGTCTGTGTCCATGAATGTGATCTTACCACAGCCGTCTTATAAGGAAGGTTCAATGGAAGATAAAAAGTACCCTACGCTCTTTTTATTACATGGGTTTAGTGACAATCATACTGCCTATTTACGAAGCACATCTATCGAGAGGTATGCGGCTGACTTAGGCATTGCGATTGTAATGCCAGGCCTTGATAATAGCTACTACACGGATATGGCGCATGGCGGTAAGTATTGGACATTTTTAACAGAGGAACTCCCGGCAGCTGCCAGATCGTTCTTTCCGCTTTCTGAAAAACGCGAGGATAATTTTGTGGCCGGCCATTCCATGGGAGGGTTTGGTGCTTTGAAATGGGGGCTTAACTTCCCAGAGCGTTTCGCTGCTATTGCCAGCATGTCTGGCGTTACCGATATGGTGTATCATTTAGCCAATGTAAGAATGGAACCCGGTGATAAGAAGCGGTCGCTTGAGCTTGTTTTTGGCGATGCAGACGTAAGCGAAACAACGAATGATTTAATTTATAAGCTAGAGCGATTGCATAATTCATCTAGCGTGAAGCCTATGCTTTACCAGGCTTGTGGCACAGAAGATTTTTTATATGAGCATAATTTGCGCTTCCATCGTATCTGTAAGGAAACAAATCTCGATTATACGTACGATTTCGGTCCTGGCGACCATACTTGGGATTACTGGGATAAAAAAATTCAAGCGGTACTGAAATGGCTTCCTATTCAGTAAGATTTAGGTAATTCCTGACGTGTAATGTATGGTACGATAGGATTAATGAAATGTTGGAGGAAAATGACATGGCAACCATAAAAGATGTAGCAAAACGTGCTGGAGTCGCAATTTCGACCGTCTCCTATGCCTTAAATAACAGTCCTAGAATTAGTGCGGCAACGAAGAAAAAGGTGGAAGAAGCAGCAAAAGCGTTAAACTACAAGAAAAACGGCTTTGCTTCTGATTTGAAAAGAACAAAGACCAATACCATCGCGCTACTTCTAAGCGATCTTTCTGGTCCCTTTTACTCGGATCTGATTCAAGGAGTACAGGATGTAACGTCTGCAAATGGCTATGACTTAATTGCTTGTAGTTCCATTGGTGGCGTACAATCAACAGCGGTAAAATTTCTAACCGAAAAACGTGTCGATGGTGCAATCATCCTTGCTCACAATATTAGCGATGCAATTACATTGGATGCCGCCCAGCACGGTTCTCCCCTCGTCGTACTCGATCGCTATTTGGAAAATGAATCCATCTATCACGTTGAGGTAGATAATATACAAGGCGGCTACCATGCTACAGAATATTTAATTAACCATGGCCATAAGCAAATCGCCTACATCAGCGGTCCTGCAGCATCCCACGATAACGTACAACGCTACAAGGGTTACCGCAAAGCACTGGAAAATTACAATATTACGTACCAATCCAAATGGGATATTGCCAGTGATTTTACCCGAGAAGGCGGTTATCGCGCAACTAAATTGTTAATTGCCCAACGCAACCTTCCACAAGCCATCTTCTATGCGAATGATGAAATGGCTGTTGGTGGATTGCAAGCATTTAAAGAAAATAAGATTAGCGTTCCTGATGATATATCCATTATCGGCTATGATGACATACAGTTATCCGAATATGTCACCCCACCACTAACGACTATCAAACAGCCAAAATACGAGGTCGGCGCCCTTGCTGCACACCTGATATTCCAACTGTTAGGTGGCGAAAAAACCGATCATCATTACAAGCTGTCAACAGAGCTTGTGGAGCGAAAGTCTGTTAGGCATGTGAGTGACGAGTAAGTAAGAGTTCTGCCGTTGGGCGGGACTTTTTTGTTTTAGGGTGGGGTTTTGCTTGATTGGTAACTCGTGGGGTCGATTGGACTGGGGTTCTGGTTGATTGAGCAGCACGCGTGGTTGATTGGACTGCGTTCTTGGTTGATTCAGCAGCACGCGGGATCGATTGGGCTGCGATTCTGGTTGATTGCACATCTCGCTTGGTCGATTGGACTGTATTCATGGTTGATGGCGCGACTCGCTTGGTTGATTGGACTGCGTTCTTGGTCGATTGCACAGCACGCGGGGTCGATTGGACTGCGTTCTTGGTTGATTGCACAGCACGCGGGGTCGATTGGACTGCGTTCTTGGTTGATTGCACATCTCGCTTGGTCGATTGGGCTGCATTCTTGGTTGATGGCGCGACTCGCTTGGTCGATTAGACTGCATTCTTGGTTGATTGCACAGCACGCGGGGTCGATTGGACTGCGTTCTTGGTTGATTGCACAGCACGCGGGGTCGATTGGACTGCGTTCTTGGTTGATTGCGCAACTCGCTTGGTTGATTGCGCAACTCGCTTGGTTGATTGCACAACTAACATGGTCAATCACAAAGCGTACTTTTTCAATTAATCTTTCCAAAAGAGTACGCTCTCAAAAAGCCCCAATTCCAAACCACAAAAAAAGCTCCTCACAACGAGGAGCTCTTCATTCACTAAAATTAACCTTTCAACTGTTCTATCTCTTTCAACTGCTTCCCAGCACTCTCGACCAAAGCACTACCTGTTTCCAATTCAGATACATCCTGCAATGCTTTTTCATACCCGAACTGCGCTATTTTTTCCTGCAATTCCACTGCTTCAGCATCTTCCTCGTTTTTGTAAGAAAGTGCTGCTGCGATTGTTTTTGCCAGGAAGACAGGTTCTTTCCCTGTTGTTTCTAAGTACACGCTGGCTGGACGGATGAGACGGTCTTTTGCACCTAGCTTCCGAATTGGACCACGACCTACACGCGTAACTTCATCGGAAATGTACGGGTTTTGGAAACGTCCGATAATTTTATTAATGTATGTTTGGTGTTCACCTCTATCAAAACCGTAAGTTTGAATCAATGCTTCTCCAGACTCGTTAAGTGTGCCGCGTAAGATTTCCAACACTTTTTCATCATGCATCGCTTCATTAATAGTGCTGTAGCCCATGTAATGGCCGATGTATGCTGGTACGGCATGTCCGGTGTTTACGGTGAACAATTTTCTTTCAATGTATGGAGTTAGATCTTCAACAAATGTGATGCCATCAATTTCCGGAACCTCACCCTTGATCATGGAACGATCCACTACCCATTCGTAATATGGCTCTACAGATACTTCTAGCAGATCTTCGTTCACCTGGTTTGGTACGATACGGTCCACTGCTGCATCCGGGAAACCGAACAATCCAGCCATTTTTTCCTGCTCGTCTGCTGGCACATGCTCCATCACTTTTTCTTTTAAAAGCGTGCTTCCGCCAACCATGTTTTCACATGCGATGACATTCAGCTCTACCGGATTGGAGGCCAATCTTGCGCGTAGACCCTTGGCAATCAGTTCTGCGATAATTGGCAGGACATTTGGTCCAACTGCTGTTGTGACGATGTCCGCTTTTTCAATTGCCGCTACGACAGCTTCAGGATTCTGCATGCTGTTTAGTCCGGAAACATTTTTCACGGTTAGCTGTTCTTTGTTTTCTGCTGCTAAAATAACATTATATTGCTGCTTGCTGTTTAATTCTTCAATCACGCTATCATTTACATCAACAAACGTCGTGTGATAGCCTGCTTCATAAAGGAGGGCGCCGATAAAACCGCGCCCGATATTTCCTGCTCCGAAATGTACGGCTTGCATTTAGTTCACCTCACTGAAAAGGCGGATAATGTCATCCTCTGATGAAGCGTCAAGTATGGTTTGGATGTTTTCTTCTTCAGAAAGCACGATGGCAATTTTAGAAAGTACTTCGAGATGCTCGTCGCCTTTTCCAGCAATACCAATTAGAACTTTTACAATGTTACCATCCCCAAAATCAATGCCTTCAGGTACAGTTACGACAGAAAGACCTGTTTCTGTTACCATGCCTTTTGCATCCTCTGTACCGTGAGGAATTGCTACATTATTTCCCATGAAGGTAGAAGTTAGTTCTTCACGCTCTAGCATTTTCTCCACGTAAGATGGCTCCACATAGCCGTTATCAACAAGAATTCCACCTGTGAAACGGATCGCCTCTTCCTTGCTGCTTACTGATACATTACGTTTAATATTGTCTTTGCTTAAAACTTCTTTTGCCATAGCTTGATGCACTCCTTATACTAAATTTTTTTCTTGTAGTAATGATTGAAATTCTTCTATAAAAAGCTGCTTGATTGCTGCTTCCTCCCCGGATTCAAATAACTGAATCCGCTCCCTGCCTTGGATGATCATGCCGCTTAATAAGCTCATAATCTCCAATGCTCCCTGATCAGTGTCTTCTGGTGCAAGCATGAGCAGAATCGTCTGCATCTGCATATCTTGATCATCCATTCCCTTTACGATAACCGGATGTTCAAGGTGATATACTGTAAAACTCGGCCTGTTTACCCCATCTGCTCTCGTGTGGTATAAGCCTAGCGTCGTGCCAGGTATACCAAGACCGCTCAGTTCTTCACGTTTAACTAGCTTTTGCAGAACATTGTCTGAATCAGATAGTGTGCCATTCCGCGCAAGCTCCGCACAGATAAGGGCCAGTGTCTCTTTGGTTGTTTGTTGCTCCGCTATTGTTTTAATCGAAAAGTGATCGAGAATTTGGAGCATGACCCGTGAATAAACCTCAACTTCTCGGAGTTTTTTTACGAAATCTTCACCCGATGATTGCGTTGGCACCGCAGCTCTTGCTGTCTTTTTTTCAAGCTTTGTGTTCACTTTTAACTTCTTCTGGCGCACAGCTTTCTTGATCCGATGAACCTCTTGCTTTGTCAGCATTGGTGAAGCAAGGATATACTCTCCGGCAAATCCCTCAAGCGGAATGGTCGAAACAATAATGTCATACCCATCAACTGGCATTTCCTGAAGATCAAACATCGATTTATTATCAACATATCTGATTTCAGGGATGCGCTGCTGTAAGGTTGTAGCGAGCATTTTCGCCGTCCCGATTCCGCTTGAGCAAATAACAAGAGCGTGTAAATCTGTTCTGGTGTCGTCATGCAAGAGAATGGCAGCAAAATGGAGTACTAAATACCCGATTTCATCGTCTGGAAAATCGATATCTGGAAAAACTTCCACAACACCAGCTCGAACAATATCAAAAAGGTCGCGATAGTCATCCATTATTTCTTTCAGCAGAGGATTTTTAATGTTCATTTCCTGCTCCAGCCGATACATGGTTGGCTTTAAATGTGCCACCAGATCATTCAGCATCACAGCATTTTCCGCTAGGTTTACATTCAATTGCTCCCCGACATGGTCAATAAGAGCTTTTGCTTTATAGGCAATGTCCATACTCGTATCTTCGATGAGATAATTTTGATCGGCACGAAGCTTGGCACCTAATAAATGCATCGTTATGTAGCCAATTTCATCCTCAGGAATTTCCATTTGTAAGGATGACTCTAAATCCAGCAACATGTTTCTGGCAATGCTGAACTCTCTTGTTCCTTGAAGCTGTTTCCATGACGCTGGGTCAAAGCGGATTTTCTCTCCTCGGTTTAATCGCTCCATCGCTAATGCAAGATGGACAACGAGCCCAACGTACGCACTGTCAGCCAGGTCATTTGGCAGTTCATGTCTTGCCTGTTCCACTCTTTCTTCAATAACCTGCAGCTTATCTGCATCCACCAGTCCTAGTAATCGATTGGAAATCTTATCTGTCTGGATGCCTGATTTTTTCTTGATGTTCTGTTTAATTAAGCTGATAAAATCGTACGGCTCCACGTATTGGGAAATGAGATTGCTTATAGCAGCGCGCTTGTTCGCTTCTTTTCCTTTAATTTGCACACCAGATCCTCTTTTTCGGATCAGCTCGAGATTGTAATGATTCAATTCTGCTTCTAGCTGGTCCAGATCATTTCTCACTGTGGCTGTGGTGACACGAAGCTCGCTGCTTAACGCATACAGCTTCATTGGCTCGTCTGCCTCAAACAGCATAGATAGGATAATTGCCTGCCTTTCCTTTGAAGAAAGGTCAACCTCTGCTGTCTGCTTCAGCTTGTTAGTCAGGCTTTCTTTATCTTCCTTTTTCCCCTCAAGCTTGAGCCCTACACCTGCACGTTTTACTAAGGTTAGCTCATTTTCCTTTGCAACACTTTCCAGTTCTTTGAGATCTCGGTGAATGGTTCGCTCACTAACATCGAGTGTCGTAGCGATTTCCTTCACGGTAATTTCTTCATATGCCTGAAGTAATACTTGAAGCATTCTGCGCACTCGTGCTGTGATATACAAGCCATTCACCTCCTATTTTTATATTGTAGTTTATTTACGTTTAAAATGCACAAGAGGGCAAGGAATGGCCCCTGCCCTACATGTTAGCTAACTAATTTTTTAATCGTTCTACCAGTTCATCATATTTTGGACTGTTTAAGAAGTTTTCAACAGAGATATGCTCAGCTGTTGGAATTTTTGCTTTTGCACGATCTGTAAGGTCTTTATGCGTGATGACGATATCCGCATCGTCTGGAATTTCGTTAATGGCATGGTTGTTGACATAAATATCAATGTCCGCTTTCTTAAATTTGTTTTTCAATAAAGAAGCACCCATTGCACTAGAACCCATTCCCGCATCACAGGCAAATATAACCTTATCAACCTCAGCTGCGTCTTTTTCTGTTTCGACTGGTGTCTTATCTAATGCATCCACTTCCGCAGTTTCACCTGCATTTAGTGTGCCAGCTACAGAGCTTTTCTTCCCTTTCATTGCTTCCATTTGACCGGTAGCTTCAGCAAGGTTTTCCTCTGATTTACTTGTTCTCAAAATTAATGCTGCGATTAAGAAGGATACTGCAGCTGCTACAATTACACCAAGTGTTACTCCAAGGTAGCTATCTGGAGTTGCCATCGCATATACAGCAATGATACTTCCTGGAGAAGCTGCTGCTCGAAGACCCGCATCAAATAAGGATAGTGTGAACACACCACTCATTCCCCCAGCGATTGCTGCTAGAAGTAGAGCTGGCTTCATTAAGATGTATGGGAAGTAAATTTCGTGAATCCCACCAACAAATTGGATTAACGCTGCACCAGGAGCTGACGCTTTTGATGCACCTTTCCCAAAGAAAGTGAAGGCAAGCAAGATACCAAGACCTGGTCCCGGGTTTGCTTCCAATAGGAACAAAATTGATTTTCCAGCTTCTGTTGCTTGTTCGATCCCAATTGGGCTTAGGATACCATGGTTAATGGCATTGTTTAAGAATAATACTTTTGCTGGCTCGATAATGATACTTGCTAATGGAAGTAATCCAGCATTAACTATTGCTTCTACACCAGCAGCAAGCCCATTATTCAAAGCCTCTACGACAGGGCCAATACCTAGTGCAGCAATAATTGCCAGAAGCGCTCCGATAATACCAGAAGAGAAGTTATTATAAAGCATCTCAAAACCGGATTTCACCTTATCTTTAAATACTTCGTCGAACTTTTTCATAATGTAACCAGAAAGTGGTCCCATTACCATTGCACCGAGGAACATCGGAATTCCTGCTCCTACGATAACCCCCATTGTGGCCGTTGCACCAACAACCCCACCACGCAGGTCATAAATCATCCGTCCACCAGTAAAACCAATTAATAGTGGAAGTAAGTACGTAATCATTGGACTAACTAATCCATTAAGTGTTTCATTTGGCGTAAAGCCGTCCGGTATAAAGAAGGCTGTGATAATCCCCCACGCAATAAATGCGCCGATATTCGGCATGATCATACCGCTTAAATAACTACCAAAGCGTTGAACCTTCGCACGAAAACCTTTCTTTTCAGCCATTTCGTTACCCCTCTCTAAAATTTATAATGAAAAAATGAATAAGAACATTTCTTTACTTCTATTTTATGTCTTCTTGAGGGGGCGTACAACGAAATCTAAATGCAACTTTGGCAAAGGACTTGTTGACATGATTTGAGGAGAGGGCTGTGGGTGGGGCTTGGGGGGCGAGCGCAAGGGGGATTAACCCACTGTGCCGGGGATTCTATCCACTAAGGGCGTTTTTCAATCGCCACTTGGGGCGCTTTTATCGAGCATGGGCAGCTTTCAATCGACCATACGAGGCATCCTATCGACCAGGTGCGCTTTACAATCGACCATGCGGGCTCTCCTATCAACCACGAGCAACTCCCAATCGACCATGCGGGCTCTCCTATCGACCACGAGCAGCTCTCAATCGACCATGCGGGCTCTCCTATCGACCACGAGCATCTCTCAATCAACCATACGAGGCATCCTATCGACCACGCGGGCTCTCCCATCAACCACGAGCATCTCTCAATCGACCACGCGGGCTCTCCTATCGACCACGAGCAGCTCTCAATCGACCATACGATCTCTCCTATCGACCACGCGAGCTCTCCTATCGACCACGAGCAGCTCTCAATCAACCATACGAGGCATCCTATCGACCACGCGGGCTCTCCCATCAACCACGAGCAACTCTCAATCGACCATACGATCTCTCCCATCGACCATGTGCGCTTCCCAATCGACCACGCGGGCTCTCCTATCGACCACGAGCAGCTCTCAATCGACCATACGATCTCTCCTATCGACCACGCGAGCTCTCCTATCGACCAGGTGCGCTTCCCAATCGACCAGGTGCGCTTCCCAATCGACCACGCGGGCTCTCCTATCGACCACACGCCCTCTCCTATCGACCACGAGCATCTCTCAATCGACCACACGGGTTCTCCCATCAACCATTCGCAACCCCCAATCAACCACACGCCCTCTCCCATCAACCACGAGCAACTCTCAATCGACCACGCGGGCTCTCCCATCGACCACGGTCGCTTCCCCATCAACCACACGCCCCCACTTACCGCACCCTATTCAATCATCGCTGCCTATTCTTCCACGACATTTTTTATGTATACAAAAAAAACGCCCATCCCAGGCGTTTTTGTTATTTTTCCCCTATTGTTTTATCCTAGCTCTGGATAGAAGAGCACTTTTCCGAAAGATTCCTTCCGATTGATGATGCGATCGAAGGTTTCTGGTCCTTCTGATAGATGAAGGCGATGGCTGATGATTGGTTCGATACGCAATTGGCCTGTTGCCATATAATGAATGGTTGTGCTCCACTCCCTGCCCGGAAATGGAGATGAGATGGCATTCCATGAACCATAAACATTCAGTTCGTTTCGCACAATCTTCTCAAAATAGAAGCGCTCAATGTTAATATCGGCATATGGGATGCCCATAAATACGACTTCTCCGCCTTTTTTTGGTAAGGCAAAAACTTGGGCGGAGGTTATCGGTGAGCCAGCTGACTCGACTGCAAGATCTACTCCTAAGCCGTTCGTATGCTCGAGGATTTGTTCGTGTGCTGGTTTTTCCAATGGATTGATAAGCACATCTGCTCCCAGTTCTTGCGCTACGCTTAGCTTCTCAGGATCAATATCAATAGCATAAACCTTTTTGGCACCAAAGATTTTTGCCCATTGAACAGCTAGTAAGCCAATGTTTCCACAACCCATGACAGCAACCTCTGCTCCTGGCCTTATGGTCGTGCGGTAAAAGCCGTGTACTACGACAGCGGAAGGCTCCACTAATGCTGCACTATCGAAATCGACTTCATCTGGAAGTGGGATTACGTTTTCCTCAGGCAGCTTTACAAACTCCGCATAGGCACCAGGGTGTCTAGCGCCAATCACAGTAAGCTTTTCACATCGTGCAAGCTCGCCCTTTTTACAGCTCTCACATTCGCCGCAGTAAAAAGTCGGACATGCAGCTACACGATCTCCCGGCTTCACGCTTGTCACATTTTCTCCTACTTCCGCTACCTCTCCGGAAAACTCATGACCGAAAATCATTCCTTCCACATAGGGTCCTAGCTTATTAAAGCGGGAAATATCGGATCCACAAATCCCTACTGCTTTTACTTTTATAATGACATCATCTGCTTCTTTGATTACTGGTTTTTCTGCTTCCTCGAAGCGAATATCCTGCTTCCCGTAAAGTTTAAGGGATCGCATCCTCTCACCCTTTCATCATTCTTGTCCTGCTGTTTTGCCCTTTCTTTTCGTTGCAATTCTGACAAGTACAGAACCTATTAAAAGGCTGTTAAAGATTAATTGGTTTTCAAAATAAAAGCTGGAAACGGACCGAAATGGACCAATCATGAAATCCAAAAATGTATCCATCATAGCTATCGCCTCATTTCTGAAAATATTCCTTCATGCAACCTACTCTACTGGGGTCAATAAAACCTTTATTGCTTCGCCACTTTTAATCGCTTGATATGCCGTATCCCAATCTTCAATCGTATATTCGTGGGTAACGAGCGACTTTGCGTTAACACTGCCATTATTCATTAGCTCAAGGGATGGCTCCCAGTCTGCTGATTTTTGGCTTCGGCTGCCGACAACGCGGATTTCTTTTTGAATAATTTTTTCAAGATCAAAGGAGATTTCCGGGTTAGCAAACAATCCCACCTGGCCGTATTGTCCTTTTTTCCGCAAAAGGTCTAGTGCCTGCTTTGCAGCAGGTACTGCACCAGAACATTCAAATACAACATCGGCGCCATAGCCGTCAGTCAAGCTGTTCACAAGTTCTTTAAGATCCTCTTCCTGCGTATTTACTGCATAATCAATTCCGAGTTCTTTTGCCTTATCAAGACGCACTTTGTCATTTGTTAATCCCGTAATAATAACGGTTGCCCCGCGGCTTTTCACCACCTGGGCTGTAAGCAAGCCAATTGGTCCAGGACCGATTACAACAACGACGTCGCCTTTATTGATTTCTGTTTTTTCAACAGCGTGATGCGTACAAGCAAGTGGTTCTGTCATTGCCGCTGATTGGTAATCAACGTTTTCCGGTAGCTTGTGTACACTTTCTTTTCGAGCAATCAGGTATTTCGCAAAGCCACCATCCTGCTGTGTGCCCAAGCCTTTTCGGTGATTACATAGATTGTAGTCACCAGATTTACAATACGCACATTCTCCACAAATGTAGAAAGTCGTCTCCGAGGTAACTCGATCGCCAACTTGAAATTCTGTGACACCTTCACCGACCTCAACAACTTCTCCGGAAAATTCATGTCCTAATGTAACTGGAACACCGACTTTGTAATGCCCTTCATACGTATGAATGTCCGAACCACATATTCCTGCATATTTGACTTCGATTTTCACTTGATCGGCTCCAGGCTGTGGCACCTGCTTATCCTGCATCTCAAGATTGCCAAAGCCCTGTGCTGTTTTTACGAGTGCCTTCATGAATACTCCTCCTAATGCGTGTTTTCGAAAATTAAATGCTAGTTAAATAAAGAGAAGAATTTATAAATAATATAGTTTACGATGTTTCCACCTTGGTCAATACTGGAAATTTGTGCAGAACCTTCAGGCATATCGAAGTCTGCATTCTCTGCCATTTGTGTAAACATTGGTGCAACATCTGTTGCAATGTAAAGAGAGATTGCAATCATAATTGTTCCAACGATAACGGAGTGCACAATATTTCCTCTAGCTGCACCGACGATAAACGCTACGATAAATGGAATGGTTGCCAAATCACCAAATGGTAGTACAGCGTTTCCTGGTAAGACAACTGCTAGCACAACCGTGATTGGTACTAGAATTAGTGCTGTTGAGATAACAGCAGGGTGTCCTAATGCAACAGCTGCATCCAGTCCGATTAAAATTTCACGATCACCAAATCGCTTGTTCAACCATTCTCTAGCAGACTCCGAAACTGGCATTAAACCTTCCATTAAGATCTTAACCATACGTGGCATTAACACCATTACAGCTGCCATCGCCATACCGATTTCAATAACTTCCCCAACACCATAGCCTGCTAGAGCTCCAATTGCTGCCCCGAGGAATAGTCCGATAAAGATAGATTCACCAAAAATACCGAAGCGCTTTTGAATGGTTTCTGGATCAGAGTTCCAGTTTTTTACGCCAGGAATTTTTTGCAATCCTTTTACTAAGAAGATCCCTGGTGCGTAGGAGATGGTACTACCTGTTGCAATCGAAACACCTGGAAGCTCATAGAACTCGCTCATCATAGGTGCTGTCCAGTCGGCAACCTTCAAACAAACAATCTGGAATAATACAGCAGCGATCAAACCTTGAATGATACTGTCAGAGATTGCGTACACCATTGCTGCCATAAACGTATAATGCCAGAAGTTCCAAATATCCACGTTCATCGTTTTCGTCGTTTTTGTTAACAACATGATAACGTTTACAACTAAACCAAGTGGAATGATAAATGCTGCAACCACAGAGGCCCATGCGATCGAGGACGTTGCTGGCCAGCCAACGTCAATGACATTTAGCTCCACACCAAGCCGATCTACCATTCCTTGTGCTGCAGGTCCTAAGTTTAATACAAGTAAATCAATAACAAGGAAAATCCCGACAAATGCTACCCCAATTGTTAAACCGGAACGGAAAGCTTTACCTGGTTTTTGCCCGAAAAATAATCCTAATAGAAAAATTGCTACTGGTAAAATAACGGTAGCTCCCAAGTCTAGAAAGCCTTGTATAACATCAACAAAACCTTGCATTATGTTCTCCCCCTCAGATAATGATTGATCCCGGATATGCCGGGATCTTATTCATTATTTTTTTAGTTCCTCTAAAATTTGCTTCTTCGTATCCTCAACACCAATTCCAGTTAGGAAGTTACGTGCATTAATAACTGGGAATGGATATTCTTTTTTCGTCATTGCTGTTGTTACTAGCAAATCTGCTGTATCAACATAGCTGCCAACCTCAGCAATTTTAATTTGTACTAAATCTACTTTAAGATTGTTTTCTTTTGCCATTTCCTCAATCGCATTGTTCACGACAGTGGAAGTCGCAATACCAGCTCCACAAGCTACCAAAACCTGTTTCTTTTTCTCCATGTTACTCACCTCCTTTAAGTGCGAAATCTAATTTATTTTCTAAAAGCTGCAGTACAGCTGTTTCACTTGTTTCAGCGGCTAGTGTCGCCAATGTTTCTTCATCCTGGAAGATTTGCATGAGACGCTGCAGTAGCGCCAATTGATCATGTGGTTTATCCATTGCCAGCATAAACACGAGTTTTACTGGAGTTGTTTCTTCATCATCACCCATTACGCAAAAATCTACTGGGTCCTTCAATACTGCGACACTAATCGTTTTTTGAATAACGTGTTCTACATCGGTGTGTGGGATGGCAACAGACACGCCCTTAGTAGGAAGTCCTGTTGCAAATTCTGCTTCTCTTGCAATAATTGCTTTTGTAAAACTTTCCTTAACCAGTCCTAGTGATTGGAGGTTTTGCCCCATTTTAGATAGCACATCTTCCTTATTGCTAGCCTCCATATTTAAAAGAATAATAGATTCATTAATGTACATTTCACCCATTTTTTTGCCCCCGGTTCTCTCGTTAGTCGTTTGCATATTTTCGTATAATGTCCAAAATGGCCTCTTTATCCGTTGCTTCAATTAACGCTTTTTGATCTGCTGTGTTCCCTGCCAGCTTCATTAATTGCATTAATGCCTTTAAGTGTTTTTTCTTATCCAATGCTGCAATAATGAAAATTAACTGGATCGAATACTCTTCTGTAAACGCTACGCCTTTTTTTAAACGGAGCAGACTCATGGAGACTTCGTTGACACCATCCTCTGGTGTAGCATGTGGTATGGCAAGGTTTGGCCCGATCACAATATAGGGATCCTTTTCCACCTCTCCCACCATGGCATCTACATAAGATCGATCAATGGATCCTTTTCGTATCAATGGTGCAGCGCCAACCTTAAGGGCCGCCTCCCAGGAAGATGCAGAATCACGTAGTGTAATGGTTTCTTCTGTAATAAAATCAGCCAATGTCATAGCAGGCTCATTGCCTTTTTGCTTCCTTATCGCATCCGCATCATCACGGTGCAGGTAGCGGTATAAATCCTTTGTTAGTTCTGCTTCATTGCTAATCACCGCATGCTTTTTCACGATTGTCAGGATTTCCTCTGCATCAAGATCTGAGGCAATATATCCCTGAATCTCTAGCATGACTTGTTTCCGTAAGCGGGTTTTTTCTTCCCTTTCCATAAAAGAACTTGAAATAAATAGTTTCTTATCTGTTTCAAGTGCAATTGGTGAAAATACTAGATCGTAAGCGAACGGATAATGATAAAACTCCCTTACCGACAAGGTATCCAGAAAAATAAACTCTGGAAATAACTCTTTTAATTGACTGTACATTAATCTGGAAACAGAGATCCCTTTTGGACAGACAACAATTGCCTTCGTCTTCTCCTTAATGCTATCCCCCTGCTTCGACAGCCAACCACCAATTAACATAGTAAGATACGTCGTCTCATTCTCAGGAATCGGCATCCCAATTAACTCAGCAAGCGGTTCCGTTGATTTTTTTACAAGGTGATGCAATTCCATAAATTCTTGGCTGACTGTTTGCGGGCCATCACTAAGCTCTGTTAGCTGATACTTAATTCGGTAATAAGCAGGCTTCACATGCAACAATAATTTATTTAACAGCTGCTCTCTGTCCTGGATGGAAATGACTGCTCTTCTTTCAAATAAGCGAAGCATGTCGTCAAGTGCTTCTATTAAGTTAGGAATCGCTTCTTCTGTTAGGAATTCAGACCAATACACATTTGTTGTCAGTAGATAAAGTGTAATAAACAGCCTTTCTTCCATCGGGATATCCTGAAAATCATAAAGAATCTCTTCTGTTGCCCTGTACTGCTTCGTATCCGATAATTCTTCATATTTAATATAGAAGGCTCGAATTAAGTTCCCTTTTTTAATACGACGGATCACCAGGATTAAACTGTAAGGCATAGTAGCCATCCGCTCATCGGTAAACTTTAAATTCAGCTTCTTTTCGACCGATTCAATCCTGTGCGTAATTTCTCTCAAATCATCTGCCTTAATATCCACAAGACGGGATAACAGGTCCGCACCGTTTTTCAGCCGAAGAATTTTATCCAACACATGTAAAAGCAACTTACGGATCTCGAATTCTTCACCCTTTAGGACATAGCCATCTTTTCTCGTGTAACGAATGGTTACATGGTAATCTGCTATAAAATGTTGGGATTGCTTTAAATCACTTAAAATCGTATTTTTACTAACCTTTAACTCACTTGTGAAATGGATTAGAGAAAGATCATCCTTGCTCAGTAACATCATCAGAATGACATACATTCGCTGCTGTTCTGATAAAACGCTTGCATCTTCCTGCCTTAATGTTTCTCCCTTTGAAAAGGTAACAAAAACGGATTCATCAATAATGAAAAATCCCTTCCTTGTCCGCTGAATCTCTGGGAGTTTATGTGTTAAAAGCCACTCATTAATCTTCGTGATGCTATAACCAAGCTGCCTTCTCGTCAGGCCAAACTTCTGTTCAATATCCTTACTCGTTACACTTGGATTACTCATCAGCTCCTCGAGAAGCTTACTGCTGCGGTTATCAAGTTTCATGATTAACCCCTCTTTCATAAGTAATTGTAGCACCGCTTTCATTCAAGTGAACACGCTTTCAGCCCAAATGAGTGGAACGCAATTGTACATTACTGTGATTTGAACGGTAAAATACAGTTCTGATACATATTAGCGCTTTTTTGGAAGAGTGGCAAAGTTGGGTGTGAAGGGTGGGGGTGGTAGTTTGAGCGGGGCGCTTGGTTGATTGTGCTACCCTGGTGGTTGATTGAGTGGAGGGATTGGTTGATTGCACTGCCCTGGTGGTTGATTGAACGGCGCCCTTGGTTGATTGCACTGCTCTGGTGGTCGATTGAACGGGCTCTTTGGTTGATTGTACTGCTCTGGTGGTCGATTGAACAGGCTATTTGGTTGATTGTACTGCTCCTGCGGTTGATTGGCCGGAGATCTTGGTTGATTGCACTGCTCTGGCGGTTGATTGAACGGGCTCTTTGGTTGATTGCACTGCCCTGGCGGTTGATTGAGTGGAGGGATTGGTTGATTGCACTGCTCTGACGGTCGATTGAACGGGCTCTTTGGTTGATTGCACTGCTCCGGTGGTTGATTGAACGGGCTCTTTGGTTGATTGCATTGCTCCGGTGGTTGATTGAACGGGCTCCTTAGTTGATTGTACTGCTCTGGTGGTCGATTGGGCGGAGCACGTGGTTGATTGCACTGCTCTGGCGGTTGATTGGGCGGCGCTCTTGGTTGATTACACTGCCCTGGTGGTTGATTGAACGGGCTCTTTGGTTGATTGCGTTGCTCCGGTGGTTGATTGGCCGGGGCTCTTGGTTGATTGCGTTGCTCCGGTGGTTGATTGAACGACGCTCTTGGTTGATTGCACTGCTCTGGTGGTCGATTGAACAGGCTATTTGGTTGATTGTACTGCTCCGGTGGTTGATTGAATGGGCTCTTTGGTTGATTGCGTTGCTCCGGTGGTTGATTGGCCGGGGCTCTTGGTTGATTGCGTTGCTCCGGTGGTTGATTGAACGACGCTCTTGGTTGATTGCATGCTCCTGCGGTCGATTGTGCTCCCCCCTTGGTTGATTAATTTTTAATTAATTATTAAAAAATAAAGGGATTAGGCACATGGGATAGAATTTATTAGTATTAAAGAAAGGTGTGATTAATTTGATTAGTAAACCCCGCTTGAAAACATTCCAGATTCTAGCGTACGAAGCATTGTTCAGAAAGCTCAAAATGGAGTATAAGAATAACGAGATTTTCCTTCAAGATTATGGCAGGTATCTTGCAGGGTATTTAGGTGAAAAACGCGTTGACTACACACTCGCAACTTTTCGAGAAGAAAACATTTTTATTATTAAAGACCTTCGATTAAATAATTTTAACCAGTATTTTCAGATCGACACCCTCCTCATAACCCCTTATAACTTAGTCATTCTAGAAATTAAAAACTATAGAGGCGAACTAAGTTATGACTCACTTCAAAAGCAATTCATCCAAATCTCTGATGGTAAAAAATCTGTTTATAAAGATCCAATCCAACAGGCAAATACTCAAAGAAGGAATCTGGCATTTTGGCTACAAAGCTTTTCTATGAATTTACCAATTGATACTCTTGTCATTTCTAGCAATCCAGCAACCGCAATAAACAATATTCAAGAGGACCCTCAAATCTACAATCAATTTATTCACTCTGAAAGCGTACATTTTCATCTTGAAAGAATTTTTAAAGGCTATACAGAACGCAGGGTAAACCACTCTACACAGAACAAGTTATACAAATTACTCCTCTCACATCACCAACCTTATACCCCGGACCTTCTTGATCACTATAAAATATCACCGGACCTTTTGATCAATGGAATTACCTGTCCAAAGTGCACAAATTCCTTCATGAAAAGAAAAGAACAAAAATGGAGATGCCCAACTTGTAAAACAACCTCAACTACTGCCCACAAGCAGGTAATCCTAGACTATTTCCTTTTATTTAAACCCACTATTACCAATAAGGAATGTAGAAATTTACTTGACATCTCTTCTCCTCGCACAGCATATCTACTTTTAAAAAACATGAAATTAGAATCGTCTGGTAAGAACCGATATAAAAAGTACCATGCACCTCCAATTGGAACCTACCCTCAAGATAAAAGTATTCCACTACCTAGTAACCAAATATTTTTGTAAAATCTCGCCATCGAGCTTCTAAAACTGAGGATTCTGGTTGATTGGGCAGAGCTGGTGGTTGATTGAGCATGATATTTGGTGGGTTGCACTACTCCGATGGTTGATTGAACGGACTCTTTGGTTAATTGCAATGCTCTGGCGGTCGATTGAACGGGCTCTTTGGTTGATTGCAATGCTCTGGTGGTTGATTGAACAGGGCGCTTGGTTGATTGCAATGCTCTCTTGGTTGATTGGGCGGCGCTCTTGGTTGATTGCACTACCCTGGCGGTTGATTGGGCGGCGTCTTGGTTGATTGCACTGCTCCGGTGGTTGATTGGCCGGAGATCTTGGTTGATTGCAATGCTCCTGCGGTTGATTAAACGGGCTCTTTGGTTGATTGCACTGCTCTGGCGGTCGATTGAACGGGCTCTTTGGTTGATTGAACAGGGCGCTTGGTTGATTGCAATGCTCTCTTGGTTGATTGGGCGGCGCTCTTGGTTGATTGTGGACTTCTGTCAAGAAAATGGACATTTTAAAATGGTGCTTGTTTAAAGAAAAATCCTACCGCACTTCGTTTGCTGCGTGATGAATAAATACAAAGTAAAAACCTCACTTTGTACTTATTCATCACAATGGTTTGTTTAAGAGGTTTTTTTCAGTATGCTGTTTTGGTAATGACGTTCAAAGTGATTAGGAGAATAGTACCCTAGAGTCGAGTGTCTTCTTTTCTCATTGTAACGATTACTAATATAGTAATTAATGGCTCTCATGGCCTCAGCACGCTTCTCAAACCGGACTCTGTATACAAGTTCTTTTTTTAACGTGGCATGAAAAGACTCTATACAAGCATTATCATAAGGGTTTCCAATTCTACTCATGCTTACTTCCATTTTCCTTTCTTTCAACACTTCCATATAGCCATGTGAACAATATTGTGACCCTCGATCAGAATGGTGTATGAGTCCTTCACCAGGCTGGCGGGTAGCTATGGCCATTTTTAAAGCAGCTAATGGCAATTCCTTTTTCATATTAGGTGCCATACTCCACCCCACCATTTTTCTGGAAAATAAGTCGATAACTGACGCTAAATAAAGCCAACCCTCTATTGTCCAAATATACGTAATATCTGTGACCCAGGCTTTATTAGGAGCGTCTACAGTGAAGTTCTGGTTTAAGAGATTAGGATAGATCGGTAGATCATGATTTGAATCTGTAGTGATGATTATTTTTTCGGTTAGAGTAGCCCTGAGGCCCATCTCATTCATCATGCGGGCCACAGTTTTTTGACAAACCGTATAACCCCAATCTATTAAATCTGCGTGCACCCTCGGACTACCGTAGGTACCAAAACTTTCATGAAACGATTGGCTAATCTTTTGTTTGATTTCTTCTCGATATCTTTCTCTCTCTGTTAAATCAGCTTCTTTTCTACAAAGCCATTTATAATAACCACTTTTCGATACCACTAGTACCTCGCACATCTTCACCACCGAATAATCCTCACAGTGATCGTAAATAAATTGATATTTTACTCTTGGTTTTTCGTGAAGATGTGCATGGCCTTTTTTAGAATTTCATTTTCCTCTTGGAGCTTTTCAAGCTCCTTTTTGTGGGCCTTCTTTAAATCTTCAAACTCAGATGGCGTTATATACTCTTGGGGTTGGTTACTCTGTAGTTTTTCTTTTCTATGTTTTTGTACCCACTTTCCTAGTGTGGAAGCCGAAAGGCCAAGTTCGTAAGCCACATCGGTTATCTTCCTTCCCTCCTCTACAATTAATTTCACTACATACTCCCTGTACTCTTTATCATATTGTTTCCCCAAAGTGAACACGTCCTTTTATTATTTAGTTCATTATAAAACAAACCACTTTTCACATGTCCACTTTTTAGACTAACCTCAATTGCAATGCCCTGGTGGTTGATTGAGCAGACTCCGTGGTTGATGACACTGCTCTCATGGTTGATTGAGCGGCGCTCTTGGTCGATGACACTACTCCTTGGGTTGATTCTCCTACTCCAATTAATTCCATTACACTTCCCCTAAGTTAATCGCCCACCCCCACTCACACAAAAAACCGGCACTCCTCCCCAGAAGCACCGTTTTTTTCCATTCCATTCAATTTCTCAGTTTCTCTGGTAATCCATGAATTGATTCTATGAGCAGGTTTAGTTTTCCTTCTATACGGTGTAATAAATAAAATGTTACCGCGATGGGAAAGCCGACCTCTGTTAGAAAGGGAATCCATGTTTCCATTTGAATACCTCCTCTCACCTGAAACGCCAATGGTATTTTGAAGTAAAAAGCAGACCAGCGGCATGGCTACTGGTCTGCTCACAGTGTTTATAGTCCTAGATCGATTTCTTCTACTCTACGGTCGACCACGCGTGCGCTTTTCTTGGATAAGATGTCTCCACCGCTAGAGGTGAAGGCGTTTTGGGCGATGATCTCATCCATTGCTGCATTGACTGCTGCAGGATCAACTGGCTCAACAGGCTGATCTAGTGAGTAGGTCACTGTTTTGCCATCAAAGTTTGTGAATTTAAGCTCTAGCTTTTTCATTTGTTTCCCTCCTTTCTATTAATAGTAGGGCGCCTACTCTTGAACAATTTCCGAGCTATCCTTACGCTCGATGTTGTAAAGAGGTAGCACCTGCAACCCTGCTACTGCTGTTGCAATGGCATGAAGCTGATCGGCTGTTGCTTCTACTTTGACATTGTTGAAGCTCTTCGTTTTGTATGATGGGTTTCCTGTTGTAGAGTCAATACCATTGTCAAAGACAAGCTGTAATGAGGAATCCATTAATTCTGCTGTGGCCATGTTTGTCACCTCCCTTCACCTCTATAATCGAAAAAAGCGAGGGAAAGGGGACAAAAAAATCTGAGTGGTACCTGCCTTTCATTTTCCTAATAAAAAAACATCTCCCTTACTAAAGGAAGATGCTCACATTCGTTATGATAGTTTTCTTTTTCGTTCAAAATGCAAATAGTGTAATTCATTTTGGTAGGTGGTAATGTTCCTTTTTAAGGTGACTAAGGTTTGTTTTTCTTCTCGAATCTTTTCTTTTACTTCCCGAATAGATTTTACTAATTGCTCATTATAAATGGGAGAGTGTGTGTCTGGAAGTTCTTCTAGCTGTAGGGAGTGGAAAAGTTCTGCCTGCTGTTCCTTACATATGGAGCTTGGTGGTTTTGGGGCATGGTTGGAGGAGCCATTTTGCTTATGTTCTTCCATATAATCATATAAATGAGTGAGACCAAGAGCTAATAATTCCAATTCATTTCGTTTTGCGCGTAGCTTTTCCTCCAGGCTATAGATAGCTTTTTCTGTCTTGGAGATTTGTCTGTTAATTACGGAAAGAGAACTCATATTTACACCCCATCAAAAAGATTCAAACTGCTTCCATCTCATATTATAGGGGCTGAGTTGTATTTTGATAAGGGTAAATATAACTGAATTTTCCTTCTTATCTGGTAGTAAAAAGTAGAAAATTGTAGGTATATAGAATCAAATAGCAGGAAATCTGTGATGGCACCCAGATTTTGTGAGACGAAAGAATTAGATGGGCCCGGGATACTCATAACGAGCGTTTAAGAAATACTGGTTCAGCACGGCATACTTCGCCAAACGCCAGTGTGTCCATGCTCTGTTGGCTCGAGACCCACCTGCCTTCATCAAAAAGTAACATGGTTTCCCAAATTGAAAAATAGTTTTATTCCTTCACATTTACGATCTTATTCTCCGAGGCGTATCGTTTTTCTCTTTTTGCTTGATTCATAGGCCGCAAGTGAGACTTCTAATGCTTTTAAACCGTCATAGCCAGTGATGGATGGTGCTCCCCCATGTTTTACTGTATTCGAAAAATCCTTTATTAGATCCAGATCCATATCAGAGCCGAAAAACTCATGGCGGAGAGGTTTTTCGCCCTCTTGATAATGGCGAAGATGGGTTTGCAGGGCATCTGCACGGATTGTCTTCTTTGTTCCAATTACTTCAATGGTCACATCCCCCCAAGTTGGATATGCCGCGAATTTAGACCAGCTAGCATCATGGGAAGCGATGATCCCTTCTTCAAAGCCAAGTGTGAGTAGCCCCATATCATCTGTTGGGATGTCATGGAAAAAGGAATCAACATGGGCATGAACTGCCGTAATTTCCTTCCCGGAAAACCAGCGCATGATGTCGACCATGTGAACCGTGTGATCAAGCACTGCTCCCCCACCAGATAATGTGTTATCAATAAACCAGCCTCCCGGGTTTTGACCGCGGTTGGTTGTGCGGAATGCGATAACATCGCCGACTTCCCCGCGCTCAATCGCAGCCTTCACCTGACGAATAGGTGTGCTGAATCGGACAGGAAAAGCAATTTGGAGAATGACTTCATTTTCATTACAGCTTGTAATCATTTCTGCAGCATCTTCTAAATTTGTTGCAATGGGCTTCTCACATAGAATATGCTTCTTTGCTTTGGCAGCCTGGAGTACCATTTCCTTATGTTTCACATTCTCACTACACACAATCACGGCCTGCATATCCTGGGCTAAAAATGCTTCGGGCTCGGAAAAATACGCAACATTGTGCTTGGCAGCTGCTTCCTGCCCTCTCTCGGTATTGTCATCATAGATGCCAGCAACCTCTAAATCGGGTAATTGTTTGATGGCATGGATATAGCTATGTGCATGCATATGGGCGACGCTCATAATTCCAATTTTCATGCCTTAACCCCCCCTTCCCTCATTCTTCTCCCAAGCTCTTGCCATTTCGCATAGCGTTCTTCATTCATCTTGCGAGCTGCTTTTACAATATGTTCAACCGTATAGGCTAAGGGAAAATAGTGGTTTGTGCCAGGAGGGGAGGTGAGCTCCTTGCTATCAAATTCGATGATTGTTTTAAAACCACTCCAATCAAAATACAGTTCTTCCTTATCGGCGGAGGTGTATTCCAAGTGAGCCATTGCGCCGTTAACAAATTTCACCAAGGCGATAACATGAGTAGGGAGATGCTGCTCTGTTGATGTGCGAACGTGAAGGTCTGCAACATCGCCAAAAACATCAACGAGCGCAAACAGATCTCCGCAAATCCTCGGATAAGCATCCTTCCCATCGATATCCCTGTGTATGCGTAACACACCTTTTTTCGCCTCATCCTTTTCTAAGATCGCAAGCCACTTTTGCCCGATTGGGGAAGCTGCTAATTCACAGTACACATAGCCCTGTGGCTGGTTATGAAAAAGATCGAAATAGCCTGCTTCCATAAAAATAGGAACTTCTAAATTAATAGGAAGAGTGCTTTCCGAGTCGGGGATAAATAAGTAATCTGCAGTAGCATCCTCCTTTGTTGGTTCGTTTTCACGTAATACTTCTACGGATGCGAGGCTCCCCTCTATATCCAAACTGGATGGCTTATCAAGGATCATTCCTTTCATTATTTCAACCCCTCCCCAAGGTAAATTTCTTTTCCTTCTCTTGCAGATTGGTAGATCGCCTCAAGCATGCGCATGATTTCCACCCCGTCTGAAACAGGTGCAATGGATTCACGGTTAGTCTGACAACACGCAACAAAGTGTGCAATTTCATTCGCAAATGCTTCACCAAAATGGAAGCTTGGATGGTCAATTTGTGGTGTCATATTTAAAATGGTCTGGTTTTTTTCTCCCATAATTACTAACGCTGGTTCGATTTCCGCCCCGCCTTTATCGCCATATAGCTTTACATTGATTTCATTTTCCTTCGCATGAAGGGTGAAGCTAACATCTACAAACAGTGAAGCACCATTTTCAAAGCGAATTAAAGCATTTGTTAAATCTTCTACACTGTTCCTTGTTGCATCATAATCTGCTGCTTTATAAAACGAAAGGTGTTTCACATGGCTACGATTGCCGAGCTTGTTGTATGTATTCCCTGTTACGGAAATGGGTTTGGGCTTGCCCATTAAATACCAGCACAGGTCAATCATGTGGACGCCTAGATCGATCAGCGGTCCTCCACCAGAACGGCTTTTATCACTAAACCAGCCACCTGGATTGCCAAGCCTTCTTAGACAGGTTGCTTTCGCATAGTAGATCTCCCCCAGCTCACCTTCTGAAATAAATTGGTTTAGTACGTGGGCATTGGAAGCATGTCTTCGTACAAAGCCCACCTGAAGGATTTTGCCTGATTGATCTGCAGCTACTTCCACTTCCTTCGCTTCTTCCCATGTCATGCTAAGTGGTTTTTCCACAAGCACATGCTTATTAGCTTGAAGTGCAGCAATTGCTATTTCCGCATGGGTATTATTCCATGTACAAATGCTTACCGCATCAACGGATTCCTCTGCTAACAGCTCTTCATACTGGGTAAACAACTTTTGAACGTCATATTTTTCCCCTTTTTCCTTAAGGCGTTGCTCATTCGTATCACATAATGCGATAAGCTCAACCTCTGGATGTCTGCGGTATGCTTCGATATGTGATGCAGAGATGGAGCCAACTCCAATTACGCCGACCTTTAACATGTTCCCAGCTCCTTTGTTTAGTTTATAGGTGCAGTCTGCTGTTCATATTTTGCGAACGTTTTTCCAGCGCCCCATGTCAGAATATAGGCGGTGATACTCCCACCGAAAAAGAAAAGCAAGGCAGGCACTGTTGCGTAAACAATGGTGTAAATGAAAAATAAGGCTACAGCCAATACAATTGTTAAAAGAGGATGTACAACCCCAATGATTACGGGCCATTTAATATAATTCAAGACACTTAGTTGAAAATGGGCAAACACTGGAAAAGCATACAAAAGTACAATGGCATACAAGAAAACGAGTAGAAGCACCCCAAAGCCTGCCAGCACATACATCATATCCTCTTGTCTCCATAAAATTTGCAGCTGCTGAATGAGGGCATAGCCGATCAAAAGCAGACAATACCCCATTTTATTTGCCTGGAGAAATTCTTTTTTAAACGCCTTCCAGAATGTAGCCGTGATGGGGATCTCGTCTTCACCCCTTGTCCATTTGCGCACCACGGCAAACATCGCTGCCGTTGCTGGGAAAATCCCTAATACACCAAGCCCAGCAAGGGTAAAGCTGATCCAAAGTATATTAAGGTAAGCAAGCCTTGTAATCCACAATGACACCTGATAATAACCGCCTATAAACCCGCTATGTTGCAAGCAAATCCCTACTTTCTTTAGATTATTCTTTTACCGAGCCAATCAGCACGCCTTTCACAAAATAGCGTTGCAAAAACGGATAAACTAGTAGAAGCGGCAAGGAAGAAACAATGATGACAGCATATTTTACCAATGCTGCTGTTTTCGTCTGCTCCACAAGCGATTCCGTCGTACCAAGCATCTCGCCTTCCCCTGACATTTCATTTACAATAAGAATCTCGCGTAAAAATAGTTGCAACGGGAATAGCTCTCTATCATTTAAATAGATTAACGCACTAAAATATTGATTCCATAGACTTACCGCATGGAATAATGCCATTACAGCCACAATTGGCAAGGACAATGGCAGCACAACCCGGAAAAAGATTTTCAAATCAGACGCCCCATCAATCTTCGAGGCTTCGACTAACTGGTCTGGAATACTTTGCTGGAAAAATGTCTTGGCTACTAAAATCGACCATGCCCCTACGACACCTGGAATAACCACTGCCCAAATTGTATCGATCATCCCTAATGACTTCACTACGAGATAGGTAGGGATCATCCCACCATTAAATAGCATCGTAAACAGGACGAACCAGAGAATCAGCTTTTTACCAGCGACTTCTTTTCGTGATAACGCATAGCCGCATGGAAGCAGCACAATGAGATGGATAACGGTACCGACTACGGTATACATGATGGTATTTCGATACCCAATCCAAATATCCTCGTTCGCAAATACTCTTTTAAATCCTTCAAATGTAATATCTACCGGCCATAGCCATACCTTCCCTGAATTAACGGCGCCAGGGTCACTGATCGATGCACTTATGACAAAGATGAGTGGGTATGTAATAATCAGCACGATAAAACCAACTAATAGTTTATTAATACGATCAAACGCTTTATCGGATAAACCACGAGTTCGCATAAAAACCCTCCTACCATAAGCTATTTTCGCTAGTTTTTCTGGCAAGATAATTGACGAAAATAAGCAAGATAATGTTGATAACAGAATCAAACAGGCCAACCGCTGCCGAGAAGCTGTATTGCCCTTCTAAAAGTCCGACTTCGTAAACAAATGTCTGGATAATATCGGATGTTTCAGAGTTTAGGCTATTTTGCATGAGTAATACTTTCTCAAACCCTGTTGACATAAACTTTCCAATGTTTAAGATAAATAGAATGACAATAGTCGGCATAATAGCTGGAATATTAATACGCATAATCCGCTGCATTCTTGTTGCCCCATCGACTTTAGCAGCTTCGTGCAGCTCGGGGTTAACCCCCGCTAATGCAGCAAGATAGATAATCGTCCCCCACCCTAAAGATTGCCATTCACCTGACCACACATAAATATGTCTGAACCAGTCTGGACTCGTCAAAAAGGGGATAGACTCTCCACCTAAGGCGACAATGGCGTGATTAATCAACCCAGTAAGAGGATCAAGAAATGCCACGATCATTCCGACAACAACTACTACAGAAATAAAATGTGGCGCATAGGACAGCGTTTGCGACCATTTCTTGAAAAGTCCATTACGAACCTCGTTTAACATAAGCGCAAAGATAATAGGAAGCGGGAACAATACGAGTTGATACAAACTTATAAGAACCGTGTTTTTTAATAGTCTCCAAAAGTAATAGGAATCAAAAAAACGTTCAAAATGGACAAAGCCTGCCCACGGGCTCCCTGTAATACCCTCTGTCGCAAAAAAATTCTTAAAGGCAATTTGAACCCCGTACATTGGCAAATAATGAAAGATTAAAAAATATGTAAGAGCAGGTAAAAGGAACAAATATAATTGCCAGTTTACCCATATGTTTTTCTTAAGGCGTAAAAAGCTGTTCGAATGATTTAACTTTTTGTCCCGCAAGGAATTCCCTCCTCTTTTTTCTAATGAATACAGGAGACATCTATTAGAAAGATGTCCTAATAGATGTCCTGATTCATAAAGCCCTTTTAAATGGGAAATTGCGCTATTAATCTTAGCTTTCTAAGAAACGGTCGTAAGCTTGCTGGTTAAGTTCCATGTACTCTTCAAGGCCCATTTGCTCAAGTGTTTCGACAAATGTATCCCACTCAGAAAACGGTACTTCGCCAACGATGAATTTGTCCTGCATTTCATTCGCATATTTTTCAATGTCCGCTCTTAATGATGTAAGTCTTTGATTCTCTTCAGCCGTGTAAGAAAATTGTGGCCAAACATCTTCAATAATGTCGTCTTCAAATTTCGCAGTAGCTTCAAGTGCTTCCTCAGATCCTTCTGCACCTTTAAAGAATTCTTGTTTTACAAGTGATGGGTAACCACCACCAAGCCATGTTACATATGGTACCAATGCTTGTTCCATTGTTAAGCCATCTGGATTATTCATAATTTCATCCACATACTCTACACCATTTTCTGTCTCTTCATAGGATTCGCCTTCCACTCCCATAAACAATTGCTTAATTCCTTCATCACCGTAGAAGTAATCTATCCATCTAGCAGTTGCTTCAGGATTTTTGTTTTTATCTGTCATGACAAAGCTTCCTTTATGCACAATTGGTGACGTTACATACACCCAGTCTTTATATCCTTCAGGGCCTTCAAGCTGTGGAAGTCCGGCATAATCGTCATTCCCAAACCGTGTCTTCGGACTTGTTGTAACCGTACTTCCATACAAGCCTTCTGCTCCTTGCTCGTGGAAAAGATTTGATTCAATGGTAAAGATGTTTTCCTGGATTAAGCCTTCTGAGTATAATTTGTTAATATATTGAAGCATTTCTTTGTATTCATCTGCTGTGCGATAAAAGCGCAGTTCTTCGGTTTCAGGGTCAAGGTCCATATAGCCATGTTTTCTACCTTTATTTCCAACACCATAGGCACCCTTTAACCAACCAATCAATCCGTTAATGGAATCGCCACCAAACGGGATTTCATCTGCTTGTCCATTGCCATTTGGATCTTCTTCTTTTACTGCTTTTAAGTATTGGTAAAATTCCTCAGTTGTTTCGGGCTCTTCCATCCCTAATGTATCTAGCCACTCTTGTTTTACCCATGGCTTGATGTTACTAGTTAATGATGTAAATTCTGGAGAGTATGCAGTTGGTAACGAATAAATATTTCCATCCGCAAACGTTAAGCCTTTTTCGATATCAGGATTTTCTTCTAAAAGTTTCTTCACGTTAGGCATATAATCTTCTATTAGGTCATTTAAAGGAAGGAAGACTCCTTGCTGTCCATATTTCAGTAAGTCTTGATCAGAAAAATAAGATGTATAAAATACTTCCGGGTAGTCTCCACCAGCTAATGCAAGGTTTCTTTTTTCATCAAGGCCATCACGTTGAACAAGACCCCAATCAATTTTTACGTTTGTCATTTCTTCGTATTTCTTCCAGGAAGCAACCTCGTTGTAGTCATCAGCGTTCGTTGCTGCCTTCCCTGTCATAAAGCTTATTTCAATTGGCTCGTCAACAATCGGAAATCCTGTTTCATTCACATTCTCTTTTGCCGCTTCTGCGTTTTCTTCTGAATTAGCCTCACTATCATCATTGCTGCATGCTCCTAATACGATAAGTCCTGACATGGCAGCTAACCCAACCATCTTTTTCATTTTCACCGTAAAACCCTCCTCATTTAACTTCCGCTTTTATCCTAATTTTACAGGTGCGACTTTCTCTGCAGATTGATATGCAGCTAGTGCAGCCTCTACCGCCTTTAACCCGTCATACCCAGTTACACTCGGAGACCTTTTCTCTCGAATCGAAGCAATGAATTCCTTAGCCATTTCCAGGTTCATGTTATCTCCCCAAAACCTCCGTACACTACCCTTTTCATCTGCGTACAGATGGATGTTCTGTCCAAAGGCATCGACCTGCAAGGTACCTTTCGTGCCAACGATTTCGAGTTTTATATCACCACCTTTCGGATAAGATGTCGTTCTAGACCAACTACAGTCGATGGTCGCGAATGCTCCATTAGCAAATTCAACCGTAATGATCCCCGCATCATCAATTGGCTCTATCGAAAATAGCTGACCAATTTCTGCGTACACTTCCGCTACTTCTGTGTTCATAAACCATCTCATTACATCAATAAGATGAACGGTATGGTCAAGCACTGCACCCCCGCCAGCTAATGTCCGGTCAGCAAACCAGCCACCAGGATGACTGCCACGGTTAGATGCCTTTATGCCGAGAATCTCCCCAAGCTTGTCCTCTTCCAGAAAAGCTTTTACATCTTGAATTGTGCTATTAAAACGGACGGGAAATGCTGTCTGCAGGTTTACCTTATGGTGTGCTGCCTGTCGAATCATTTCTTCAGCATCCTCTATATTAGTGGCCAAAGGCTTTTCACATAAAATATGTTTCTTCGCTCGTGCTGCTGCTAGCACATGTCGTTTGTGATACACATTTTCGGAGGTAATGACTACCGCATCAATCTCTGAATCTAGCAACTCCTCGACAGTTACATAATACGTTGCCGCAAATTCCCCAGCAGCACGCTCTCCCCTTTCAGGAACGTCGTCGTAAATGCCTGTAATCTCCACAGAAGGCAGGGATTCAAGTGCCCGGGAAAAGCTGTAAGCATGCATATGGGCAAAACTGATGACACCAATTTTTAATACTTCCACTGTTCCTACCTCCCGATTTCCAACAGTTGCTCTTCTATTTCTACTGGTCGGTTTTCTGCGATCGATTGTATGGCAGCCAGCGCAATTCTCAATGCCTGCAGGCCGTCCTCTGGTGTTACCAAAGGCTCACTCCTCTTTTCGATACATTCCATAAAATGCGCTAATTCCTTATAATAAGGGCTCTCTTTAATAGGACTTCTTGGGATCGTTGCAGGCGGCTCTTTTTGCAGCTTTTGATCTAACGCTGCAACAAATGGCCTCTCTTTCGTGCTATCATATTCCACGGCACCTTTATCCCCTGCAAATTCAAAGGACGTCGCAAACTTTTGATGGGACCAGCTCCCCTCTACCTGCGCGATCATCCCATTTTTAAACCGGAGGGTAATGAGCGCATATTCTTTGCCAGCGTGTCCTTTACCGTACAGACTTTTTCCATAAACACGTTCGACTTCACCGAAACACCATCGCAAAAAATCAAAATCATGGATAACTAAATCCAAAATTAGCCCCCCACTACTACCCTGATCGGAATACCAATCATTCCAAGAACTTGGAAAACTACTTTTTCTTGATGTCTTCACAACTTTTGCCGTACCAATCGCTTTGGACTGGATAACCGACTTCGCCATCCGATATTCAGGGAAAAATCGTACGACATGTCCTATAAATAATTGCACTCCCTGCCTGTTACAGAAATCGATCATTTCCTTAGCGTCATCCAGCGTCCGGGCAATTGGCTTTTCACAAATAACATGCTTTCCAAGCCCCGCCGCCTTCATGACATATTCTTTATGTAAAAAAGTAGGGAGACATATATCTACCACATCAATTTGCTTAATTTGATCAATAGCATCCTCCCAGCTGCTATAAAAGGAAATGGCCAATGGATCATGTTTTAACCAGTCTGGTTTCTGAATGTCCACAATACCTGCAATATGAACATTTTCCATTTGCTGATAAGCTCTTGTATGCGTCCTTCCCATTGTTCCAGCTCCAATAATTAACACGGAAAGCATTGCATTACCTCCCTTCATCCAACTTCAAAGCACCACCTCGTGCCTTGATTACAAGCTAGCATGTCTGAAGAAAATTTATAATATGTCGATTATGTTTCACTATGTCATGCATGACCAACAGCAAATAAACCCTTATGCATCAAGGGTTCAGAGATTGTTAAATGTTATTTACAAAAGTTGTGGTGATTCCACACAGCAAAAATGGCATAGTCACTCAAGGATGGAGGAGGTTGCAGTCTTGGTTGAATGTGTGGCGCTATTGGTTGATTGCGCCGGGCTCTTGGTTGATTGCACGGCGTTCTTGGTTGATTGCACTGCTCTTCTGGTTGATTGCGCCGGGCTCTTGGTCGATTGCACTGCTCCTCTGGTTGATTGCGCTGCTCCTCTGGTTGATTGCGCTGCTCCTCTGGTTGATTGCACGGCGTTCTTGGTTGATTGCGCTGCTCGATTGGTTGATTGCACCAGGCTCTTGGTCGATTGCACTGCTCCTCTGGTTGATTGCACGGCTCTTCTGGTCGATTGCACGGCGTTCTTGGTTGATTGCACTGCTCGATTGGTCGATTGCACTGCTCTTCTGGTTGATTGCGCAGCTCCTCTGGTTGATTGCACGGCTCTTCTGGTCGATTGCACGGCGTTCTTGGTTGATTGCGCCCCCCCTCTGGTTGATTGCACTGCTCGATTGGTCGATTGCACTGCTCCTTTGGTTGATTGCACTGCTCGATTGGTCGATTGCACTGCTCCTTTGGTTGATTGCACTGCTCTACTGATCGATTGCACGGCGCTATTGGTTGATTGCGCAGCTCTATTGGTCGATTGCACTGCTCCTTTGGTTGATTGCGCCCCCCTTTGGTCGATTGCGCCTCTCCTCTAGTCGATCGCACTCCCTCTGGTCACAAAAAACCCGAGAAGCGTTCTGCTCCTCGGGTTTTCCAATTTCACCTTAGTAAAATAAATCAATACTAAACATCTACCACACAACGAAAGCCCAAATTTCCTGTCGAGCTATCTGGAGTGTTTGCAGTTCTGGCTGCTACACGATAGCGATTACAATAGCTATCATGGCAAAGGTAAGATCCACCGCGCGTTACTTTGCTTGTGCCAGTTTCTGCGCCTTTAGGGTTGTCTTTTCCTCCGCGTTTATGAATGTTGGTGGCAAACCAGTCCGAACACCATTCCCACACGTTTCCAGCCATGTTATACAAACCATAACCATTTGCCGGAAAGGATTTTGCTGGAGCTGTTGCCAAATAGCCATCTTCCATTGTGTTGTCTTTGGGAAAATTTCCTTGCCAAATATTACATTGATGCTCGCCATCTGGTGTTAGCTCGTCGCCCCATGGATATGTTTTTTGCACGAGTCCACCTCTTGCAGCGTATTCCCATTCCGCTTCTGTGGGAAGCCTTTTACCAGCCCACTTGCAATATTCCGTAGCATCCTTCCATGAAACGTGAATTACTGGGTGGTCCATGCGATTTTCCAAGTCAGAATCCGGACCTTCAGGGTGGTCCCATGTTGCTCCTTCTACAACGAGCCACCATGGCGTATGGGCGACCTTCTGTCTTACTTTCCTTGCTGTTTCTTCACTGACTAGCTTATAAAATACGAACGACCAACCGAATTGTTCTGCCTCTGTTTGGTAACCTGTCTCTTCTATAAATCTAGCAAAGGAAGCATTGGTTACCGTATGAGCATCCATGTAAAAGGAGTTTACCTTAATGTTTCGGACAGGCCCTTCCCCATCTTCAGGAAACCCAGCTTTTTCCTGTGTACCCATCAAGAACTTGCCACCTTTAATAAGAACCATGCCTTCAAGAGAAGGCTCAATTCCGTCTGCATGAACCCAAACCTGATCGGATTCCATTTTTTTACTAGCATTACCTCGGGATGCCGCACAGCATCCGCGGTTTTCTGTATGTTCCAATCCTTTCACCTGCCAAGTTAAACTGTTTCTTTATACTTTTTTCTTAGATGATTAAGCGTTTCCTTTAATTTTCCTACCGTTTCTGCATAATCCGGGTTGTCATACTCATTTTTTAATTCAAGCGGATCTTTTTCCAAGTCAAAGAGCTCCCATTCCGGTTCCATCGGCTTGTTAACTGCACCGATAACATCAAGCGGGTCTCCGTAATAATAAATGAGCTTGTAACGATCTGTTCGTACTCCGTAGTGAGCAGTTACCTGATGAATCGTTAAATGTTCCCAATATCGGTAGTAGATCGCATCTCGCCACTTTTCAGGTTTTTCTCCCTTGGCAATCGTTCGGAAGCTTTCTCCCTGCATTTCCTCTTTTGGCTGTACCCCACAGTAGTCCAAAAAAGTTGGCGCGAAGTCGTTATTAATAATCATGTCTTTGGAGACACTTCCTGCTGCAATTTCTTGCGGATAGCGCATGACAAAAGGCATTTGCAAAGATTCCTCATACATAAATCGTTTGTCATACCAGCCATGCTCTCCTAAGAAAAAGCCTTGATCAGAGGTGTACACAACAATGGTGTCTTCGGCAAGTCCTTGGTCATCCAAATATTCCAGTAATCTGCCGACATTGTCATCAATGGAGACGACACAGCGCAGGTAATCTTTTATATAACGCTGATATTTCCAGTCCTTGACCTCTTGTGGGGAGAGCCCCTCTGGCGGAACCCCTTTCACGTCTTCTTCCTTCAGATCCTCAATTCGCATGTCTGCCATTTTAGCAGCGTTTGCCCTGTTTGCATAATCGTCTTCATAGGTCTTAGGCACGGGAAATTTCTTGTCCGCGAATAAATCCTTATACTTTTCAGGTGGGTCCCATGGTCTGTGTGGTGCTTTATGATGGACCATCATCATGAAAGGCTTTTCATTATTTCGTTTGTTAAGCCACTCTATGGAAAGATCTGTGACAATATCTGTTGCATACCCTTTTATCTGTTTTTCTTCTCCCATTTCAATCATCACTGGGTCATAGTAATCCCCTTGATCAGGAAAAACATTCCAATAGTCAAATCCAGTTGGGTCGCTATTCCCGCCTTGACCTAAATGCCATTTTCCCATAATGGCTGTTTCATAGCCACTTTCCTGTAATAGCTTGGGGAACGTCTGCTGTCTCCCATCAAATGGCTCCGATAAACCGCGCACCCCATTTTCGTGGCTGTAATTCCCTGTAAGAATCGTGGCCCTGCTTGGTGCACAAAGGGAATTTGTACAATACACGTTATCAAACCGCATACCTTCATCTGCAATCCGATCAATATTCGGTGTGTCGACTAATGTCTGATTATACGTACTAATCGCCTGTGCTGCATGGTCATCGCTCATAATGAATAAAATATTTGGTTGTTTCGCTGACATGTCATCCTCCCTTTCCTCGTGGTCTTAATCCATTGCTTCCGTCTGGTTGAAATGTTGCTGTCTATACTGCCCAGGGGTGACGCCTTCAGCTCGCTTAAATTTTCTTGTGAAATTGGCAACGTCTACATAGCCGATATCCAGCACAATTTCTTTAATGGGCTTGTCCGTTTCTACCAACTGTTTTTTAAATTCCTCATTTCTCAAATTCCAGACATACTTGGTAAAGGTGTTACCAGTTTGTTCCTTTATAAATCTACTAATATACGAGCTGGATAATTGAAAGGCTTTCGCTGTTTCCTCCAAACTAATATCATGAGAATGAAAATTTTCCGCTATATATTGGAGAATACTGTTTGCTAATGCATTATTATTATTCTCTCGTTGTTTTTCCATTTCCCTACATATTAAAGCAATTGGTTTTTCCAGCCGCTGTTGCAAATCATCCAATGATTTAAAGGAAGTAATTGTCTGTATATCTACAAAGTTCTTTTGGAGGCCCATTTCCATTGGGAATTTAATGACACTATTTATTATATCAAAACAAATGCATCGAATCAGGTGATGTGGGGCTTCTAATTCTGTTAAATAACCAAAAATATCCTGTAATGTTTCAAGCGCGACCACTTCATCCCCTTGTTTCAAACTCTGTGAAAGCTTTGCTTGCTTATCTGTTGGGTACCAAAATACCTCATCTACCGAGATATTTAAATCCTTAAAAAATACGATATTTCGATCTTGATGGAACGCTTGTGATTCCAGGGTCGCATTTGCCTCAATATAGGAGCGATTTAAACGTTCTATTCCCTTATACGTGCCTCCTACCCCCATCGTATAGGAAAGGGGAATATGTTTGCTGAGCTGACTGCTTATGTAGTCTACCATTTGTTTTGCTGCATCTGGTTTACTTATATTGACGATGGTAGCAATTGCATGATCCTGAACCAGCTCCGTACTGTAACCTTTTGCCTGTCCATACTTCATTTCTTCAAGAATAGCTATCCCTTTTTCCTTATATGCTCTTTCCAGGTTGTCCTCCTCTGACTGCTCATGAAAAACGGTAATAAGCACAAAGAAATAAGGTATTTCAAATGATATACCTGTTTCTTCCAGGTACTCCCCAATATTAAATCGGTGTTGCACCTTCCCTTTCAGCAATCGTTGTAAAAGCTGTTCCTTAATAAGTGGTTGCTGGCCTTGAAGGCGTTCATTAAGCTGTTCCTTGTCCTTATTTATGATCTGGATGCTTTCCTGAATACCTTCCAATTCATCCTGATATCTTCTATCGTGTTCCTCGCGTTGCTGTTTCACTTGTACAGTTTGAGCTAAGCGGCGAATTGGTCGGTACTGTTGAATTGTCATAATAATAATAAATAGGAAACCAATTCCCGCAATCGCAGAGAGAATGGTTATAATGGTCGTTCGCAAGCTGTCCATTTTACTATAAAACTGCGCTGTTGGCATCGCTGTTACAAAGGACCAGCCACTCTCTTCAGATTTCACCGTAACCAGAGAATATTGTTCCTCATTTGCAACTTTTTCCGTTACACCCGAGTTATCTGGCGCAACTTGTCGCACTATATCGGCATCTAATGACAGGCCTTTATTTGTGGAAGCAATTAAATCATCCTGCTCATTGTAGATAAACATACTCCCTTCAAAATCACCAAGAACCCTCTCCGACATTTGGGTAAAGGTCGACTCCTTCACAAAGAAAGCGACCGTCCCATAGTGTACAGAATTTCCTACTGGTAGTGGATATAAATAGGAAATAACCCTTTCTTGCTCATCTTCAACAGCAGGAAGCGGGTAGACTGTCTCTCCCGCTACTTCCTCAAGGGTGGTTTGATAATTTGTTACCTCTGAATCCGCCATATGATACGTCTTTTCCATGAAGGTTGGTAGCTTACTTGTTCCTATCGTGGTATAAATTTGGCTTCTATCCTCAAAATACATATATAATTCATCTATAATAGAGCTGTTAGCTTTGTACGTCTTAAGCTCTTCAATTGCTTGTTTACTATGGTATGGCTGGCTAAACATATAAGGGGTGAGACGATGATCAAAGGAAATTCGAGAAGCGATCTCGCTAAGCTCCTTTTTTCTAGAATCAGCAAAGTCTCTAACCTGTTCCACCTTATCTATATTTGATTGAATAATTTGCTCCCGTAAATTACTAACAGACATTTGGTAAAACACCAAACTAATGGTCAGAAACGGAATAAGAAAAATAATGAGATAGGAAATAAAATACTTATATAACAGCTTTGGCTTATGTTTTTTATTCCATAGCATTCTAAATCCCCACTCTCGATGTTTATCTCCATTGTGCCAGTTAAATGTTAAAGCGGTATGAAAAATGTCTATATTTTTTGTAAAGACAGATCCCAAATCTCGTTAACGTGACTTATTACCCCTAATTCAAAGCATCTTAAGGCCTCCCGACTACATTAGAAGACGTTTTTAATTCTGCTTCCCATCTATGGTATGATTAGTTTAGGTACCTTAAACGGAGGGGATTACTATTGAAGAGAGTAATCACATACGGGACTTTTGATCTAATTCATCCTGGTCATATAAATATTTTAAAGAAAGCAAAAGAGATGGGCGATTATTTAATCGTTGGAATATCTACGGACCATTTTAATAAGATTAAAAACAAACAGGCATATTACTCCTTTGCTGAGCGAAAAACTATATTGGAATCTATTAGGTATGTAGACAAAGTAATTTCCGAAGACTCCTGGGACCAAAAAGTGAAGGATATCAAGGAGCACAACATCGATATTTTCGTGATGGGGAATGATTGGGAAGGAAAATTTGACTACCTAAAATCTTATTGTGACGTCATCTACTTACCAAGAACACTGGGTATTTCCACGACAAAGATAAAATCTGATCTTAGTTCTGAAAATGAGTAACGGGTTAAGGTGAAACCTTTTTTCACCTCAATCGTCTAAAATCACAGGAGCCTACTTTAAAGGCAAAAGTGCTAAGCTTGGAGTATCCAACCTAATTTCTGGAAATTGAACTGATTAGAACCTTATTTGTCGTGAATCGAGTGAAGTCATGGATTTAACACTTTTTTACTTCTTTAAAAATACATTTACGAATTAGTTGATTCATAGTAAAATAGAGTTTGGTTTCTATATTCTTAATGATTTCTATCAACTTATTAGTAACCAAAGGAGAACAATAATGGATAATAAACATACACGAACTCGTGTAGTTAAACGAAGACGGAAGAAAAAGCTACGAAAGAGAGCTTATTTTATATTAATACCAGCCCTGGTGCTATTCCTAGCCCTCGGTTATTTCACCTATCTGTATACAAAAGCGGACTCGGTATTCTCGGACTCTTATCAAGACGATGGAAGAGAAAAGTCAGATCTGCGAGAAACAAAAGTGGACCCGAACATTGATAATGTCTCTGTTCTAATTATGGGTGTAGACGAGAACGATCATCGAGCAAATGAGGGAAGCTCCCGTACAGATGCCCTAATGGTTGCGACCTTAAACAAAGATGATAAAAGTGTGAAGCTAGTAAGCATACCTCGTGACTCGTATGTTTATATTCCAGAAGTAGGGTATGAAACAAAGATTAACCATGCCCATGCTTATGGTGGCCCCCAAGCCACTATTGAAACAGTAGAGAACCTACTTGAGATTCCCATTGATTATTACGTAAAGGTCAATTTTCATGCGTTTGTCGATGTAGTAGACGCATTGGGTGGTATCACTGCTGAAGTTCCATATGAATTCACAGAATCGAATTCCATGGATAAAAAAGGTGCTATTCATTTAATGCCTGGTGAGCAGGAACTGAACGGGGAAGAAGCATTAGCATTAGCCCGTACAAGAAAGCTTGATAATGATATTGAACGTGGTAAGAGACAACAGGATCTTATCAAGGCAGTAGTAAGAAAAGCAGCTTCAGCTGGCTCTGTCTTAAAGTATGATGATGTTATTGAAGCAGTTGGAGAGAATATGGTAACGAATATGAACTTTGACGAAATGAAAAGCTTTATCTCCTACGGTACAAGTGGCTCTCAATTAGACATTGAAACACTTACGTTAGAAGGCCATGATTATCAACCAGCTGGTACGTATTACTGGCAATTGGATCAAACTTCATTGGCCAATACCAAATTGCTCTTACAACAACACTTGGAGCTTTCCGGTAGCTCTACTGCAAACGAGGACAGCACCTCACAGACTACTGAGAGCACAGAAGCGAATACGTCCGCTAGTGCAAGCTAGTTCAACTGAAAACTGCTAATCCTATAAGAGGGTTAGCAGTTTTTTTGTCCTATTTATTAAAAGATAGCCTGCAAATAAGAAAGAAGTCACAAAAAGCGTAGAGATCATGCTGATCAGTTAGAAGCTTTTCAGCTACGTCGATTTGTGCGTATGTAATAGTATTTTGTCCTTATTGCCCTAATCTTAGTCTTATTCTATACCCGTAATAAGCCACAAAAAACCGCATTCCCAGTCGTACGAGAATACGGGTTTTATCATTATTTGGTTAGTTTCTTTACACCTAAAATCCTTTTAAAGCCATCCAGGATAGGCTGGCGATTGTGATAGGTCATACCAGCTAGCTCAGCTATCAGTTGAATCCCTAATACAATTACTACAAAGGTAACAAGAGATGAAAGTAATGTTGCACTGTTAAAAACAATTGCCATACAGCCGAAGAAAATACTAAATGCATAAATGATTAAAACAGCACCACGGTGAGAGTATCCCATCTTCATTAATTGGTAATGTATATGCTTATTATCCGCTGTTGCAATGCCTTGGTGATTAATTGCTCTGCGAATAATGGCTAGGATGGTATCAAACACCGGCACAGCTATAACTATAATTGGTACAATAAAGCTAAAGAATGCTACGTTTTTGAACAAGCCGAGCATGGATACAATTGCGATCGAATACCCTAAAAACAGTGCCCCCGTATCTCCCATAAAAATCTTTGCTGGGAAAAAGTTATGATAAAGAAAACCGAGGCAGCTACCAATCAAGATTGTACACAGATAGACAACAACAAACCGGTAATCTAAGACGGCCATAACTAGAATACTGGAAAGGCCAATCGCTGAGACTCCGGCGGCCAGTCCATCAAGCCCATCAATTAGGTTAATAGCGTTCGAAGCTGCTACGATCCAGAAAATAGTAAGCACAATGCCAAGGAAATCATTAAAGTAAACGGTCCCGATAAAAGGTACCGTTAATTTTTCAATTACCAATCCTGATGACACTACAACTCCGGCAGCTCCAATCTGCCCGGCAAGCTTATATAAGGCTCGAATAGCAAAAATGTCATCCAGGATACCTGTCACTAAAATAATTAATGCTCCGATTATAATTGCAGTCATTTGTGGAGAAACAGGTTGCAGGTAAAGAAATCCTGCTGCTACTCCAATAAAGATAGCAAGACCACCAAGGCTTGGCTTAGCGCAATCATGGTTTTTTCTCTCATCAGGCGTGTCTATTAGTTTATATTTGGTTACTAGTTTAATAATGATCGGTGTAACAAGTAAGGTTGTTACACAGGATATAATAAAGGCAAGAATTAACTCTGTCATATTCCACATATGGCCACCTGCTTATTATCGATTAAATTAAATAAGTCTAGTATATTTTAACACATTTCATTGAATTGTATAGTTCATTATTAAAAGGTTTTTGTAAATCTGTTGCTTTATTTTTTAATCATAAAAGTAACCTTATTAAATAAAAAGAACCAATTGAGGTCAACGTGATCTCAATTGGTTCTTTCCTTTTAAAACACCTTATAAAACCTTTTTATTTATATTCAGGTACATCTAATAATACATTTGTTATCCCAATGTCCTGATAAAGGTTATACATCGTGTAAATTTGCTTGCTAGCCCAGCCTATATCTGTAGCGTATTGATGATCAGCCTCTCCTAATTTATCCATTGCACCTGGATTCCATTTCATTTTGTACAACGTATTTTGGCCAGCCTTAACATAGTTGTTACCTATGAAACTAGCTCCGCCAATTATTGCCTTATAAGGAGTTGTCCAACCATTTCTGTAGGCTGTTTTTGCTCCGTCTTCTCTAGCTGTATCATCATAAGCACCTATGCCAAACATATTATAAACTTCTTTAACATTTGTTAGGCTGTCTTCATTATATTTCGTTACGAGGACGGGTTCACCTTTTTTATTTTCTCCAACCTCAATACCTGTTGCTAAATCTGATGTTCCATGTCCAGTTTCCAATAATGCATGGGAGAGTAAGTATATTTCGTTTACACCGTGTTTTCTACTAGCATCAACGAAAGCATCACCCATATTTTCAAGAATGCCTTTATCATTTAGATAATCATTCAGTGTTTTTACTGAAGTATTAGTGGTTCTCCCAAGATCTAAAAACTGGAATCTCTGTTCCTTATCATCAAGAAAATTAAACGGATCTAAGTAATACTTTACATCTTTTTCACTAGCTATTACCCACTCACCACTAACAAAATCTATTTGGTACCAGCTACCTGTCTTACTAATAATACTCACTTCGGTACCTTTTGGTAGATTTCCTACAACATCATAAGAAGTAGATGGTCCTAATCTTACATTTAATAGATTTGCAGTAACCTTACCGTCTTCAATATAACTTGCAGAAACATATGCATACTTCTTGTCAGTTTTCGGAATTGCAGCCATCTGCATCTCTACAGCCTCAGCAAGTGTGAGGTTATATTTAGTTTTTCTTGATGAATTTGCTGCTAATTCAAGCGCCTCTCTTGTAACACTATCAGCTATACCACTAACTGGCAAATCGTAAAGCTCTTGAAAATTCTTTATCCCTTCTTCTGTTTTAGGCCCAAAGTATTCGTTAGGATTAACAAAAGATGAAATGCCAAGTTTTACGAGATTTTCTTTTATAGCTATAGTACCTTGATGCCTCTTACCTTTCTGGTGAGGGCTTGACAGAATTTCTTCTATTTTTGCAAATGTATTAGGTTCAGCAATCCCTGAAACCGGAAGATCAAAATGCTCTTGAAATGCTCTTACTCCTGCTTCAGTTGTTGTTCCATAATAGTCTGTTGGATTATCGAAACTCAAGAACCCTAAACTTTTCAGGTTTTCTTTCATTCCGATTGTCATTTCATGCTTTTCTCCATTTTGGAAGGGGCTTGACAAGATCTCTTCAATTTTATCTAAGGTAGTTTCGTCTGCTACCCCTGTCTCAGATAGCCTATAATACTCCTGTAAATCCTTCGTAGCTTGCTCTGTCTGACTTCCGAAGTAGTTATTCGGACTGTTGAAGGAAGCAAATCCTAGACGGACCAATTTTTCTTTAAATTCTATTGCATCATTGCGAAACATCCCTTTTTTTAGTGGCCCTGATGCTTGGGCTTCCACTTGTTGACGGGTTACTTCTTCATAAATGCCGGAAATCGGTAATCCATTATCTTCTTGGAATGCTATTACGGCAGCTTCTGTAATAGCCCCATACAAAGTAGTAGGGTTATCGAAACTTAAATATCCTAATATCGCCAAGTCTTCCTTCACCTTAATCGTATCTTCGTGTCTTTCACCTTTTTGTAAGGGACTGGAGAGAACCGCTTCCAACTTTTCTATTGTTGCCTCATCTGCTATGCCTGTTACGTTTAAACTGTAGTAATCTTGGAAATACTCAACAGCCTGTTCGGTTTGACTTCCAAAGTAATTGTTTGGATTGCTAAAGAAGGCAAATCCTAGTTGGACCAAATTCTCTTTCAGTTCAATTGCGTCATCTCGATACATACCTTTTTGCAGAGGAGCAGTTGCTTGAGCTTCAACATGATGTTGTGTTACTTCTTCATAGATTCCTGAAACTGGAAGATCATTTTCTTCTTGGAATGCTTTTACGCCAGCTTCTGTTACAGAACCAAAATAAGTTGTTGGATTATCAAAGTCTAAATATCCCAATACAGCCAAGTCTTCCTTCATCTTGATCGTATCTTCGTGTCTTTCACCTTTTTGGAAAGGACTAGACAATACTGTTGCAATTTTTTCTATGGTCGCGTCATCTGCTACTCCTGTTCCGGGTAAACTATAATATGCTTGAAACTCCTCTACAGCCTGTTCCGTCTGGCTACCGAAATAGTTGTTTGGGTTACTAAATGAAGCAAATCCTAAACGAACCAAGTTCTCTTTTAGTTCAATAGCGTCTTCTCGATACATCCCTTTTTCTAAAGGAGCGGTAGCTTTAGCTTCAACATGTTGCCGTGTTACTTCTTCATAGATCCCTGATACTGGAAGATCATTTTCTTCTTGGAATGCTTTTACGCCTGCTTCTGTTACAGAACCATAATAGGTTGTTGGATTACCAAAGTCTAAATAACCCAATACAGCCAAGTCTTCCTTCAGCTTGATCGTATCTTCGTGCCTTTCACCGTTCTGGAAGGGGCTAGACAAGATGTCCTCAACTTTCCCTATGGTTGCATCATCTGCTATTCCTGTGACAGTAAGATTGTAGTATGCTTGGAAATCCTCTACAGCCTGTTCTGTTTGACTCCCGAAATAATGATTCGGATTGCTAAAAGATGCAAAGCCTAAGCGGACTAAATTTTCTTTTAGTTCAATAGCATCGTTGCGATACATTCCTTTCTTTAAAGGACCGGTTGCCTGAGATTCTACCGTCAGCTGTGTCACCTCTTCATAGATGCCTGAGACCGGTAATCCGTTTGCTTCTTGGAATGCCTTAACGCCCGCCTCTGTTTTTGATCCAAAGTACGTCGTCGGGTTATCGAAGTCTAAAAATCCTAGAATTGCTAGATTTTCCTTCAGCTTAATAGTGTCTTCATGTCTCTCACCATTTTGAAAAGGGCTTGCTAGTACTGAATCAATCTCTTGTAACGTAACATCATTTGCTATCCCAGTTACAGACAAACCATAATATTCTTGGAATATCTCTACAGCCTGTTCTGTTGCTTCATCAAAATAGTCTGTTGAATTAAAAGATCCAAAACCCAATTGTGATAAACTTTCTTTTAAGTCTATTACTCTCTCATCATGTACGCCTTTTTCTAGACTTGCAGGTTCAGAAGTAGCTTTTATACTACTTTTCTTCATTAATGCCTGTTCTTTTTCCACTTCCTCAGAGGATTGCTCATCTTTCACTACCTCGGAAGAATCCTTTTCTTCCGAGGTATTCCCCTCTGTTCCAACTACTTCATTAACTTCATTATTCGTAGTAACCTCTTCTGCATATGTAGTTTGTGGACTAAAGTGGAAAAAAGATACAACAAGTAATAGGGTTAGTATAATAGATCTTATCTTCACTCTAGTTTCACCTCCTTATCTATTTTTGTCTTACTCTTTTAGTATCGGTGAAACGGTAAGTTATTTCAATATGTATTTGGAAATTAAAGTGAAATCTTTCAAGTATTACAGGCATTATAAAAGGGGTAAACTCCTATTGAATTTACCCCCTTTAATTACCTATCTTTTCTTCAGACTGAAACTATGTGCAATCGCATCAGCAGTTGTCTTCCCAAGAAAGTTACGATACGATTTGTTTTTTAATAGACTATTCTCTGTGAAATTATCTATAAACAAGTATTCTAGTAAAATAGATGGCATATTAGAATTACGGAGAACACTAAAGTTCGCTGTTTTTTCCCCTCTATCATATACGTTCAATTTATTACTAATAAAATTGTGCATTTCATTTTGCCTGGTCTCCGTTTCATTAGAGACATTCCCATTAAAAATAAAGCTCTCAAATCCATTTGCAGTCCCATTAAAAGCGTTATTGTGTATGCTTACAAAATAATCTGCACCCCATTGATTTGCCATTTTAGCACGGTCTTCTAATTCTACAAACACATCATTAGTTCTGGAGAGCATGACCTCGACTCCAGTATAATTATTTTCTAGAATTTGAGAGGCATACAACGCTATGTCTAATACTACATCTTTTTCATTTAGCCCATACCCTCTACCACCTGGGTCATGTGCTCCATGTCCTGGATCCAAAAATATTTTAACAACTCTATTTTCTACAGCAACTTTAATCTGTTCCAATGTAATTGAATCTACTATTCCACTGACAGGTAATTTATTTGATCTTTGAAACTGAGCAACAGCTTTCTCCGTAGTAGTGCCATAATAAGTAGTAGGATTGGAAAAATTCAAATAGCCCAGCAGCGCCAAATCTTCTTTAATTTCAATAGTATCTTGATGTCTCTTCCCTTTTTGGAATGGACTTGAAAGAATTTCATCAATTTTTGCAAGGGTAGTCGATTCTGCAATCCCAGATGCTGGTAGGTTAAAATGCTCTTGATAAGCTTTCACTCCTGCTTCTGTCGTTGGGCCATAAAATGTGGTCGGGTTATTAAAACTTAAAAATCCTAATCTATTAAGATCTTTTTTCATTTCAATTGTCTTTTCATGCCTTTTACCATTTTGGAAAGGGCTTGACAATACTTCTTCAATCTTCTTTAGAGTATCTTCATTCGCTACTCCTGTTTTAGATAAATTGTAATAACCTTGTAAGTCTCTTAACGCTTGTTCTGTTTGACTCCCAAAATAGTTATTTGGATTACTAAAAGAAGCAAATCCTAAACGAACCAAATTCTCTTTCAGTTCAATAGCGTCATCCCGGTACATCCCCTTTTTTAAAGGGCCCGTTATCTGATCTTCCACATGTTCTTTGGTTATTGGTTCATAAATCCCCGATACTGGTAACCCGTTTGCTTCTTGAAATGCCTTTACGCCAGCTTCTGTTTCTGATCCGTACAGGGTTGTTGGATTATTAAAGCTTAGAAAGCCTAAAACAGCTAGGTTTTCTTTCAGGATAATAGTGGCTTCATGTCTTTTTCCATTCTGGAATGGACTTGACAGTACTTCTTCCATTTTTCCTAGCGTTGGCTCATCTGCTATTCCTGTCTTAGATAGGCTGTAATATGCTTGGAAATCTTCTACGGCCTGTTCTGTCTGACTACCAAAATAGTTATTTGGATCCTTAAAAGATGCAAAACCTAGTCGAACCAAATTCTCTTTCAGTTCAATAGCGTCATCCCGGTACATTCCCTTTTTTAAAGGGCCCGTTATCTGATCTTCCACATGTTCTTTGGTTATTGGTTCATAAATCCCTGATACTGGTAATCCGTTTGCTTCCTGGAATGCCTTTACACCAGCTTCCGTTCCTGATCCATAAAAAGTGGTTGGATTTTTAAAACTTAGAAATCCTAATATAGCTAAGTTCTCTTTCAACGTAATAGTGGCTTCATG